>DATLSD010000001.1:0-2337 GCA_035534315.1 Elusimicrobiota bacterium
ACGCTTTCGCGAAGTGGGGCAAAGACATCGCGGCCGTCATCGTTGAGCCCGTGGCCGGCAACATGGGCGTGGTCTTGCCCGCCGCCGGATTTTTGGAGACGCTACGGACGGAGACCCGCAGGCATAAGGCCCTTTTGATTTTTGACGAGGTGATCACGGGCTTTCGCCTGGGCTTTGGCGGCGCGCAAAAAATCTACGGCATCAAGCCCGATTTAACGTGCCTGGGAAAAATCGTTGGCGGCGGCTTTCCCTTGGCGGCCTTCGGCGGACGGCGCGACATCATGGAGCTCTTGGCGCCCCTGGGCCCGGTCTACCAGGCCGGCACGCTCTCGGGAAATCCGGTCGCGGTGGCCGCCGGGAGAAAATGCCTGGAGCTTTTGCGCAAGACCAACCCCTACCCCGCGCTTGAGACCGCCACTAGGGAAATCGTTTCGGGCGCTCTGGAATCCGCCCGAAAAGCCGGGGTTGCGCTCTGCGCCAACGCCGCGGGCTCCATGTTCACGCTGTTTTTTGCCGATGGGCCGGTGCGCGATTTCGCCGAGGCCAAGCGCTCGGATACGCGGAGCTTCGCGCGCTTTTTCAACCGCCTGCTGGAGCGGGGGGTTTATTTTCCGCCCGCTCAATTCGAGGCCGCCTTCTTGTCCACGGCTCACGACGCGCCGGCGCGCGAAAAAACCTTGAAGGCCTTTTCCGAGGCCTTTAAGGCGTCTTAACGCCGGACTAACCCCAGAACGCCCAGAGCAAGGAGCGTTCCGCCGACCAGGGAACTAGCCAAGACCAAAAGGAAAGTGCTGTCGCGGCTGTTTTGCCAGGGAGCCGGCGGCGGAACTTGTTCGGTTTTTTTCGGTAGGAGGCCGTAGCGGCGCAGGGCCTCTTGATAGGGCGCCGCGAAGTCCGGATTTATCGCCGCGGCCCGCCCCAAATCAGTCAAGGCATCGCGGATGTCCCCTTCCTGCTCATTGGCCCGGCTGAGATTGGCGTAGGCGTAGGGATCCTGCGGGTTGCGCTCCAGGGCCGAATTTGAGTCGGCCACGGCGTCCTCCACCCGGCCCAGACGGTTGAACGACCAAGCGCGCTCGTCGCGCAGCAAGACGTCCGCCGGGTCAACGGCCAAGCCGCGCGTGGCCCGGGCGACGGCGGATTGATAGCGGCCGCGCAGGTTGTCCGCGGCGGCTTGGTAGTAGTAGGCCGCAGGACTTTTGGGGTTCATCTCCGCGGCCCGGGCCGCGTCCGCCAGGGCCGCGGCGTAATCCGCCACGGCGATTTTATCCGCCGCGTCCCGCAAAAGCCCGTTGATGTCCGTCGGTTCTGGAGAAGGCGCCGCGAGCCCGGAGCCGGCGGCGAAAGGCGCGGCCTTGGGCGAAACTAAAACGGCCGCGGCGGGGCCCGGCGCCGCGAGAGAGCCGGCCGATCCGGGGAAGGCGCCCGCGGCGGGATTGTCCCAGCCGGTCGTGATTTTTCCCAGGTGGAAGCGGGGATTTTTCTCGCTCAAGATTTGCAGAAGAGCCTTTGACGCCGCGTCGGCGGGGTTAAGGGACAGGGCGCGCCGTGCCGCGCTTGCGGCGAGGGATTTTTTGCCCATAGCCGCGTAGGCCAATGCCTCGCTTCTCCAGGCGGACGGATTTTTCGGGGCAAAAGCCGTTGATTTTTGCGCGGCCGCAAGGGCTTGCGGCGCGCGCCCCGAGCCCATGTCCGCCTGGGAGAGGCTCAGCCAGGCGGCCGGGTCCTTAGGATTGACGCGCAGGATTCTCTGGGCGAAGCCGCCCGCGTCCGACCAGTTGCCGACCGCGTTGTCTAAGTCCGCCAAGCCTTGATCCAGCGGCGCAGCGGGTTTTCCGGCGGCATCCTGGGCCTGCCGCGCCTCACCGCCTAGGCTCACGGACATCGTGCGCAGCACGGTCAGGCGATTTTGGGGCTTGACCGCGGGGAGTTCGCTTTCGAAAGTCCGCAAATCGCCCATGAAAGAGGCGTAATCCGGAGCTTGTTCCATGCCTGAAAGGCTCGTATCGATGGCGGTAAAAGCCTCGGAAACTCCGGCGGGGAGGAAGGATTCTTCCACCGGGTCGGCCGCTCTCATCTCCTGCCCGCACACGGCGCGGGCCAGGAGCAGGCCGACGGCGACCGAGGCCAACTGTATTCGCATAAAGTGCCCTCTTCCGGAGTGTAAAGACGGAGGCTTGACCTGTCAAGGGCCTAAAATAGAGAATTTAGAAGGCGATAATATACGATTAATTCTTTAAAGAGAAGGTCTTCCTTAGTATGAGACCGAAAGGCCATCCCGCCTGCAAATGAGCATATCTGTTCTTCATTCCCGCAACTTCGCGCAAATTAGATAAA
>DATLSD010000002.1:0-27865 GCA_035534315.1 Elusimicrobiota bacterium
GCATTCTCCCCTTGGCGCCGGGATTTTTGGGCGCGGTGGGCCTGGCGCACGTGTCCCATTTCTGGAGCACGCTCTACGACTACGCGTGGTTTATCAGCTTCGGGATATCATTTACCGTCTATTTGGGGTTTTCCTCGTGGAATTCCTGATCGCCCTCGCCGCGATTTTGGTCGCCGGCTATTTTTTCATTTGGGGCTGTCTTTACCTCGTGCAGTGGATTGAGCGCGGCGCGGAGAAGTTAAAGGCCAAGATTCCCGGCGCGCGCGACCCCAACCGCTGGGCCTGCCCGTTCTGCAAGGCCGTTTTTGAGAAAACGCCGCAGATGAAGAGCATGAGCCGCGAGCCCGGCGCCACCATCGTAGTGCTGGCGAGCCAAAACCCGCGCTGCCCGGGCTGCCACGCGGAGTTGGACGGCCAGAAGATGCTGGACGGCCGCTACGATTTGAGGCTGCCCATCAAGCCGTGAGAAATAAAAAAGGGACCGGCTTGCGCCGATCCCTTCATCGTGAATCCGGGACTATTAATCCCGTGACGACCTGCTATAAAGGAGTATACCACGATTCCGGAAGTTGTCAAGAGCTATTAAGACTCTGCCCCCGCCGGGATTTGAACCCAGATCCACGATTTAGCAGGTCGTCGCTCTATCCGTTAAGCTACGGAGGCATTACTCTTCATACGATCGGCAGATCTGAAAAGTTCCCTTCGGTAAATCGCCTGGGAGGCCGCGGATCGTGAGCAAGGCCAGCTACGGCGTGGACGCGCCGGGCGTCGTGATGGGCTTCGCGGCCGGGGGACTCGTCTCTCTGGCGCTTTGCTATTACACATTCTGGTGGCTGGCCTCCGCGGCTTGGTTTTTCTGGAGCGCGGCGTCGATGCTCCGCGGAAGCTTTCGCGGAAAGTTCAAGGTCAGGGACCGTCTGCTTGATTTTCTGTCCTTGCAAGGAAGCGAGAAAGTTCTCGACGTGGGCTGCGGACGCGGGCTCATCCTTTTAGGAGCCGCCAAGCGGCTTCCCGGCGGCAAGGCGGTCGGCGTGGACATCTGGCAGACCAAGGACCAGTCTGGCAACAGCCCAGAAACGACGCTGCGCAACGCGGCGGCGGAGGGCGTGTCGGGACGAATCGAGCTCAACACCGCCGACGCGGCCAAGCTCCCATTCGATTCCTCGTTTTTCGACGCGGTGACCTCTAGCCTGGCGATTCACAACATCCCGAAAGCGGACGCGCGCGCCGCCGCCATTCGCGAGATGGTCCGCGTGCTGAAGCCCGGCGGCAAGCTCGCCGTCTATGACATTTTCCACGTGGGCGAGTATGAAAAGACGCTCGCCGAGTCCGGCATGAAGGAAATCGTCAAGTCCAAGCGGATCGGCGCTTTCTACAAGGATAATCTGCTGACCGCGCTCAAACCGAATTAGGAGAAAATCATGAGCTACGACCTCGTCATCAAGGACGCCACCGTCGTCACGGCGTCGGATTCGTTCAAAGCCGACATCGCCATCGAGAAAGGCAAAATCGCGGCGGTCGGGAAAATCGACGCGCGCGACTCAAAAACTTTCAACGCCAAGGGCCTGGCCGCGGTGCCGGGCGGCATCGACGTGCACACCCATTTCGACATGCCCTTCATGGGCGCCACGACCGCGGACGATTTCCGCACGGGCTCCGCGGCCGCGATTTTCGGCGGCACCACGACCGTCGTGGACTTCGCCATCCAGAAGCGCGGCGAGGCGCTCAAAAAAGCGCTCGACACCTGGCACGAAAAGGCCCAGGGCAAGAGCGCGGTCGACTACGCCTTCCACATGATCGTGGTGGACCTGCCCGAGAACCGGGTCAAGGAAATGGACGCGATGGTCAAGGAAGGCGTCTCGTCCTTCAAGCTTTTCATGGCCTACCCCGGCATCTTCATGTCGGACGACGCGACCATTTTCCGCGCGCTCACGCGCACCAAGGAAAACGGCGGCATGATCTGCATGCACGCCGAGAACGGCGGGGTCATCGACGTGCTGGTGCAAAAGGCGCTGGCCGAGGGCAAAATCGAGCCCAAGTACCACGCCTTGACGCGGCCCATGTCCGCCGAGGCCGAGGCCACGCGCCGCGCCATCGCCTTGGCCGACATGGCGGGCGTGCCCATCTACTTCGTGCACCTTTCGGCCGGCGACGCCTTGGACGAAGTGCGCCGCGCGCGCGAGCGGGGACAGGCGGTCTTCGCCGAGACCTGCCCGCAGTATCTCTATCTGTCCTACGAGGACTACGAGCGCCCGGGCTTCGAGGGCGCCAAGTTCGTCATGAGCCCCCCTCTGCGCCCCAAGGGCAACGAGGAGCGGCTCTGGAAGGGGCTTCTCCGCAACGACCTGCAGGTGGTCTCGACCGACCATTGCTCCTTTTGCATGAAGGCGACCGCGGTCAAGCCCGGCAAGGAGCTGGGCAAGAAGGACTTCTCAAAGATTCCCAACGGCGCGCCGGGCGTCGAGACCCGCATGCTGCTCTTATGGGACGCCGTGCAGAAAGGGCGGCTCACCGCCAACCGCTTCGTCGAGCTGACCTCGACCTCGCCCGCCAAGCTCTTCGGGCTCTACCCCAAGAAGGGGCACCTTTCGCCCGGCGCCGACGCCGACATCGTGCTCATCGACCCCAAGAAAAAAACCACCATCACCGCGAAGAAGCACCACAGCGCGGCCGACTACAACCCCTACGAAGGCAAGACGGTCGAGGGCGCCATCGCGGCCGTGTTCCTGCGCGGCGAGCAGATGATTTCGGGCGACGCCATGACCGGCTCGGCCAAGCGCGGGCAATTCCTAAAGCGCGCGGCGCGGAGTTCGTAATTAGGAATGCTTATGGCGCAGGTTGGTATTAATCTTTTTTCTTCGGAATTTCAGAAGGCTATTCCATCCATCGAGAGGAGACGTTATGGGTGATGAATTTCAATTCAACCTAAATGCAAAACGCACACGTTTAAGTGATGGCGATTTAGTGGCCGCGCTACAGTCTGTAGCTAAGACATTTGATGGTGACTACTTCACGTCTCCTCAATACGATGGTCTTCCAGGAAAGCGTCCTAATTCTGCGACCATCATTGATAGATTTGGTTCTTGGAAAAAGGCTTTAGCCTTGATAGGCATCGTGGGTGTAAGGGAGAGGCAGTATTCAACCGAACAATTGATTATCAATCTTGAGGCGGCCTGGAAACAACTGGGATTCCCCCCAGGTAAGCGGAGGATTGCGACATTGGGAGAAAAATATTCGGAAAGCCCGTACAAGCGTCATTGGGGGAGCGTGCGCGCTGCCTGTGAAGCGCTCGCGGCATACCACGAGGGCAAGATATCAAAAGAAGATCTTCTTGTTGGTAACGTTGGCAAGTCAGTCCGTACAACAATTCCGCTGCAGGATAGGTGGGCTGTTTTGAAGCGCGATAACTATCGTTGCGCGAAATGTGGTGCTAGTCCATCAAACGACCACCGAGTCGAACTTGAAGTAGATCACATTATTCCGATTGCGAAGAATGGGAGGAATATGCGCAGCAATCTGCAGACTCTTTGTAGAAAATGCAATCAAGGGAAAAAGGACCGATGAAAAGAAAAGGCCCCGGCTGCCCGGGATATCGGGCTCCTATCTATCCGCAATTTTAGTTAGTAGATAAGCGGCAAAACTTAATTCCACGCGTGTCTAGACATAAAGCGGACCATTTGCTACATTCACCCCAATGAGGAAGCTCAAATCGGCCGCACTCTTAGTTCTTCCCGTGGCGGGCTTCCTGTTGCTGTCCTGCCGGTGGGGTGCCACGCAGAGCATCGCGGGCGATGGTTCCGCCGGACCGCCCGGCTGCGGCGGGATGATGATGAAATCGCAGCCGCAGCCTGACCAGCCTTCTCCTCCTTTGCAGCCGCAAGCCGCGCCCGCTCAGCCGGCCCCGCCAGCGCCGACGCCGTGGTGGCAGCAGCACTAAAGCCTCCGGCGGAATTTCTCGGCGAATAATTCTAAACCAGCCAGGCCCTATCGCGGGCACCGTCTTCTTGGGGAACCGCTTGAAAACTTTGCCCAGAAGCGCGTTGGCCTGCTTGGGCAGAAAGTTCCCCCAATAGCCATGCCCATCCATAATCCAAGGGCCGACGAGATGACAGGGCTTTGGACGTTTGGCCGAGGCGATTTTGCTTCCTTTATATAGCTGGATCGGGCCTAAAAAATAGCTGGAAAGCTGCTATCCACCACCCCCACCACACCACCCACCACCCGTATACCTAGGTGGCGGTGGTCCCAGGTAGGTCGAAGAAACGAATAAAAGGCTGGCGATTGATAGGCAGGAGATAGGCAAAGGCTGGAATTTGACTATAGCCCAGCTATGATTTGGCTATAAAGGGCTATAAGTTAGCTATAGCCAGATAGGCTGGCCAACCTGGCCCTATCTGGCCGGCCAACTTGGCCATGGCTAGGCCTACCTAGGCCTAGGGTAGGCCTTATAAGGCCTAGTTAGACCCTAGCGGCCGGCCGGGACGCACTCGCCGTCCGGAAGACCGTAGTTCGGCGGGAAGTAATAGGAATCGGGCCCGCACTGGTTGTTGTAGAAAACCGTGCCGGTGCCGCCCAGGGGCGTCGCGCGGCACTGCGCCAAGTCCGGGGTCGAGGTGGTGCCGACCTGGGACTTGAGGGTTTCGCTCTTGTTGCTTTGCAGGTCCTTGAAGGTGATGGTCAGCTTCGCGGATTTCGAGTACACCGGCTCGCTGTCGATGATCGCGGATAGGCAGGCGGAGGCGGCGCCTTCTTGCAGGGTCACGCTCACGCTTTGAGAGAGGCTGACTTTGTTGACCGATTGCTCCTGCCAGTCGCAGGCCGCCGGCGACTCGCTCAGCGTCCCCAAATTGATCGCGGTGTTCGGCCGGCCCGTCTTGCTCAGGTAGAGGTAGAGCAGGTTTTCCCCCACGTCCTCGCCGGTGGAAAATTCGTAGCCCTGGGAGTGAAGCTGGCTGTGCGGAATGTAGCCGCCGTCGTATTGGGTCAGCTGGTGGCCGTCGATGAGGACGCTGTCGATGTCGCTTGTCGGCGTGTTGGCGACCGGCGAGCACCGGAAGATCACGGTGATGGGCGAGCCCTTGATTGCGCGGAACACGGATGCCTGGCCGCGGCCGGCCGCGGACACGAGCGTCGTGGCGGAATAATGCAGGGCCGGGACTTGCTTTAAGGGATCCGAATTCCAATTGACGTTCTGGGCCTGGGCCAGCGTCGCGGCCATAGCGGCTGCGGCGAGGATAATCCCGGCGCCCATCGGCTTGAAAAATCGTTTCATCGTGGCGTTCTCCTTGGCGGCATTCTCTGCGGCGGTCACGACAACATGGTATCAAGGGCGGCCGCTGCGGGCCATGGCCGGCGCGTAAAACCCATGTGACGGCGGCGTGAAGAAGATCGCTTTAGGGCTTGCTTGGTGCGGGCGGGGCGGCTTTGTTTTTAAGCAGCCGCTTAAAAACCTTGCCCAGGATGGCGTTGGTCTGCTTGGGCAGGAAAAGCTGGCCGGTCATCACCAGCGCCGTGGCCAGGGAAATGACGTTGATGGCCGCCCAATCGTAATTGCTCACGGCCGAGGCCGCGATGAGGCCGAAGATGGCGGCCAGCACCAGCATCACGGAATCGGCCTTGCTCCGGTTGGGCAGTTGGGGCTCGGGCGCCTGGTAGAGCCGGTAGTCTTTCTTGATTTGCGGCAGGTTGATGAAGATCAAAAGCCCGATGGCGCCGGTGGTGATGGCGGAGGCCCAAATTTTAGCCGAGAAATAAATCGGGAAAAATCCCAGGGCCAGCAAGCCCAGGCCGCCGGCCAGGACCAGGCCGCTTTGCAGCCAAAGCTTGGGGCTGCGGCGGTAGTAGTTGATCTGCCCCCCGATAACGAGGCGCTTGATGACGCTAAAGGAGTTGGACGCGATCCACCAGCTGGTGTTGGTCAAAATTCCGGCCGAGAGCAAAGAGAACGACAGCGTCGTCCAAATGAAGTTGGTGCCGGTCGAGACCGCCTCGGCGGCCTGCTCGCCCTGCGCCGGGTTCGCCGGAATGCGCGGCAGATGCGCAAAGGCCAGCGCGCGGTTCAGCTTTTGCAGCGTGGCCGCGGGAAAATCCTCCACAATCTGGGGCAGGCCGATGATGAGCAGAAGCCCGGTGCTGATGAGCGCCGCGCCCTGGTGGGCCCACAAAATCGGCCAGGACAAAACCGCGCCCGCGCCCAAAAGGGCGAAGGCGGCTTTTTGAACCGCTGGATTTTTCCACGCGGCGCGCAGCTTGGCCAGGAGCGGATATTCCGCCCGGCGGCCCGCGAGGAGCGCGTCCAAGGCCCGGTTGGTCCACTCGACGCCCTGGCCCAGGCGTTGGACGTTGGGCGGCAGCGCCGCCGCGTCGGCGTCGCCCACGCTCAAGGCGCGGGACTTGGGAAACGCGAGCGCCCACTCGGCGTCGGTCCCCGCCAGGCCGTCCAGGTGCAGCGCGAAATCGTCGCCGATGGCGAGCAGGTTGTCCTCCCGGACGCCGTAGCCGCTCTTTTTGAGATGTTCATAGGCGGCGCGTCCGCCCGTTCCCTTGGTGTTCTTGCTGAGAATAATCCACCGCCCCGAATCGCCGTGGGAGCGCAGCGCCAGGCCCTCGGCCCGGGCTTTTTGGCCGATCAAAACGGCCAGCTTGTCCGCGCGCGCGTCTTGGGTTTTGAAGCTGAGGTAGGAAATGCCGGGCAGGTGCTCCGCCTCGGAGTCCAACTCGTCCGGCGCGACGCCCAAATCCTTGAGCGACGACTCGATGACGGCCTGGATGCGCGCCCGCTCCTGGGAGTTCCAGCCGTCCTCCCGCATCACCACGGGCTTGCCCTGGGCGTCGAAGCGGACGATTTCGCTGCCCAGCCGCCCGACGAAGATGAGATGGCGCCGCAGCGCGGGCGGGATTTTGGCGATCAAGAGGTCTTCGGCCGTGGCCGGAAAATGCGGCGAGACCGACGCGTTGTGGAGCATGCTGCGCCCGGTGTTGAAGACCACCGGAACGCCCTTGGCCAGGAGCGCGTTGACTTTCTCGACAGCTTCCGGCGAGAAGTGAGCGGCCGGGTCGTAGTTCTTGTGGACGGTGATGGTCTTGTCGAGGTCTAGGAATAGGGCCGCGGGGCGGAGATTTTCTAAGCCCGCGAGAACCGTTTGAGGCTGCTCGAGCGGAGCGAGACTGCCGCCGAGGCCAATTCCAGGTCCCAAGCCGGAAGCAGGAACGCTTTCGACCGGCCTTGCCGCGGCAGCGTCCGCGTCGAAGGACGCGGCTAGGGCTTGGTAGCAAGGCAGTCCCGGAGACGAAATCAGGATGAGGCCCGCGAGCAGGCAGGCCGAGACGGACGCGAGGGCGGAGCGCTTCTTTCTAATCATGGCGCGGCTTTAGGCCATTATAGTCCGGATGGCGAAAAATATGGAGCGCCAAAAGGCCCAGGCGGCAGGGGTTAATGGGCCCAGGCCGCGACGGATTTATCGGGGCGGCGACTTGGTATAATTCTTGCATAGCGGGACCAATTCTGGAGGCTGCCATGCCAACGACCATGAAAAAAGAAACCAATTTGAAAACCGGAGCGGGGACGCTCGCGCTCAAGCAGTACATCGGCGGCAAATGGATCGAGGGGAAATCCGGAAAAGAAATCCTCTCGATTAATCCCGCCGACACGCGGGACGTGGTCGCGCGCTTTCAAGGCGCCTCGCAGGACGACGCGAAGAGCGCGATTGCCGCCGCGCAAAAGGCGTTCCCCGCCTGGCGCGCCACGCCGGCCCCGCAGCGCGGGCGCATCCTGGCCAAGGCCGCGCAGATCCTGCGCGAGCGCCGCGACGAGCTCGCGCGCCTGATGACCCGCGAAGAGGGCAAGATTTTCTCCGAAGCCAAGGGCGAGATGGACAAGGGCACGACTTTGGTCGATTGGTTCGCGGGCGAGGGCCTGCGCCTGATGGGCACGACCGCGCCCTCGGAGCTGCCCAGCAATCTGCTCTATACTTTGCGCCAGCCGCTGGGCGTGGTCAGCATCATCACGCCCTGGAATTTCCCCTTCGCCATTCCGGCCTGGAAGATTTCCCCCGCGCTGGTCGCGGGCAACACCGTGGTCTTTAAGCCCGCGTCCTTGGTGCCGGCGCTGGCGGTCAAGTTCGTGGAGATTTTGGAAGAGGCGGGCCTGCCGCCGGGCGTCTTGAACTTGGTCATCGGCTCCGGCTCCTCGGTGGGCGACATTTTAATCGAGCACCCATCGGTCAAGGCCGTGTCCTTTACGGGCTCCAACTCAGTCGGGCGCCGCGTGCACACGCTGGCCGGAGCCCGCGGCATCAAGGTCACCTGCGAGATGGGCGGCAAGAATCCCGCGGTGGTCTGGGAAGACGCGGATTTGGAATTGGCCTTGGGCGGAGTCTTCAAAGGGGCGTTCGGCTCGACCGGCCAGCGCTGCACGGCCACCTCGCGCCTCATCCTGCACGAGAAAATCGCGGACAAGTTTTTAAAGATGCTGATCGACGAGGCCAAGAAAATGAAGATCGGCGACGGCCTGGACCCGGCGGTGGGCCTGGGGCCCGCGGTGGACGAGGCCCAGCTCAAAACCGATCTCGACTACATCGAGACCGCGCAAAAAGAGGGCGCCAAGCTTTTATGCGGCGGCAAGCGCGCGCAAGGCGGCGAACTCGCGCACGGCTACTTCGTCGAGCCCACCATCTTCGACGGCGTCAAGCCCGGCCACCGCATCTTCAAGGAAGAAGTTTTCGGCCCGGTTCTCTCGGTCACGCGGACCAAGAGCTTCGCGGAGATGCTCTCCCTGGCCAACGACTGCGCCTTCGGGCTTACCTGCGCCATCTACACGCGGGACCTGAACCTGGCGCTCAAGTTCTCCGAGGAAGCCGAGGTCGGCATGGTCCACGTCAACAGCCCGACCATCGGCGGCGAGGCCCAGGTGCCTTTCGGCGGCGTCAAGGGTTCGGGCGTGGGCGAGCGCGAGATGTCCAAGGAAGGCCTGCACTTCTTCACCGAGCTTAAGACCGTGTTCCTGGACTACACCGGCGCGCGCCGCGAATCCAATATTTATTGAAAGACGGCACAGTGCGCGGCATGCGAAAGCATCAGGTGAAAACCGGAAGCGGAGACGGCTCCTGCGTCTGCGGCGCCGTGCGCTTCACGGTAAGCTTCCCCAGCCGCTTCTGCTCGCACTGCCATTGCGACAACTGCCGCCGGGCGCATTCGGCGGCTTTCGTGACCTACCTCGGCTTCAAGTCTGCGCAGGTGCGCGTCCGCGCGGGCCGCAATGCCCTGGCCGAATACGCCTATTCTTACAAATTGAAGGGAAAATCCATCACGTCCCGCCGCAGATTCTGCAGAAAATGCGGGACGCAGCTTTTTTTCGAATCCAGCCGCTGGCCCGGAGAGATTCACGTGCCGCTGGCGGCCATCCCACGCGGAGCCGATCGCGCGCCGCAGCTCCATTTCTATTTTGATCACCGGCCCGCCTGGATGATCCCGGTCAACGATCGCCTGCCGAAGTACGGCGGCAAGACCGGCGGAGAGAAAATCAGGTCAGCCTCCAACTAAAATTAATCACGGAGCCATCATGAGAAAGTCGCCCGTCGCCGAAAAAGAAAAGCCCGAGGCCGCCGCCCCGGCGCAGACGTTTTCCACCGAGGCCGTGGCCGCGCTGCGCGAGAAGCACGTGATGCCCCTGCCCGGCCCCATGTATTCCAAGCCGCTGCAAATCGTGCGCGGGCGCGGCCAATTCGTCTTCGACGAGAAGGGCCGCAAGTACCTGGACGCCTTCGCGGGCGTGGCCACCGTCTCCATCGGCCACTGCCACCCGCATTGGCTCAAGAAAATCGACGAGCAGATGCGCGAATACTTCCACACGACCGCGCTCTACCTGCACCCCTCCCTGGGGCTTTTCGCCAAGCGCCTGGCCGACAAGGCCAAGGCCGCCAACCCGGACATGGACGTGTGCTTCTTCACCAATTCCGGCTCCGAGGCCAACGAGCTTGCCGCCATGATCGCCAAGAACTACACCGGCAGCCACGAGTTCGTGGCGCTGCGCCACGCCTACCACGGCCGCACCATGATGGCGATGGCCCTGACCGGGCAGTCTTCCTGGCGGCACTCGATGCCGTATCCCTTCGGCGTGTCCTTCGCCAAGGCGAACTACACCTACCGGCGCCCATCCGGCATGAGCCCCAAGGAGTTCGCCTTGCTTTGCGTGGAAGACTTGGCCGACGTCATCAAGACCTCCACCTCGGGCAAAATCGCGGCTTTCTTCGCCGAGCCCATCAACGGCGTGGGCGGCGTCATCACGCCTGAGCCCGCGTATTTCCCCGGCGCCTATGCCGTCATCAAGAAGGCGGGCGGGCTCTTCATCGCGGACGAGGTGCAGACCGGCGTGGGCCGCACGGGCAACGACTTTTTCGGCATCCAGAAATGGGGCGTGAAGCCCGACATCATCACCATGGCCAAGGGCCTGGGCAACGGCTATCCCGTGGGCGCGGTCATCACCACGCGCAAAATCGCGGACGCCATCAAGGGCAAGAGCCACTACAACACGTTTGGCGGCTCGCCGGTGCAGATGGCGGCCGCGGGCGCGGTGTTGGACGTGCTTGAGTCCGAGAAGCTGCCGGAGAATGCGGCCAAGGTCGGCGCGCATCTCCTGGCGCGCTTAAAGAAGCTCGAGCAGACCTCCCCCTACGTCGGCGAGGCCCGCGGCATGGGGCTCATGCTGGGCGTCGAGCTGGTCAAGGACAAATCGGGCAAGGAGCCCATGCCGGAGTTGGCGGCCAAGCTCCTTGACATGACCAAGGACCGCGGGCTTTTAATCGGCAAGGGCGGCATTTCGGGCAACGTGCTGCGCGTCAAGCCGCCCTTGTGCATCACCAAGGCGGACGCGGACTTCATCGCGGACGCCCTGACCGAAAGTTTGGCCGCGCTCTAGGCCGCGGCTGATCTTCGCGGGCCGGCCGTGAGCCTCTCCGATTCCTGGGCCGACGCGGCCGCGCGGCTGGCTAAGCTCGGGGTCTTTGAAGGCGACTTGGAGGAGCGCTTCCTGCGCTCCGGCGGCCCCGGCGGGCAGAACGTCAACAAGGTCGAAACCGCCGTCCTCTTAGTCCACCGCCCCACCGGAATTTCCGTGCGCGCTCAGGAAGAGCGCTCGCAGTGGGCCAACCGCCTGGCCGCGCGCGCGCGCCTGGCGGACAAAATAGAGGCTTGGAAGCGCGAGTCCGCGGCCCGCGCCCGGCACGAGCGGGAAAAGGAGCGCCGCCGCAAGCGCGGACGCTCCAAGGCGTCCAAGGCGCGCATGCTCGAGGACAAGCGCCGGCGCTCCCAAGTCAAAAGAAACCGCCGCCCGGATTTATTAGAATAGCCCCATGGCCATTTCTGAAAGCATCAAAAGCATCCTAATCGGCCTGGGGTGGTCCGTGCTCGCCACGGCCGGCGTCGCGGTGCTGGTCTACTGGATCAACAAGCTCTACGTGCGGCTCATCAAGCTGGTCCGCTCCTGGCGCGGCACCAGAATCAAGGACGTGCGCATCCAGTCCCTTAAGATTCTGACCGCGGACCGCATCGCCGAAGGCTTCATCGCCCTCCTGGGCATTGTCCGCGTCGCGATTTTCCTGAGCCTGATCTACTTCTACGTGCCGATGGTGCTGAGCTTCTTCCCCGCGGGCCGCGGCGCCGCGGCGGTGCTCATGCGCTACGCGCTCGCGCCCATCAAGGGATTCTTAAAAGCGATCGCGGACTACGTGCCCAATTTGGTTTCCATCGCGGTCATCCTTCTCATCACCCGCTACGCGATCAAGCTCGTGCGGGTGATTTTCCTGGCTCTTGAAACCGGGGCCATCGCGCACGAGGGCTTTTATCCCGATTGGGCCAAGCCGACCTACATGATTGTCCGCTTCTTCATCATCATAATCGCCGCCGTGGCCATCTTCCCCTACCTGCCGGGCGCGAGCTCCCCCGCCTTCAAGGGCATCAGCGTGTTCCTGGGCGTGCTCTTCTCCCTGGGCTCGACCTCGGCTACGGCCAACGTCGTGGCGGGCCTGGTCATCACCTACATGCGGCCCTTTCACTTGGGCGAGCGGGTCAAAATCGGCGAAACGGTGGGCGACATCATCGAAAAGAGCTTTTTAGTGACGCGGGTGCGGACCATCAAGAACGAGGAAGTCTCCATCCCCAACTCGGCCGTGCTCGCCAGCCACATCATCAACTACAGCGCCAGCGCCAAGACCGGCGGGCTTATCCTGCACACCAGCGTTTCCATCGGCTATTCCGCGCCGTGGCGCCAAGTTCATGAGCTGCTCATTTCGGCGGCCCGGGCGACGGCGCACATCCTCAAGGAGCCGGCGCCCTTCGTGCTGCAGACGGCCTTGGACGATTTCTACGTGTCCTACCAGATCAACGCCTACACCGACCAGCCGTCCCTCATGGTCAACATCTATTCGGAGCTGCGCCAGAACATCCAGGATCGCTTCAACGCCGCCGGCGTCGAGATTCTCTCGCCGCACTACACGTCCCTGCGCGACGGCAATGACTCATCGGTTCCCGCCCAGGATGGAAAGACGCCCGTCCGAAAAGCTGGATTCCGGATTCTGCGCGGGGAAATCTAGCCCAAAACCGGCGTTATCCCGCTGTTATCAGGAAGGAAAATAAAGGCGGCACCGGACACGACTTCGCATCCAGTGCCGCCGTAGCTGCGTGCGCAGCCGGTTAATTCCGGGAGACGTTTATCCCCAGATGTGCCACCAGGGCTTCTGCGCGGCCTTCGGCGCGGGTTTCTGAGCCGGAGTCGCCGGTTTGGGCGTGGCTTTGGCCACCATCTTGACCGTCTTCTTGGTCGCGTGCTTCTTGGCCGCCGCGTGATGATGGCTCCAATGATGGTGGACGTAGTGATGATGCTTGGTCGTGGCTGTCGTGGGCGTCGTCGTGGCGCTTCCCAGCATGGGGAGAGCGGCGGACAAGCCGAAGAGAGCCGCGATCAGCAGGGCTGACTTGCGAGGCATTCGGGTTTCCTCCGATGTGCGATATTGAACGGCTTAACATTTGTTATTTAAGGAAATTGCAGCCGTGGATGCAACATTTGTTAACAGGGCCGGATCAGGCCGCGGGCTGCGCCAAGCGCTCGCGCCAGGCCGCTTCGATTTGCTCAAGCGTGCGCCCTTTGGTTTCGGGCACGAGGTAGTAGGAGAATATCCAGGACGCCACGGCCAGCGCTCCGTAGAGCCAGAACGCGTTCCCGGGGCCGATGGCTTGGATAAGGCTCAGGAAGGTGAGCGAGACCAAAAAGTTGCAGGCCCAATTGACTCCGGCGGCGGTCCCGCCGGCCAGCCCGCGTATTCTAAGCGGGTAGATTTCCGCAATCAGCAGCCAGAAAATCGGGCCCAGGCTGACGGCGAAAGAGGCGACGTAGGCCATGAGCAGCGCCACGGCCAGGGCCGCCGAGGCGCCCGCGTGGCTGGGCAGGTGGAAGAAGAGCCCGAGCCCTCCCAAGGAAACGATCATCCCGGCGGTGCCGATAAGCAAAAGCGGCCGCCGGCCGACCCGGTCCATGAGCCACATCGCCACCACCGTCATGAGGACGTTGACCAGCCCGATGCCCGCCGTCGCCAAAATGGCCCCCGAGGCGGAAGGAATGCCCGCGGACTGGATGATGGTCGGCGCGTAGTAGATGACGGTGTTGATTCCGGTCACCTGCTGGAAAAAAGCGATGCCCAGGCCGATGACGAGCGCCGGCCTGACCGAAGGCGCCAGCAGGTCCGCCCAGCGGCCGCGCTCCTTGGCCAGAAGCAGGGTCTGCCCGATGTCTTCTATCTCGGCCTCGATGTTCGCGTCGCCCCGGATTTTTTTCAGGACCTTTCTGGCGTCCTCCTCGCGCCCGCGCTCCATGAGCCAGCGCGGCGTTTCCGGCATGAAAATCATGCCCAGTCCCAGGAGCAGGCCGGGGATAAACGCCAGGCCCAGCATCCAGCGCCAGCCGCCCGCGGACGAGAACCCGTAATCCACCAGATAGGAGCCCAAAATGCCCAGCGTGATGGCCAGCTGGATGAGCGAGACCATCCAGCCGCGCGCGGGAGCCGGCGAAATCTCCGAGATGTAGACCGGCACGGCGCTGCACGCCAGGCCGATGCCGACGCCCACGACGATTCTTCCCGCGATGAGCGCTCCCACGGACGGCGCCAGCGCGCATAGGGCCGCTCCCGTCATGAAAATAATCGACGTCGCCAGGAGCGTCGCGCGCCGCCCGAAATAATCGGCCAGGCGTCCGCCGGCCAGGGACGCGCACGCCGCACCGACCAGCGCCACGCTGACCACCAGTTCCTCGTGGAAAACGCTCAAGGCGAATTTTTGGCGGATGAAAATGAGCGCGCCGGAAATCACCCCGGTGTCGTAGCCGAAAAGAAGCCCCCCCACCGCGGCCAGAATCGCGGCCAGGAAAACGAAGGGGGTGCCTTTTTCCTCTTGGGCGATCGAATGGGAAGTTAAATCCATTTGAGTTTACCGGGGCTATTTTACTATATAGAATTCGGAGAAAGGGCGCGACACTTCGATAGGCCGCAAGGAGTCTAAATAAATATGGAACCCAAAAAATTAAAACGCATCGTCTCTGTCGCATTTGCCTGCGCGCTGGCCGTGCCCGCGCTGACCGGCGCGCTCTACGCGCAGGACCAGGGAGGCGGCGCTCCACCGCCGGCTTCCCCCCAGGCCGGAGGCCCGGACCATCCCGGCGGCTTCCGTCATAAGGGCAACCCCGCAGAGCATTTGAAAAAATACCTGGGCCTCACCGACGCCCAGGCCAAGCAGTTGGCGGACGCGATTAAGGCCAAATGGGACGCCATGAAGGTTCCCGGCAAGGCGCTCCGGGCCGACATGAAGACCCTGCGCGAGCAAGTCGAGAAAACCGCCTCGGATCAGGACATCCAGGCGACGCTTAACAAGCTCAAGCAGGATCGCGAGGCCATGGGGGCCGCGATGAAGGACGCGGAGGCCAAATTCGAGGCCGACACGTCGTTCCTGAGCCCCACTCAGCGCGCGAAGATGCTTTTGGGCCGGATGCGCATGATGCGCCGGCGCGGGCATTGGCGCGGCGGGCACGAAGGCCGCGATCACGATGGTCCGCCAACGATGCAGGGAGGAGGCAATCCCCCGCCGCCGGCTGGACAGTAATTAAAAGCCAAACGATGGCTTCTAAATCCGGCGGCAGGCTGTTTTCCCTGGACGTGTTCCGGGGCATCACCATCGCCGGGATGATCCTGGTCGACTGCCCGGGCAGCAGCGTCGTCCATCCCCTTCTGCGCCACGCGCCTTGGAACGGCTGGACCCTGGCGGACTTGGTATTTCCCAGCTTTTTGGTCATCATGGGAATCTCCATGGTTATTTCCCTGTCGCGACGCTTGGCGCGCGGAGAAACTTTCCCTCAGCTGTCTCTCCAGATTTTAAGGCGCACCGTGATCATATTCGCGTTCGGCCTGCTCATTTCCTTTTTCATCTTCAATCCGCCGACCGGCCTGCGCATCCCCGGAGTTCTTCAGCGCATCGCGGCGTGCTACCTGTTTTGCTCCATCGTCTATCTCTCCATCGGGCCGGTTCTGCAGGCTCTTCTCTGCGCGGCTCTTTTAATCGGCTACTGGCTTCTCATCGCGCACGTCCGCGTGCCCGGCTACGGCGCTCCGGACTTCACCCAGGCGGGCAACATCGCCTGCTACGTGGATCGCGCCGTCTTGGGCGTCCACATGTGGGCCGGATCGCTCTGCGATCCCGAGGGCATCCTGAGCACTCTGGGCGCCGCGGCGACCGCTCTCTTGGGCGTGCTTTCCGGAGAATGGCTTCTGGCCTCCCGCGCCAAGAACCGGGAAGCCAAGGTCTTGGAACTGGCCGCGGCGGGGTTGGTTCTCATGGCCGCCGGGCTTTTCTGGGGCAGGTCTTTGCCCATCAACAAGCACATTTGGACCAGCTCGTACGTGCTCTTCACGGGAGGCCTCGCCATGGCGGGCTTCGCCTTGTGCTATGGGCTCGTTGAGATACTGGGCTTCAAGGCCTGGGGCAAGCCTTTCGAGATTTTTGGGCGCAACCCCCTTCTCGCCTACTTTCTTTCCGGCCTTTTTTACGCCCTGCAGCAGTACATCCATCCTCCCTGGGCCGAAGGCTTGAGCCTGAATGACTGGCTTTGCGGACGTCTCTTCGGCTGGTGGCTCTCGCCGGTCAACGCGTCTTTGCTCTACGCCTTTGCCTACCTCTTCGTCTGTCTCATAGGCATGCGCGAGCTTTACCGGCGGAAAATTTTCCTCAAGATCTGATTGCGGCGGGGCTCAGCTTCCCGCGCGGGGCAGAATTTCGTCGAGGTTCACGCCGAGCAGAGGCCACTTCGAATTCTGGTAAATTTTAAAGTACTCCAAGGCCGGGATGTCCTTGACCTTGTCCTTGTAGGCCGCCTCGCGAACGTAGGCTTGCCCGCCCTTGTCGATGATGAACAGCTGGTGCGAGACCAGGACGGGCATGGACGGATTGTCCGCGCGCACGAGGTTCGCGATGGTCCCGGAGGGAATGCTGTCGAGGACTTCCGGCAGGACGTCCATGGGCACGTAGGGCAACGACGCTTCCTGGTCGGGCATGCCGGCTCCGAGGCTTCTCCACTTGGCGACGAGCGCGTCCTGCTGGGACGGAGAGAGGCCGCTGATGTTTTCCAGGTCCGCCGCGCTTTTGGCCGCGTACCAGGCGCTCTTGGAAATCGTCTTGGTCGCGACGCGCGTGCGGCTTCCGGCGATGTCGCGCGTGATGTCCTTGATGAACCCGGCCTTGATGTTGTTGGGAATCCAGTCCACGGACGCGAAATGATTGCGGGTTGGATACGAGATGACGCCGTTTTTGTAGCGAATTTTCTGCAGAAGAGCCGTGCCCTTGGCCAAGTCGGGCTCCAAGGAGAAGGCCATGGTCTCCTCGACGAAGGTCGTGCAGTCCAGGGCCGAGAAGCTCACGATGGGATTGCGGTCGAACTCGCCCCGCGGGCCCTCGCCCAGCGGCCCGAGGACGTAAGGCGTGCCCAAAAAATAAGAGCTGACCACGCCGATGCGGTCCTGCAAGTTGGGATGGTCCGTCCCGATGCGGCGCATCGCGCGCGCGACGGCGCCGGGAGTCATGCCGTAGAAGCCCGCCGAATCCTGGGCGCGGACCGGAAGGGTGCAGGCCCCCGCCAAAAGACAAAAAACCGCGGGCAGCGCCAAGCGCGTCATGCGGCGGACTTTGCTCCGCGGCGGCATCATGTCTATAATTATAGGGTCGCCGGCCTTAATTTGCAAGAAAAGAAAAACTCATGAAATACGCCTGCATCCACGGACACTTCTACCAGCCGCCCCGGGAAAATCCCTGGACGGGCGAAATCGAGCGCCAGCCGTCGGCCGGCGAGGATCACGACTGGAACGCGCGCATCGCGCGGGAATGCTACCGTCCCAACGGTGAGGCCCGAATCCTGGGCGAAGACGGCGCGCTCGCGCGCACGGTCAACAATTATTCCTGGATGAGCTTCAACTTCGGCCCGACGCTGCTCAACTGGATGGAGACGCATGAGGCAGAAACTTACCGGCGAATACTGGACGCCGACAAAGAGAGCCGCAAGCGCTTGAGCGGGCACGGCAACGCCATCGCCCAGGCCTACAACCACATGATTTTGCCCCTGGCCAACGCGCGCGACCGCGAGACCCAAATCCGCTGGGGCATCGGCGACTTCATCAGCCGCTTCGGCCGCGTTCCCGAGGCTCTCTGGCTCCCCGAATGCGCTGTCAACGGCGAGGTCATGAGCCTCTTGGCGCGCCACCGCTTCAAGTACGTCATCCTGGGACCGGAACAGGCCGCGGCCGTCATTTCCCCCAAAGGCGAGCGGCGGGAAGTCCTTCCCGAAACGCTGGACGTGCGCCGCCCGTACTTGTGGGAAAGCCCGGACGGCTCGGGAAGCGTCGCGGTTTTTTTCTACGATCTGCCGCTCTCCCGCGACGCGGCCTTCTCGCAGTTGATGGCGAGCGCGCCCGGAGCCGCGGAGCGCTTCGTCCAGGCTTTCAGCGGCGCCGACGAGGGTTTGGTGTCCCTGGCCTCGGACGGTGAGACCTACGGCCACCACCAGAAATTCGCCGACATGGGCCTGGCCTATCTTTTGACCGAGGCGTTTGCCGCCCAAGGCATTTCGGTCGTCAACTACGGCTGGTATCTCTCGCGCCACAAGCCCAAGTGGCGCGTGGAATTGGCGCCCGGCGGCAAGGACTTGGGCACTTCCTGGAGTTGCCCGCACGGCGTCCTGCGCTGGACGGAGGACTGCGGCTGCGGCTCTGACGGCAAGCCCATGGCCTGGAAGAAACCCCTGCGCGAGGCCTTCGATTTCCTGCGCGACCGCTTGGCCCCGGCTTACGAAAGAGCCGCCGGCGAGTTGTTCAAGGATCCTTGGGAGGCGCGCAACGATTATATCAGCGTGCTCCGCGACGGCGGCGAGGCAAGCGTGCGGGACTTTTTGTCCCGCCATCTGCATAAGCGCTCTTTGGCGGCAGACTCTGAAATTAAGGATCGCGCGCTGCTTCTCTTGGAGATGCAGAAATACGCCCTGTTTATGTACACCAGCTGTGGCTGGTTTTTCCCGGAAATCACCGGGCTCGAGGCGACTCAAAACATCAAGTACGCCCGTCGCGCGCTGGAGCTGGCCCAAAAAGCCTGCGGGCTTGATCTCGAAGAGGAGTTTTCTCCGCGGCTTCAGGAGGCTTTCGACGCGGGCGATATGCCCGCCCGCGGTGCCGCCGACGCGGCTAGGCCTGACTCGCCGAGAGAGGCGGGCTCGGGAGTTGGCGCAGCTCCTCCCGCAGATAATGGATGACGACGGGCGCCAAAATTAAGCCCGCCAAGCCCATGCATTTTTCGCCGATGAGCAGCCCGAGAAGGATGATCCAGGTGGGCAGGGCGAATCCGGTTCCCGCCAGCCGGCTGTAGATCAGGTACTCCGCCTGGTGGAGGACGAGCAGAAAAACCAGGGTCCCTATCGCCGCGTGGAATGAGACCGTGAAGGCCGCGGCGAGGATGAGGGCGGAGCTGGTAAAAGCTCCGACGATGGGGATGACGCTTAAAAGGAACGTCGCTACCAGCAGGAAGTGCGTCCACGGCATCCGCGTCAAGAGCAGGAAGACCGCCAGCACGGCGCAGCGAAAGACGGCCAGAAGAATCTGAATCCGGAATATCGTCTCGAAGCCGCCCACGAAAATTCTGGCTCTTTCGGCGAACTCCAGGAGAAAAGCGTAGAGAAGATTGTCACGGGGCGCCGCGTCGCCCCCGATCCTCGCCCTTCGCGAAACGTTCAAGTGGAAGAGGATCGCCACGAGAACGCTGACCAGGATTTCAAAAAGCTCCCGGGTCAGCGCTCCGCTGGTCTTGGTCAGCGCCTGGGCGTGCTCCACGACGGCGGAGATGATGACGCCGCGCAGATCATCCAGGCTGCCGGGCATGGACAAGCCGTATTGCGCCGCCAGGGCGTTTAGGCGCGGCAGGATGATGGAAATCATTTCGGGCACGCGCGTGGCCGAGAGCTCGACGAAAACCCCCAGCATCCAGACGAAAAAGACGCTGCACACCAGAAAGACCCCGAGCGACGTCCACCTGGCCGCGACGCGCGGCAAGGCGCGCGAAAGGCGCTTGTAGGTGAGATCCAGGACGAAAAAGGAAAAAAGCCCGGCCAATAATTCCGAGCTCAAATGCCAATAGACGGCGGCCGCGGCGAAAACCGCTATCGCCCAATAAGATATTTTGCGCGCGCCGCTCATGGTTTCGCTTCAAATGGTACTCAACTCGCCCGTTCTTGTCCAGGGTTGGGCCTGAGCGGCACGGTGACTAAAATCTCGTTGAAAAAGAATTCGAATCTGTTAAACTTAGAGCGTGCCCCGCAGCATTCTGCTGGTGGAGGATGACCAGGTCATCCAGAATTTGTCCAAGAACGCGCTCGAGGATGCGGGCTTCACGGTCGAGGCCTGCGGCACCGTGGCGGAAGCCCTGCGATTGTTCGCCCGCAGGCCGCCCGATTTAATCCTTCTCGACATCGGGCTTCCGGACGGCACCGGCTTCGATGTGTGCCGGCAGCTGGGCCTGGGCGAAAAAAAGAACCTGCCTTTCATTTTCCTGACCGCCAAGGGCGACATCAAGACCCGCCTGGAGGGCTTTAAGCTGGGGGCCCACGACTACATCCAGAAGCCCTTCGCCATCGAGGAGCTTTTCGCCCGGGTCCGGGTCCATCTGCGCCTCAAGCAGGCTCACGAGGAGCTCGCGCGCCGCAACTCGGATCTGGAAATCCGGGATCGCCTGCGCCAGGACTTGACGGACATGATTCTCCATGATTTGCGCACGCCGGTCGCGTCCATCAAGGGCACGCTGGAAATCGTGACCAGCCGCGGGCTCATCAGCGAGGGCGACGCCGCCAAATTCCTGCGCCAGGCCGAGAGCGCGGCGGAATTCATGCTGCTCATGATCAACGATCTGCTCGACGTCTCCCAGGCCAAGCAAGTCGGCCTGCGGCCGGAATTCTCGGAGACCGGCGTGGAGGCGCTTTTGAAGAAGGCCGCTGACTTGTTCGAGAACCGCTGCCGCAAGAGAGGCCTCTCCCTGCGCGTCGCCTATTCCGGCTTACCGAAAACCCTGAGGACGGATCCGGGCCTGCTCTTTCGCGTCCTCGCGAACCTGCTCTCCAATGCCATCAACGTCTCCACGAAAGGTCAGGAAGTCATTCTTTCCTGCGAGTCGGCCGGGAACTTCGTCCGTTTCGCCGTTTCCGATAAGGGGCCGGGAGTGCCCCACGCGATTAAATCGCGGATTTTCGAGAAATACGCCGCCTTCACGCCCCGCAAGGAGGTTCCCGAGGGCCAAAGCCGCGGCATCGGCCTTAATTTCTGCCGGCTCGCGGCCCAGGCGCTCCGCGGCCGCATCCGGCTCGAGGACAACCCGGGCGGCGGCAGCGTCTTTATTTTCGAAGCCCCGGCCCAGGGCGGCGCGGCGCCGGGACGCTAGAGCATCTTTCCGGATCTATTTCGGACTGCCGCCAAGGAGGGCAAAGGTCAGGGGGCGGATGTCCGCGCTTTGATTCTTGAAGAAAGTCCCCCCCGTATAAGCATTGGCTCCGTCGAGCCAAGCCATCGTCAGGATCGCGATGGAAGAACCGTCTTTCCCGGCGCAGGACGCGGAATAATAATAGACCGGACCGGAGGGCAGCCGCGTCTCTTGAAGGTCCGTCCGAGGTAAATCTCCCGAGCAGTTGCGGGCAAAAATGTTCTCCAGAATTCCTGAAATCAGCGGGAAAAGCGTTTGGACGGCCTTTGCATCGGCATGGCTCCCGGCGGGATAAATCGAAAAAACCGCGCCCGTTCCGTTTTTAGCGACCAACGCGCCGGAATCGTCCCGATTGATGCTCCAATCGCCGGGGAAATAGAGGACGGGCCCCAGTTTGGATGAATAGGGCGTTAATTGGCCGCCGAACGCGGTCGCCGAATTGGATTTAATCGCCAGGACGGCTCGATAACGCAGAAATCCAAGCGCGAAAAAAATAAGGGAAAGAGCGCAAATTCCGCCCAATATCACCCAAAAAACCCGGCGCCGTGTCTTCTGCGGCATCAATGGACTATAACCCATCATGCCGGTTTTGTCAATAAAAGATTGCGCCTCTCCCGTTTATTGTGTAACATAAATCTCAGACGTGCATTTGGGAGTTTCAGGAGCCTAAAATGATAGAAGCAAAACCGGCGGCAGCCGCCCGTAAGAAGTCGCTTGACTACACGAACATCGCTTTTTTGACCGCCACCCCGCTTATCGGCATCTTCGGCACCGCTCTTTATGTCTGGCGTTACGGATTTTCCTGGCTGGACTTGGCTGTTTTCACCATCATGTACCTTTGCGCGGGATTGAGCATCACCGCCGGCTACCACCGCTATTATGCCCATCGCAGCCATAGCGCGTCCAAGGTTCTGCAGCTTTTTTATCTGATTTTCGGCGCGGCGGCCGTGGAAAACTCGGTTTTAAACTGGGCCTCGGACCACCGGAACCACCACCGCTACGTGGACACGGACGCGGACCCTTACAACATCAACCGCGGCGGCTTCTACGCCCATATGGGCTGGATTTTCTACCGCAACGACGCCGATTCAAAAACACGCTACCAAAGCGTCCCGGACATGCTCAAGGATCCTTTGCTTATGTGGCAGCACCGGTGGTATCTCGCTTTGGTCGTTCTCGCGGGCTTCGGGCTTCCCGCCCTGATGGGGCACATGGTGGGACGGCCGCTGCTGGCCGGCCTTTTGTGGGGCGGATTTCTGCGCGTTACGCTCGGCCACCACATGACCTTCCTCATCAACTCCGCCGCGCATCTGTGGGGCAAGCGTCCTTACAGCCTGGACAATACGGCTCGGGACAACTGGGCCTTGGCCCCCCTCACCTTTGGCGAGGGCTACCATAACTTCCATCATAAATTCCCCTCCGATTGGAGAAACGGCATCCGCTGGTACCAGTTCGACATGACCAAGTGGCTGCTCGCGGCGCTCAAGCCCTTCGGACTGGTCTCGGATCTCAGGAAAACCCCGGAGCCGCTCATCTTGAAGGCCCGGCTGCAGGTGGAGCTAGCCGCGGCCAAGGACAAAATCAGCGCCACCGAGCCGAGCTGGAGAACGCACTGGGGCGACAGGATTCACGAGAATCTGGAGGCCGCGAAGAAGCGGGTCGAGGCCGCCATGGAGCGCTACCACCAGGCCAAGCTTGAACGTTCCCGCCACGCATGGTCTTCCGCCATGCGCGAAGGATTGGAGAGCCGCCTGGAAGCCTATCGCACCGAATTTTTGAACGCCCGGATGTCCTGGAAGTCAGCCATGCGCCTGGTCAACCGCCTCTCCTACGCGGGCGCGACCAAAAACCTTATGACGGTCGCGGCCATTCTGGATTTGCTCAAGAGCCGGGTTTGAGCGAGAGCCGGCGGGCTCTTAGACAAAGAACGCCAGGACGGCGTTCATGCGCTTGGCGAAGGCCATGACAAGCCCAGAGTATTCGACGGGTTTGGGATAGATGTCGACCTCTTGGCGCAGATCTTCCTTGGCGATAGGAATGCTGAAGTAAAAGGATGATCCGGCGCCGGGCCAGCTCTCCGCCCAGACCCGGCCGCCATGAAGTTCGGCCATCGCGCGAACCAGTGCCAGGCCCAGCCCCGTCCCCGACTTCTGATCCTTGGACTCCGTCTGAGAAAAAGCGCAGAAGAGCTGCTCCAAGTCCTTGAGCGCGATGCCGCAGCCGTTGTCCTTGACCTTGAACACCACCGTGCCGGCGTGCTCGAACTTTCCCAAGGCGGCGGACACGCGCACGATGCCTCGGCCGCGCGGCGGGACGTATTTGATCGCGTTGGAGACCAGATTGCTGAGCATCTGCACGATGCGGCGCCCTTCGGCCGAAACCCTGGGAAGCGGATCCTCCTTTTCCTGAATAAGCTTGACGCCTGCGGAAAGCGCGGAAGGCTGCAGGCTCTCCACGGCATCCTTAATAAGTTCCTGCGGCGAGCAGGGCTCTTTTTTGAGAGGCATTTTGCCGGCCGCGATTTTGGAGAAGTCCATCACGTCGTTGACCAGGGCTTCCAATCGAAGGGTGTTCTTAAATGCCAAGGACAGCATGTGCCGCTCATCCGCGGAGAGCCGGCCGT
Source organism: Elusimicrobiota bacterium (assembly GCA_035534315.1). Classification (GTDB taxonomy): domain Bacteria; phylum Elusimicrobiota; class Elusimicrobia; order UBA1565; family UBA9628; genus JAGWJU01. The sequence goes on from DATLSD010000002.1 coordinate 23,660, forward strand.
CGAGCTGATCCTGCAGGATTTCCAGGCCCAGGCGGATGGCCGTCACCGGAGCCCTCAGTTCGTGCGTCAGATAGGACGGAGAAATTTCGCCTTGGGAACGCGCGGAGACGGGCGGCGCGTCCTCTCGGACGAGCATGTCCTCCCAGGCCGGAGTCTCTTTGAAGGATTCCATGATTTGCTTCCCCACGCTTCAAGGGTGTCCCCCCCGTGTTACGAAGAGGTATCCCTGATGTTGCGATTTTGTTAAAATGGGCCTGCCCAGGGGAACTTTTTCAGGGCCTGGTTCGTAGATCAAGGGACGATGAACCGAACGCGGCAGCTGGAGAAGTTTATCGAGGACTACTCGGAGCGGGGCTACCGCTTCGCCCACCAGCTCTGCCGCGACGATGAGGAGGCCAAGGAACTGGTCCAGGAATCCTTTTTCCGCGTCATCCGCAATTGGGACAAGTTCGAACCCTCTGCGGGCACGGAGAGCTGGTTTCTCACCATCCTGCGCAACGTTTATTTCGACGCGCTCAAGCGCTATGAGCGCCGAAATTGCAGCAGCATTGACGCGCCGGTCCATGAAAATGAGGGAAGTTCGCTGGCGTTCACGGAAGTCGTCGCGGACGCGCGTGAAGAAACTCCTCTCGATCGCCTCGAGCGTGAGGAGCTCGGCGCGAGGACAAGAGCCGTCTTGGACGCGCTTATTCCCGAGCACAAGGCCGTCTTGACGCTGTGCGACATGGAAGGGCTGCGCTACGAGGACATCGCCGTCGTCCTGGATTGCCCGCTGGGGACCGTTCGCTCGCGCATTTGCCGCGCCCGCGCGGCGTTTAGGAAGAAATTTTTGGAATCATGCCGGGAGGTGGTCGAGTCATGACGTGCGGACAATGCCGGGAAAATCTCTCCGCTTATGCCGACGGCGACTTAGGCCCCGCTGAAAAAATAAGCGCGGACGCCCATCTTGCCGGATGCGCGGGATGCCGGGCGGAGCTCCGCTTTATCCAAAAGGCGAAAGCAGCCATCGCCGGTTCGCCCTCACCCCGGATGCCGGAGAGCCTCAAGCAGGCTCTTCTAGATGAGGCCCGGCGTCGCGGCCGGCAGGAAGCGCCGCGGCCGTCTTTGTGGAGCATTCCGGCCTTCCGCTATCCCGCCGCGGCTCTAGCCGCGACCTTCGCCGCGCTGCTCGTCGTCTTGGCGGTAAACCGCGAAAACCAGCGTCCCACCATTTCCCTTGACGCCATGCTGGCCGCGCACGAAGAATACGCGCTCAGCCGGCCCTTGGCTCCGGCGGATATCATTTACTCGCGGCTGCCGGAGCAGGTAGAGACGGCCGCCGGAAACCCGCATGATCTTTAAATTCGGAGCCGAGAGAGCCGTTTTTGTTTCGGCGGCCGCCGCCTTGTTTTTATTCTCTCCGATTCCCAATGCCGCCGCCGCGCGCCTCAAGCGTCCCGATCCTCTTGAGGCTCTGCGCAAAAGCTTGGAAGGACCCGCGGTCCCTTATCAAGGCGAGGTCAAAATCCAGAACCATGCGCGCCAAAGCCGGGAAATTTCTTCAGTTGTCATGAATGTTTTTTGGGCCAATGACTCGCACTATCATCGGGAAATAAAGGACAAGGCCGGCAATCTTCGCCAAGTTATCGTCGCCGACGGCGGAAACGAATGGATCTACGACCCGGAGGACCGCAAAGCCTGGAAGGGCCCGATTCCGGCTGATTCGCGCGGAGAAATCGAGAGCGAGCTTCGACTTATTTCCGCCAATTACGCCGTCAAGATTTCCCCGGGACGCCGAATCGCCGGGCGGCCCACGTGGCTCATTGAATTCAAATCCCGCGCCACGGGCGCGCTGGCCCGCCGGCTTTGGCTCGATCGTCAGTATTGGCTGAGCCTGGAGAGCGAGCTTTTCCGTCCCAACCGCAAGGTCGGCTCTTCCATGCGCTTTACCAGCGTCTCGTTCAATCCGGAACTGCCCAAGACGCTTTTTGCCTTCAAGCCTCCGGCGGGCTGGCAAATTATTCCGCGGCTGGCTCCCCGCAAAATTTCTCCCGAGAACGGGTCCGCGGCCGGCGGGGCGCGCGAATTGCCGGCGTGGCTTCCCTCCGGCTACGCCTTTGAAAGCGAGGACGCCCTGCGCGGCGGCAAAAACCCGGTCTGGCACGACCGCTTTTCGGACGGCATCAACGTCCTTTCCCTTTTCCAGTGCTCGGACGAGGTCCAACTCGATTTTGGGACCACCGGCGCGGAGCCCGTGCAGATGGCCTCCACGCACGCGAAGCTGGCTTGGACCCAGGACGGCCTCGTGCTCAGCTGGAGCCGCGGCGGCAGGCGCTTCGTCCTCATCGGCCCGCTTGATTTGACGGCCATCGAACGCGTGGCGGAGTCCGTGCCGTGAGGCGCGACGCGGAATTTCCCCGCTACGGGTCCTCGCCGTTTTCGTCGCGGACCGCGGACCGCGATCTCCTGGCCGTCATGCTGCGCGAACGCTGGCTTAAAAAACAGCCGGCGCTTCCCGTCCTGGACTGCCCGTGGCGCGTGGTCCAGCGCATCCCCCGCGCGATCAGCGAAAGTCGCAAGGAGCATTTTTTGGCCTTTTACTTGAATTCCCGCAATCACCTGGTCCACGAGGAAACCGTCTCCATCGGCACGCTTTCCGCGAGCCTCGTTCACCCGCGGGAAGTTTTCTCTCCGGCCATCGCGCGCGCCGCGGCCGCGCTCATCGTGGCCCATAACCATCCCTCCGGCGACTGCTCGCCGTCTTCCGAGGACAAGGACGTGACCCGGCGGCTCCAGGAATCGGGAGCGCTTCTGGGCATCCCGCTTCTCGATCATCTCATCGTCGGAGCGGGCGGAGATTTTTTCAGCTTCCGCGAGCGGGGCTTCCTCAAGGATTCCGGCAAGTGAGCGGACGCGCCGCCGCCATTCTGCTTTTGGCCGCCGCCCTTTTGCCGGGCTGCTCCTCGTCTCATTACTACCGGGGCCGTCTTGATGAGGAACGCGGCGAGGTCCTGCGCGCGGCGGGCCAATACGAGCGCTATCTTTCCGGCGCGCCGCAGGGTTTCTACGCCGGCCAAACCCGCGTGCGCCTGGGAAACATCTACTCGACCCTGGACCGCTGCGAGGAAGCCCATCTTCAATACGAAGCGGCCTTGCGCGGCAAGGCTTTGAGGCAGCCCTGGCTTTCGCAAGCCCAGGCCGGCTTGATGGACTGCCCCGATTATTTCCCGCTGGGCAGCGTGCGCCGCTGGGTTTACGGGGACAGCGCGACGCTCGGCCGCGAGATGACGCTAAACTGGGACATGAAGCTCTCCAGTTCCGGCCTCGCCGCCCAAATCCAAAGCTCCCTTTACGCCGGGAAGAGCCTGGTTAAGAAAGAGACTTTGACCTATGTGAAAAAGGATTGGGCCGTCTGGGAACAAAACGGAGCCGAGACAGTGGCCGTTTTGAGATATCCCTTCGTCCCGCGAAGGCAGTGGAGCGTGAAGCTGCCCTCCGGCCTCTACGTCTACCGCATCGAAGCCGACGACGCCCAGGTCAAGACCGCCGCCGGAGTTTTCGAAAACTGCCTCAAGGTGCGCGAGACCAACGAGAAGATTCCCGGCTCCTGGGAATACGTCTACTACGCCCCGTTCGTGGGCCGCGTCAAGACCACCATCGGCGGGCCGGGTTACGAGAATCCCAATACCGAGCTCATCCGCTACCAAGCCGCGGGCTCCGTGACTCCCTAATTTTCTATAATCGCACAGTGGGATCCAAAAGCCTGAATCTGCCCCGCCCCCTGTCCCACTCGTCCATCTCTCTTTACGCCGAGTGCCCCCAGAAATACAAGTTTCGCTACATCGATAGGATTCCGGAAAAGCCCAAGCATTATTTTTCGTTCGGCTCGAGCGTGCACACGGCTCTGGAATATTTTTACGGCGCCAAGGAGCCGCCGGCGCCGACTCTTGAGCAGGTTCTGGCCTACTACAAGGAGCATTGGATTTCAGCCGGCTACAAGAACCAGGAGCAGGAAGAACAGTATCGGGAGAACGGCGAGGAAATCCTGACGCTTTTTTACCGCAAGCACGCGCCGGATTATCACATCCCGCTCTTCGTCGAGTATAACTTCAACATGGACGTCGGCGGCGTGCCGGTGACCGGCAAGCTCGACAGGGTGGACCGCCTGCCGGACGGGCGCTTCTCCGTCGTGGACTATAAAACCGGGAAAGCCTTGGCGAAGGATCG
>DATLSD010000003.1:0-3471 GCA_035534315.1 Elusimicrobiota bacterium
TCGCCGGCCGCAAGCCCAGTCCGAAAGGCTTGTCCTCGGCTTCGGGCGCGGCCGAAAGGGCCTCTTTGGCTTTCTTCAAGAAAGCCTCGCGCCACTCGGGATAGGCATAGCCCTCAGAGATGACGCCCATGCGCCGCAGCTTCTGGAAATCCTCCGAGCTCGGATCTAAAACGTACTTGCGCCCCTCGGCCAGGAGGCGGATAGCATCGTGAATCTGGCCCTGGGTGATCCGCGAAAGAACCGCCGGGTCCCGAGCGACCATGGGGGCCAGGACTTTATGGAAGGCCATTCCCAATTCCGTCGGCATGCCGTTCATGCGGTAAAGGTTGGAGTAACGCAGCCCCGCCGGCCCTCCCTGATCCACGGAAATCTTGTTGGGCACGCCCCAGCTCTCCAACTCCTTGCCGATGGTGAGCCGCTCCTTGATCTTGCGCATCGCCTGGGCGCGCTCGATGACCTCCATCTGCTGATGGACCGCCTGGTGGGCCTCTTCGTTGGCGCGCAGGATGCCCGCGAGCTTCTTGCCGAGCGTCTTGATGGTCGCCCGAGTGGCCTCCCAGTTGGCTTTCTCCGTTTCGGGGATCGCTCCGCTGGCGAATTTCTCCTCGACGACCGAAGACGGGGTCAGCGCGCCGTCAACCGTCACGGCGATGACATAAAGAACCTGGTGTCCGCTCTTCTGGGCTAGGAGCTTGAGGCCGAAGACGCCGGCTTTAAACTGGGAAACTTCCTCTTCGAACTCCTTGACGTTGCGTTGGGCCGCCTCTTCATACTGCTGGTGAAGCGCCTGGCTTTCTTGGCTCGGCTCATCCTCGCCCGAAGAAGCCGCGGGGGCCTGGCGGTCCTCCGCCATCGGCGCGACCGATTCCGCGACCTGGGACGCGAGGCCGTCTTCCAGGCCCGCGCCGGGAACCGCGGCGTTAAAATCGATGTTGAGCTGGGATGGCACGGCCGCGGAACGCAGGCCCGCGTCCGCTCCGGCGGCGCCGGAAGTCAAAAATCCCGCATCGACGGACGCGATTTCTCCGCTCCAGGCCAGGCCGGGGCCCGCTAAAAAAACGGCCAAGACCACCGCGACTGATTTGCGCACGATTTTTTTCATTATTCCGGTTCCTTTTGCGAGTCTAAAAACCATCGCCGCGCGACGGACGCGCATCCGTATGATTGAGAAGTATAAGGAAATGATGAGTCGGCGCGTTGGGCCCAATGGGCCGGCAGGGGCCGGAAAAAGGGCCCAGGGAATATTAGGGCTTAGGGCCCAGGGGAACCGTTAGGCCCAACGCCGCGGCGCGAAGAAGCGCTCGGACCAAACTCACGAAAGGTTGGAGAGCTCCATGGATTTGAGGAAGTCCTTGTTCGACTTGGTGCTCAGCAACTTCTCGCGCAGCAGATCCATGGCCTCCACGGAGCCCAGGGGCGCCAGGACCTTGCGCAGGATCCACATCTTGTTGATTTCGTCCTCGGAGAGCAGCAGCTCCTCCTTGCGCGTGCCGGAGCGGTTGATTTCGAAGGCGGGGAACATGCGCCGGTCGGCCAGCTTGCGATCCAGGTAGACCTCGCTGTTGCCCGTGCCCTTGAACTCCTCGAAGATCACCTCGTCCATGCGGCTGCCGGTGTCCACCAGGGAGGTCGCGATGATGGTCAGGCTGCCGCCTTCCTCGATGTTGCGCGCCGCGCCCAAGAAACGCTTGGGTCGCTGCAGGGACGTGGCCTCAAGGCCGCCCGAAAGCACGCGACCGGTCGAGGGCGCCATAGTGTTGTAGGCGCGTGCCAGACGGGTGATGGAATCAAGAAGAATGACCACGTCCTTGCCCAGCTCGACCTTCCGTTTGGCCTTCTCCAAAACCATCTCCGCGACCTGGATGTGCCGGTCCGCCGGCTCGTCGAAGGTGGAGGCGACGACCTCGCCCTTGATGGAGCGCTGCATGTCGGTCACCTCTTCCGGGCGCTCGTCGATGAGCAGCACCATGATGATGGCGTCCTTATGGTTGGCGGCGACGGCGTTGGCGATTTTCTGCAGGATGACGGTCTTGCCGGTCTTGGGCGCGGCCACGATGAGGCCGCGCTGGCCCTTGCCGATGGGCGCGATGAGATCCATGAGCCGCGTGGTCAGCTCCACCCGGTCGGTCTCCAGTGTGTAGCGCTTGTCCGGATGAAGAGGCGTCAGGTTGTCGAAGAAGGGCCGGTCCTTGACCGTCTCGGCGTCGATGCCGTTGATCTTCTTGACCTGCAGCAGCGCGAAGAAGCGCTCGCCGTCCTTAGGCGGGCGCACGAAGCCCGCGACCGTGTCGCCCTTGCGCAGGCCGAACTTCTTGATTTGCGAGGGCGAAATGTAGATGTCGTCGGGGCCGGGCAGATAGTTGTACTCCTGAGAGCGCAGGAACCCGAAGCCGTCCGGCAGAATCTCCAGGACGCCCTCGTCGTAAATCATGCCGTTGGCCTTAAGCTGGCCTTCCAAAATGCGCGCGATAATCTCCTGCTTGCGCAGGCCCGAGACGCCCTCCAACTTCAAGTCCTGCGCGACGGCGGAGAGCTGCGCCAGGGTCATCTTGGAGAGCTGCGTGACGTCCATCTGCCGCGCGGTCTCCGCGGTCGCCGGCGCGGCCGGCTGGGGTTGGTTTTGAGTCGTGCTGCTTTCCATGTTTTTGTCTCCTGTCTATTCCGGGCGGCCTGGGCCGCCCGCGGCGCTAGGCCGCAAAGCACTTTCCTTAATGCGGCCCAGCACTGCTTGCCTCCCGGCTCGCGGCGATGAGCGTCAGGGCTTTGTGGTATTCTCGAACGGCCGCCAAAAATTTTTCCCGGCTTCCGGCGTTGGCGATGACCACGTCGGCCAGCGCGGCCTTGCGATCCTCCGGCCATTGGGCCGACATCCGGCGCAGGGCCTGGACCCGGCTCAAGCCGTCCCGCCGCATGACGCGGTCCGCGCGCAGGGCTGCCCGAGCGCTCACGAAGATCACGGCGTCAAAGCGCTTTTGATGCCCGCCCTCGAAAAGCAGCGGCACATCCGCCACAGCGACCCTTCCCGAAGGAAGCGCCTTGAGCCGGCGCTCCATTTCCCGCAGAATCTCTGGGTGCGTGATGCGCTCCAAACGCCGCCGCAGCTGCGGCGAGGAAAAAATTTTTTGCCCGAGCTTTCGGCGATCCAGGCGACCGCCGGCGCCCAAAACAGATTTGCCGAACGCCGCGACGATTTTCCGGTGCGCGGGCCGGCCGGGCCGGACCACGTCCCGGGCCACGGCATCGGAGGACACCGTCGCCGCGCCCAGGCGCCTAAATTCCCTCAGGGCTTGGGTTTTTCCCGCGCCCGTGCCGCCGGTCAGGCCGATTCTCAACGTCCGCATAAATTCCTTAGTTCTCTTTGCCTCGCTAGTGATTGGTCTTGTCGGAGTAGCGCCTCATGATCTCCCGCTCGTCTTCCGTCAGGGAGCCCAAGCCGCTGGTCAAAATCTTGTCCAAAATCCTGTCCACGTC
>DATLSD010000004.1:0-4681 GCA_035534315.1 Elusimicrobiota bacterium
GCCTGGTCCATCCTCGCGGGCGGCGTTCTGGGCCTGGCCGGCGGCGCGGCGGTGGGCTTCGCGCTCTACCTGGGAATCATGAAGATTCCCGTGCGCTATTTTTTCCGCGCCACGGGCTGGATGATCCTGCTTCTGGCCGCGGGCATGGCGTCCCAGGCCGCGGCGTTCTTGAACCAGGCCGATCTTCTGCCCGCCATCCGCGACTCCATCTGGAACACCTCCTGGCTCCTGAGCGGGCAGAGCCTCGCCGGCAACATCTTAAAGACCCTGGTCGGCTACACGCCCGACCCCTCGGCCATGCAGCTCGTTTTCTACGCCGGCACCATCCTCGTCATCGGCGGGCTCATGAAGCTCGCGCAAGAATAAAAAAGGAGTTCCCGTGAAACGCCACCGCCAGCTCCCCCGCCTGCGCCGTTTTGCCGCAGCCGTGGCCGCGCTCTTGTCCGCCGCCGCCCTGGCCAAGACCTGCCTCGCCGCCGAGGCGTCCCTCAACGCGGAGGAGCTCAAAGTCTATTCCCCGGGCGTGACCTACGGCGAACGCGAGGTGGAGTACCGGGGATTCGCGACGGGCGCGGGCCAGCAGGGCTTCGCCTTTTCGGCGAGCTACAGCCCCACTTCCTACTGGGAAAGCGAGGCCTACGAGGTCCTGCACCGCGACCCCGGCGGCCCGCTCGTGGGCGACAAAGTCCAGTTCGAGGAGCGCTTCCAATTGGCGCCTCCGGGCGAATACTGGGCCGACCCCGGCGCCATCTTCGAGGTGGAAATCCCCGAGCGCGCCGGCGATCCGGTCGAGGAGGAGTTCACGCCGATTTTGGAAAAGCAGTTCGGCCGGCTGGTCCTGACCCTCAACCCCAGCCTGGAATGGCAGTCCGGTTCCAACTACGCGCCGGGGACGGGCTTTCACTACGCCGGCCGCGCCGAATACCTGCTCAGCGACTACTTCGCGCCCGCGGCCGAGTTCTACGGCGAACCGGGCGTCATCGGCAATTTCCCCAACTCAAGCGAGCAAACCCACATGGCGGGACCGGCTTTTTACGGTACCTGGCGCCCCGGCTCGCGCCGGACCGTCAACTACAGCGCGGCCCTGCTCTTTGGCCTAAACGCCGCAACGCCCGTGCGCGCCGTGGTGACGCGTCTCGAGTTCGAGTTCTAGTCGGAGGCCGCGGCGGACCCGACCTTGTAGAGGGCCACGCCGTCCGCGTCGTAGACCTTGGACAGCCGCCAGCGGCTGCCCCGCGGGAAGCGCGGGCTCAGGTAGCGCTTGGCGAAGTCGTCGACCCAGACGTAATCGACGCGGTAGGCGTAGGTCTTTTCATTTTCCCCCGCCTGGCTCCAGTCGCGCGCGATGAGCGGCATGGGAATCCAGGCGAAGTAAATCGTGCGCAGGAACGACTCGGGAGGGACCTCGCGCAAATCTGCCGCGCGCCGCCCGTAGTCCGGATAGGCGGCCGTGAGATCCCGGTAAAACTTCGCTTGATCGGCGTCCAGGCGGTAGAGCGCCGCGCGCACGCGCCGGGCGATGGTCAGCGCCGGGACGTTGGAGATTTCCTCCAGGGCCGAGCCGAAGCCGACCTTGTCGCGGGTGTAGACCGGAATGAGCAGGCTGGCCTCGGGATTAAGCGCCAGGACCACGGCATTTTCCGGCGCGTGGGCGTTGAGCCACGCCATGGCCAGGGCATCCCGGCGCCGGAGTCCTTGGAACGGATAATGGATGGCGGCGTAGCTCACGCTCTGCAGAAAGCAGGCGCCCAGGCACAAAGCCCCGGCCGCGGTCCAAAGCGCCTTCGAGAGCCGCAATTTCTTCTGCAGCCAAGGCAGGAGGAGGAAGAGCACGAAGATGTTGACGTAGTAGCGGTTCTGGAAAAAGAGCACGTCCTTGCCCGTCAGAATCTGGCTGTTGACGACCAGACCCGCCGCGGCCAAAAACGCCCCCAGCCAGAGCACGGCCGCGTCTTGGACGCCCGAGGCGGCGACGGCGCCAAAGCACGCGAGATAAAAGAGCCCCTCCCAATGCGGCCGGCGCGTGAACGTGACGCAGGCCCGCTCCAGAAACTCCTTCTTGGCCGCGGAGTGGCCCCACATGGCGGAAAGGTGCGCCGCGAAAAACGGGGCGTTCAAGAGCAGGCACACCCCCGCGGCGGCGGCCAGGTTCCGGCGGTTGAGCTTCTTGTAGAACAAAGTCAGGGACAGGAAAAGAATCATGGCCGGCATCTGCGTGAACCAGATGTCGGGGTGAATTTCGGGCATCAGGCCGGCGCAGACTCCCGCGGCCACGCCCCAGCGCAGCTTGGAGCTCTCCGCGGCCTTGATCTCAAGCAGCGTGGCCAAAAACAAGACGGCATAGTCCACGCCCGGCCGGGGCAGGCGCGCGACCGACTCGGTGCGGCCGGTGGAGAGCACGGCCCAGGCATCATGGGCCAGAGCTCCCAAGGACGGCGTCCACTGCAGGGCCGGAATAAAATCCAGGGTCAGCAGGTAGCTAAAGCCCACCACGAAGACTCCCGCGAAAAAGGACAGGGCCGCATCGCCGGTCAAGCGCAGCATGATGAAGTAGACCAGCACGTACCAGAGCAGGCAGCACAAGAGCCGCACGGCAATCCAGGTCCAGGTCATGTTCCCGGTCGCCCGCTGGACCAGCCCCATGAGCAGGTAGGTGAGCCCGTCGTCCAGGATGAGGCTGCGGCTGCGGTTTTCCAGCACGTAAGGATCGTAGGCCGGAAAATGATTGGCCGACTCCTGCACCCGGGCCGCGTACTGCACTTCCTCCTGGGTCTGCGCGCCGTAGAGTCCCAGAACCGAGAAGGGCCCGTCGTTGGCCCACCGCGCGGCGAGCGCGGGATAGTGCGACTGCCAGGCCGAGCGGCACGCGGCCGAGAGAAAATAGCCGGAGCAAAAGCACAGCGCCACGGCCAGGCCGCAGAGCCAGACGCGCGCGGTTTTCAAAGCGGGCCTAGAGCCTCCAGCCGGGCGGCAGGTTCTTGGCCACCTCGATGGCGCCGAACTCCGAGGGCTTGCGCGGGCCGGCGGTCTTGGCCCAGGCCGCCATGCGGCGGATGCCGTCTTCAAGAGCCACGGGCTTGATCACGTCTCCGAAACAGCGGAGGATTTTTTCGTGCGAGGAATAGGCGTGGACCGTTTCGTTGCGGGGCGGCAGGTGCTTGAGCTTGAGCTCGACGCCCATGGCCTCGGCCACGACCTTGGCCATGTCCGCGACGGCGCAGGGCTTGTCCGCGCCGATGTTGAAGACTTGTCCCCAGGCGTCGGGCCGTTCGCAGACCCGCGCGATGACGGGCGCCACCTCCGAGACGTGGCTAAAGGCCCGGGTCTGCCGGCCGTCGCCGAAGACCGTGAAGGGCTCGCCGCGCATGGCCTGGTTCATGAAGATGCCGATGACGTTGCGGTAGCGGTCGCCCAGGTTCTGGCGCTCGCCGTAGACGTTGTGCGGCCGGAAAACGACGTAAGGAAGCCCGAACATCTCGCGCGTCTCGGCCAGGTCCATCTCCACGGCGTACTTGGCGATGCCGTAGGGATCCTCGGGCGCGGGCGCCATGTCCTCGGTCATGGGGACCTGGTTCCTGCCGTAGACCGCGATGGAGGAGGTGAAGACAAAGCACTTGACCGTGCCCGCGTTGACCGCGGCGTTGGTCAAGTTGACGCTGCCGATGAGGTTGTTCGTGTAGTTGAAGCGCTTGATGAAGTGGCTCAAGCCCTCGGCCGCGTAGGCCGCCAGGTGAAAGACGTAGTCAAAGCGCTCCGAGGCGAAAAGCTTGTCGATAATTTCCTTGTCCACGACGCTTCCCCGCACGAGCCTGGCCCCGGCCGGAACGTTTTCCTTGAAGCCGCCGCTCAAGTCGTCCAGGACCACGACGCGGTGGCCCATGCCCACGAGCTCCTCGGCCACGTGCGAGCCGATGAAGCCCGCGCCGCCGGTGACCAAAGAGGAGGGCATCAGTTCGTCACCCGCCGGCGGAGGATGAGGCCTATCATCCGCAAGCCCAGGCGGAAGGCGCGGAAAAAATCGCCCGTGATCTTGGACTCGCCGATGCGCGCCTGGTAGTGGACCGGGATTTCCACGAACTTGAGCCGCTTTTTGGCCGCGCAGATCATCATCTCCGGGGAAAAGTGATTGGCGCCCACGCGGAAGTCGTCCTGGATTTTTTCAAGCGCGCCGCGCCGGATGACGCGGTAGGTGCAGCCCACGTCGGTGAGCGAAGGCCCGTTATAGAGAAACTCCAGCATCTTGGCCACGCTCCAGTTGCCCCACTTGAGGAAAATCCCCATGTTGGCGTCCTGCGACAAGAGCGCGCGAGACGTGCGGCTGCCCAGCACGAAGTCGAAATCGTCGGTGTAGGCCAAAAGCTTGAAGATGTCGCGCGGACGGAACGTGCCGTCGGGCTCGCACACCGCGATCAAGTCCCCCGAGGCGGCCGCCAAGCCGCCGCGGATGGCGTGGCCGTAGCCCTGGCGTGTCTCCTTGAGCACCGCGGCGCCCGCGGCCTTGGCCTCGGCCTCGGTGGCGTCGGTGGAATTGTTGTCCACCACCAGGATCTCGTCGATGATGCCCAGTTCCTTGAAGGCGCGCACGGCCCGGGCGATGTTGGGCTCCTCGTTGTAGGCCGGGAGCACGAGGGATATTTTCTGGTTATTCCACATAATGACGGCGGCCTCGCCTCAGCGCACG
>DATLSD010000005.1:0-27361 GCA_035534315.1 Elusimicrobiota bacterium
CTCCAAAAACGCGGCGACGCCTTCCTGGTGATCCTTGGTCTTGCCCAGAACTTCCTGCAGCTGGGCCTCGTATTCCATCTGGCCTTCCAAATCGTTTTCCAAGGAGCGGTTCATCGCGCGCTTGGTGAGCGCCACGGCCAATGGCGGCGCCTTCAAAAGCTCCACGGCCATCTCCTTGGCGGCGGACAAAACCTGCTCCGGCGGCACGACGCGGTTGACCCAGCCAAAGCGCAGGGCCTCTTCCGCCGTGACCGGCTTGGCCGTCCAGGCGCGCTCCAAGGCCAGCGAGAGCCCCAGAAAGCGCGGCATGAAATAGGTGATGCCCGAGTCGGGCGCCAAGCCCACGCGCACGAACGCGCTGATGAACTTGGCCTCCTGCGAGGCGATCTTGATGTCCGTCGAGAGGATGATGCTGGCCCCCGCGCCGGCGGCCAAGCCGTTGACCGCGCCGATGACCGGTTTTTCCATGCGCCGGATTTGCAGGACCAGAGGATTGAAGTGCCGGCGCAGTTCCTCGCCGAAGGACAGCGGCTTGTCCGCCTGGCGCTTCTTCAAGTCCGCCAAGTCCGCGCCCGCGCAAAAAGCCCGGCCCGCGGCGGTTAAAATCACGCAGCGGATGTTTTTGTCCTTCTCCGCCTTCTTGAGCGACTCCATCAAGCCACGCATCATGGCGTGCGTCAAGGAGTTAAGGACCTCGGGGCGGTTTAAGGTCAGCGTCATGACCCCGCCCGATTCCTCGACGAGCAGTTCCGGCGCGGCGGCGGCAGCGGCTTCTGGTTTCATTGTTTTAAATCCAATTGGAACTTTTTGAGCGAGCCGATCGTATATCGGATAGAGTTGCGAGGTCGTTTAACTGGTAAGACCACCACCCGTCAAGTGGATGATGCGGGTTCAAGTCCCGCCCTCGCAGACTCCATGGGAACCGCGGCAGTCCATGACGGGTGGCGTCGCGGTTCCTTCCTATTTCCTTCTCTTGACAGAATCCGGTTCTCATGTTAAAGTAAGAATACTTGACGGGTGGTATTGGTGGGTGGGAATAGACGACCGGGCCCCGGGCAACCGGGGCCTTTCTTTTTGCCTCATTTCCCCGTCCAAACGGGCTTGCGCTTCTCCACGAACGCCTTCATGCCCTCTTTTTGATCCTGCGTGTCGAACAAATCGTAGAAGCGGCGGCGCTCGAAGGCCAGCGCGTCGTCGAGCCCCGAGTTCAAGCTCTTAAGCACGGCCTCCTTCGCCGCGCGCACGGCCAAGGGCGGCATCGCGGCGATGGCGCGCGCCAGCGTCATGGCTTCGTCCAAAACCGACTCGGGCGGAACCAGGCGGCTGACCAGCCCCATCGCGAAGGCTTCCTTGGCTGAAAACCGCCGCCCGGTCAAAACCAATTCCAAAGCGCGGTGCTTGCCCACAAGGCGCGCCAGGCGCACGGTGCCCCCAGCGCCGGGGATGACGCCGATGCCGATTTCGGGCTGGCCGAAGACCGCGGTTTCGGAGGCCACCACCAGATCGCAGGCCAGCGTCATCTCGCAGCCGCCGCCCAAGGCGTAGCCCGAGACCGCGGCGATGACGGGCTTGGGAAAGCGCCCCAGTTTGTCCCAGCGCGAGAGGTGCGGGTCCGCGGCCATGGCCTTGGCCGAGGCGTTTTCCATTTCCTTAATGTCCGCGCCGGCGGCAAACGCCTTGGGTCCGCCCGTGATGACCACGCAGCGCACCGCGTCGTCCTGGGCAAAGCCGTCCAGCGCCGCCTCCATTTTGTCCATGAGCGGATGATTCAAGGCGTTTAGGGCCGCCGGCCGGTTGAGCGTCAAGACGGCCACCGCGCCTTCCTTCCGAATTAAAACCGGCTCCAAATCGCTTGTCGTGTTCATTTTTTCTCCGCGGGCTTTATCTTACTTTTTCTGGCGGAAACGAAGAAAGCGCCGTAGATAAACCCGGCGACGGCCCCGGTCGCGCCGCCCACGGCCGCGCCCAGCGGGCCGGTAAAGCCGCCGATGATGGCGCCGGCGCTTCCCCACATGAGAGTTTCCAGCGTTTTGCCGTCGCTCATTCCCACGGAAACCAGCGGCGCGGCGGCCGAACGGCCGATGCCGAGCCTGTCGAGCACCGATTGGGCGTAGGCGGTCGCCTTTTGATTTGCCGCCGCTTGCGTGCTGGAAACGACTTCATTTCGGGCCGTCAGGGCGTCCGGGCTCGCGGCGGAACCCGCGAAAGCCGGAGCGCCGGCGAGAAGCAGCGCCAGCGCCGCGGAAACGAGAGGGCTCAGTTCAAGTCCACCCACACGCTTTTTAGCTGCGTGTAGAGGTCGATGGCGTACTGGCTTTTCTCGCGCCCGTAGCCGCTTTGCTTATATCCCCCCCACGGCGCGGCGGCGTCGACGAAGTGATAGCAGTTGATCCACACGGTCCCGGCTTTGAGGCCCTGCGCCATCTTGTGCGCCTTCTTGACGTCCTTGGTCCACACGCCCGCCACCAGGCCGTAGTCCGTGGAGTTGGCGCGCGCGACGACTTCCTCGGCGCTTTCAAAAGGCATGACCGTCACCACGGGCCCAAAAATTTCCTCGCGCGCGATCTTCATGGAGTCCTTGACGTCCGAAAAGACCGTGGGCTTGACGAAGTAGCCGCCGCCGGGCAGCTCCTCGCCGCCGCACAGAAGCTTGGCGCCTTCCTTTTTGCCCGCCGCGACGTAGCCCAGCACGCGCTCCTTCTGCTCCTTGGAGACCAGCGGCCCCATTTGGGTCTTGGGGTCCAGGCCCGGGCCCTGGCGCACGGTCTTGGCGCGCTCGGCCAGGGCGCCCACCATCTCGTCGAACTTGGATTTCTCCACGAAGACGCGAGAGCCCGCCGAGCAGCACTGGCCCTGGTTGTAGAAGATGCCCATGAACATGCCCTTGGCCGCGGCGTCCAGGTCCGCGTCGGCGAAGACGATATTAGGCGACTTGCCGCCCAACTCCAAGGAGAGCTTCTTCAAGTTGCCGGCCGAGGCCTTGACGATTTCCCGCCCCACTTCGGTCGAGCCGGTGAAGGTGATCTTGTCCACGTCCGGGTGCGCGGCCAGGGCCGCGCCCGCGCCGGGGCCGTCTCCCGGCACCACGTTGACCACTCCCGGAGGAATGCCGGCCTCAAGCGCTAGTTCCCCCAGGCGCAGGGCCGAAAGCGGCGTCTGCTCGGCGGGCTTCAAGACCAGAGAGTTGCCGCAGGCCAGGACGGGAGCCAGGCGCTCGACCGCCATCAAGAGCGGAAAGTTCCAGGGGATGATGGCGCCCACCACGCCGATGGGCTCGCGCACGGTGTAGTGCAGAAATTTCGCGCCGGGATAATACGGCACGCTGACGGGAATGGTTTCCCCGTGAATTTTGGTGGGCCAGCCCGCGAAATAGCGCAGCAGGGAAATAGCCAGCGGCAAATCTCCGTTCTTGCTCTCGCGGATGGTCTTGCCGTTGTCGAGGGTTTCCAGCTGGGCCAATTCCTCGGCATGCGCTTCCACCAAGTCCGCCAGCTTGTTGATGAGCTTCTCGCGCTCGGCGGGGCTAAACTTTCCCCACGGCCCGTCCAGAGCCTTGCGCGCCGACTTGACCGCGGCGTCCACGTCCTGCGCGGTCGCCTCGGCCACGCGGGCCAGGACTTCCCCGGTCGCGGGGTTGAAGGTCTCGAAGGTCCGGCCGTTGGAGGCTTCTTTTCTCTGGCCGTCAATCAAAAGAAGGTGGATTTTTTTATCCAGAAACGATTGCAGCGTTGACGAAATTGCCGGGGATGCCGCGATGACGGTCATGGTCTGCCTCCGAGGAGAAAGTTGAGTCAGAATATCATTCGGCGGTCGGCCGAGTCAAACCCGCGGCATCCCCGCGCGGGCAGCGCGACTCGGCTGTTCTCCATGGGTCCAAAGGCCGCAAAAATATTTCCCGAAAGGCCCATGACGGCGGCGCTTCTCATCACTAAAATACACGACACAGGGGGTCGAATGAACAACAGGCGGCTTTCGCTGGTTTTGGCGGTTCTGGCGGCAGGATCTCTTTCCATCTCGTCGGTCCGCGCGGCCGAGGAAGCGGTCCCGGAGCAGGCGGACTTGGCGCTCTCCCCCGCTCTTACGAATTTCGCTCCCGACATCGCCCCGATTTCGCCCGTCGCCATCCTTGACCCAAGCCTCGCCGCGCTGCCCGCGGCCGCGCTGACTCTTCCCGCGCCCATCGCCCAGCAGCTGCCCTTGTTCAGCGCTTTGCAGGAAGCGGCAGTCCCTGAGATTCCAAACGCTCCAGTCGCCGCGAGCGATCACGCCCAAGCTCCCGCGGCCGCGAAAAGCGCCCACGAGGCATCCGCCGAAAAAACGATTTCCGCCATGGCGCAAGGCCTGCGGAAGCCTCTTGAGGCTGCCGCCGACGCGCACTCCTCGGCGGATGGCTCGGCCGAAGCGGGCCGAAGCATCGAAGCCATCCTGTCCGGCCAGGCGGACATCGACGGCGCCCAATTTGATTTTCCTGAAGCCATGGCGGTCGGAGGACATGGCCACGGCGGAGGCCGGGCCGAGGCCTCCCTGCCGTGGACGCCGGTCAATCCGGCCGAGTTCTACGCCCAAGCCCTGGCCGAGGCGGCTCACACCGCGCAGCGCTACGGCGTCAAGCCCGAGGACGTCAATCTGGGCGAGATCAAGGGAACTTTTTCCAGCATGGACGCGCGGGAGCTCAGCTACGAATTCTACATCCAGCCCGGCAAGGCGGAGAAAAATTCCGGCATCATCTACGTCGATTTCTCCCGCTCCTGGGCCCAGCCCGGGCAGCGCATGGGCGCGCGGGTGGCCACCTTCATCACCAACCCCAAGGAGCACGAGATCGAGCCGCGCCATTTGGGGGCCGAAGAGCTCGCGAAAAAAATCATCTACTCCCCTTACGCGGCCCTGGAGGCCGCGCGCAAGCGCTTTCCCGCCCTGACTCTCCACGCGGCCTACCTGCTCAGCCTCGACAAGCGCGACGGCGGGAAGGATTTCTGGTACCACATCTACGACGCGAGCGGGCATGCCGTCGCGGTCAACGCCAGAACGGCCGAGGCGGCGGACATGCTCGGCAACGCTTCCCTGAAAAACGTCAAGAAAAACGCCGTCGCGGAAAACGAGCCGTCGGGATTGCCCCGAGAAATCATCGAAAAAGCCGCGCAGAGCGCCGCCATGTATAAAGGCATGCCGTACTCGCAAAGCGAGTACGAGGCGAGCGTTTATGAAATCGCGCAGAAGCTCATCGCGCGCGGCGCCAGCGAGGAAGACATCAAGCTTTACCGCGAGCTTTGCGACAAGGCCCCCATCCAAGGCGGGCGCTTCAACCCCTGGGCCGGCGACTAAAGCCCGCCCGCCGCACTAAGCCTTAACGACCAGCTTCAGGAACTCCTCGCGCGTGCGCGCGTCGCTGCGGAAAGCCCCCAGCATCGCGCTGGTCAAGGTCGGGGAGCGCAGGCTCTCGGCCCCGCGCATCTCCATGCACAAGTGCCGAGCTTCAAGCACGACCGCGACGCCCAGGGGCTTCAACTTCTGCTCCAAGGTCTGGGCGATTTGGCGGGTCATGCGCTCCTGCACCTGCAGCCGCCGCGCGAAGACGTCGACGAGCTTGGGAATCTTGGAAAGGCCGATGATGTGCTTGTCGGGAAGATAGGCCACGTGCGCCTTGCCGAAAAACGGCAGCAGATGGTGCTCGCACAGGGAATAAAACGTGATGTCCTTGACCAGGACCATCTCGTTGCACTCCTCTTTGAACATGGCGTTGTTGATGAGCGCGTCCACGTCGACGCTATAGCCCGAGGTCATTTCGCGCAGAGACCGAGACACCCGTCCGGGGGTCTTAAGCAGGCCCTCCCGGTCCGGCTTTTCTCCGAGCTCGGCGAGGATGGTCCGGACGCTTTCGGCGATGGCGTCCTCGCCGACGGAATGGTTGGCTTTTGTTTTCATCTTTATCATAAGGATTCCAAGTAGCGCAGGATGGCGCGCACCGGAGTTCCGGTGCCGCCTTGCGAAAAATACGAGGATTCGGCGCTTGACCACGCCGGGCCCGCGATGTCCAGGTGCGCCCAGGGCGTCTCCCCGGCGAACTCCTGCAGGAAAAGCCCGCCGATGATGGTTCCGGCCTCGCCGCGCGCGCGGCCGATGTTGCGCAAATCCGCCACGTCGCTCTTGAGCATCTCCCGGTACTCCTTGACCAGGGGCAGCTCCCACATCATCTCGCCGCTCGCGCGAGAAGCCTGCATGAGCCTATTCATGAGAGACTTGTCGTTGGACATGACGGCGGAAACCTTGCCGCCGAGCGCCGTCACGGCCGCGCCGGTCAAGGTCGCCATGTCGATGACGGCGTCGAGCTTCTCCCGGTCGGCCAGGCAAAGGGCGTCGGCCAGGACCAGCCGCCCCTCCGCGTCCGTGTTCAAGACTTCGATGGTCTTTCCGTTCATGGCCTTGACCACGTCGCCGGGCTTGGTGGCCCGGGGACCCGGCAGATTGTAGGTAAAGGGGCAAAAGCCGTGGACCTCGACCTTCAAATTAAGGAGCGGCAGCGCCTGAAAGACGGCCAGGACCGCCGCGGCGCCGGCCATGTCCATCTTCATCGTCTCCATCGACGCCGGAGGCTTGAGGCTCAGGCCGCCCGAATCAAAGGTGATGCCCTTGCCGACGAGGCCGATTCTTTTTTTGGCGCGGCCGGCGGGCTTGTAAACCAGGCGCACGAACGCCGGTTCGTCCTCGCTGCCGCGCGCCACGCTCAAGAAAGATCCCATGCCTAATTCCGCGGCCTTTTCGCGCCCGAAGACCTCGACCTTGACGCGCGCCCCGGCCAGCGTCCGGGCGACGTCGCCCATTTTCTCGGGAGTCTTGTCGGAGGCTCCGCGGTTGACCAAGTCCCGCGCCAAAGCGACGGCTCGGCAGGCGGCCAGGACCTTGTCCAAGGATTTTTGCAGGAGCGCTTTTTCCCGCGCGTCGGCGGCCCTAAAACCGGCCGCGGCCAAGCGCGGCGCCTCGGGCTTTTTGTACTCCGCGAACTCGTAAGAGGCCAGGATAAACCCTTCGGCCAGCGCTTGAAAGTCTTTAAGAGGAACGGCGATAAGCAGGTTTTCCCAGCGGCCTTTGGCATGGCGGTAAAGCGCCGCGCCCGCGCGCCGCAGCGTCTCCAAGGCCGCGTCCTTTTTCTTGCCGAGGCCGACCAAGACGGTTTTTCGGCGCGCGCCCAAAGCGCCGCCCGCGACCACCGCGCATTCTCCCGGCGACGCCTTAAATCCGTTCTCCCGGGACTCGTCCCAGAGCCGGCGCTTCTCGGCCGAGGAAAGCCCGGCCGCGCTTAAGAACGCGCCGTCCTCGCCGACCAAAAAGGCCTCTACCCGCGCGAATTTTTCCGCGGCCGCCGCGGGAACGATGCTTGGAGAAATCATGACTCAATGTTAGCAAAAATGCTAAAATAGAAAAGTAATCAACAAATCTAGGAGGAATCAAACCATGGCAGAAACGCTCGTTCAGAAATCCGCGCCCGATTTTAAGGCGATGGCCGTGTCGGGGAAGTTGTTCAAGGAAATCAAGCTCTCGGACTATACCGGCAAGTGGCTGGTTCTTTTCTTCTACCCCCTGGACTTCACCTTCGTCTGCCCGACGGAAATCGTCGCTTTCAGCGACCGCGTCGAGGACTTCCATAAGCAGAACTGCGAAATCCTGGGCGCCTCCGTGGACAGCCAGTTCACCCACTTGGCCTGGATCAACACCCCCCGCAAGGAAGGCGGCTTGGGCGACATCAAGTACCCGCTCATGGCCGACATCACCAAGAAAATCGCCCAGGACTACGGCGTCTTGAACGCCGGCGGCGTGGCGCTGCGCGGGCTTTTCATCATCAACCCCAAGGGCACGGTGGTCTACAACGTGGTCCATGACCTCGCCGTGGGCCGCAACGTCGATGAGACCCTGCGCGTTTTGAAGGCCTTCCAGCAGGTCGAGAAGACCGGCGAGGTTTGCCCGGCCAACTGGACCGAGGGCAAGAAGACCATGAAGGCCGATCCGGTTAAGTCCAGGGAGTATTTCTCGGCCGTCGCCTAGAAACTTCCGGCGGACGCACGAAAAGCCCCGGCTTAAAGCCGGGGCTTTTTCTTTGACTTCATGCCGGAGAGGTACGCCAGGGCTTCGGCCCGCGTCTTTATTTTGCGGCGGCCCTGGGCTTCGCGCACGCGCTCAAGCCACGTTCCCACCTCGGGCCCGGGCTTGATGCCCAGAATCTTCATCACGTCCCGGCCGTCGACGACCGGATCGGGGACGGCCTTGTTGCTCTCATCGAAGAGGCGTCTTACGAGAAAAGACACGACCTGAAGATGGCGCACGGTCTTTTTCTCGTCCTCCGATACGCCCCTGCCGAAAGTTCCGGGCGCTTGGCTGAGCAGATTAAGATGGCGGCGCAGCCGGGGCTCCGGCATGTAGCTGGCGTGATCCGCCCAGCAAGTCAGCAAAAGCGCGAGCGAATGAGGCCCGAGGTCACGGAAAAATCGGTAGGCCGCCCTGTCGCTCACGGCATGGTTGGCCGCCAGGTTCCCCGGCCGCAAATGGTGCGCCACGACGGCCGCGGCGGCCTGCGTCCAGTGCCGGGAAAAGCGCAGCCGGCCCAGCAGGGCCGAGATTCGCTCCGCTCCGATTTCGTCATGCCGGAAAAACCGCAGCCGGCCGTCGATGAGGCCGGCCGTTTCCGGCTTGGCCACGTCGTGCAG
The DNA here is from genome assembly GCA_035534315.1 of Elusimicrobiota bacterium. Lineage (GTDB taxonomy): Bacteria > Elusimicrobiota > Elusimicrobia > UBA1565 > UBA9628 > JAGWJU01. Next base: position 8,697 of record DATLSD010000005.1, read on the forward strand.
AAAGGCGCACAGCCGCAAAAAAGACTCGAACGAAGCGTCGCCAAAATTATTTTTCCCTATCTCCAGCCGGATTTGCGCGGCTTGCGCGGGGAACGCCCGCTCGATGTTTTTTAGCAGGAAATCCATCCGTTCCAGCGTCGCCAGGGAATGCGCCAGGACTCCGCCCTGGCCGTAATAGACCGTGGCGCACGAGCGGGCTCTCTCCATTTCCGGAAAAATCCGGGTCAGAATTTTCGCCCGGTCCATCAGCCGGGCCCAATGGCCGGCGTCGGGGGCGGAAAAAATGCCCGTTATCTCCGTCCTGACGCGCTCGGCCGCGGGTTTTAGCGCCGATTTCCTTAGGCCCGCGATCATCTTCAGCGTGCGCGGCTCGATGCCAAAGCCTAACTGGGCCGCGATGCGAAAGGCCCGCAGCAGCCGCAGCGGATCGTCCGCCAAAACGGCTTTTTCGCGGCAGCGAATTATTTTTTTCGCCAAGTCCGCTCGTCCCTGATAGGGATCAAGAAGCTCCCGCGGCCCAAGGGCCGGGCTCATCGCCGAGGAAAGCTCCAGCGCCATCGCGTTGATGGAAAAATCCCGGCGCTTCAAGTCGTCCGCGATGCCGCGGCCTTGAATGAGGCTCGCGTCGATTTGCCGGATTCGTTTAAAACGTCCCGGCGCAAAGACCAGGCGAAAAATTCCGTTCTGCTCGTCGAGCGTCACCAGCGTGCCGCCGAAGCGGCGCTGCAACTCCTTGGAAAGCTCCTCGGGCGCGAAGCAGGCGAGGTCCAAATCCTCCGCGGCGCGGCCCAGGAACAGATCGCGCACCGCGCCGCCGACCAAGTAAACCGGGCCCTCGGAGAGTTCGGCGCAGGCCCGGCAGATTTCCAGCTCTTCAGGGGCCAGGCGAACGCCGCGCGAGGCCATGCGCCGCCGGCTTAGGCCGGAACCCTTCGGGTCCGGCACAGATGCATCTGAGGAAGATGCGATAGCATCTAGGACCCGGCCGCCGCGGCCCGCTTCTCGATTTCGCGCTGCCGGAGCTCGCGCTTGAGCACTTTTTGCAGGGCGTTCTTGGGCAGGGATTCGACGATTTCCACGTCGCGCGGCCTCTTGTAGGGATCGAATTTTTCCCGGCAGTACCTCAAGATGGCGGACTTGTCCGCCTTCGCGCCGGGCCGGAGCGTCACGAACGCCTTGATGATTTCGTCGCCGTGCTCGTCCGGAACCCCGATGACCGCGGCTTCCACGATGGCCGGATGCTCCAGGAGCGTGGCCTCCACCTGGGCGGAAAAAACCTTCAGGCCCTTGATGATGATCATATCCTTCTTGCGATCTCGGATGAAGAGATAGCCGTCCGCGTCCACGATGCCGATGTCGCCGGTCTTAAACCACCCGTCTGGCGTAAAGGAGTCCGCCGTGGCCTCGGGCAGATTGTAATAGCTCTTCATCACGCAGTCGCCCTTGACGCAGATTTCCCCCTCCTGCCCGGACTCCAGAGTCCGCCCGTCCTCGTCGATGACCTTGAGCGAGACTCCGTCGATAGGCCGGCCCACGCTGCCGCGCCTGTGCTCGTCCGGCGTGTTCAGGGTTACCACGGGAGAAGTCTCGGTCAGGCCGTAGCCCTCCAAAATCGGGATGCCGAAAACGTTCTCGAAGGAATCCTGCACCGCCAAGCCCAGCGGCGCCGCGCCGGAAATGGCGATGCGCACGCGCCTGAAAAACCACCATCGAAGAACGATTTTCTTGAAGCCGCAGGCCTGCTTGGCCAGCACGCCGTAAATCTGGGGAACCGCGGAGAAAAGGCTCACTCCCTCCTTGGCCATGAGCTTGAGCCACGGGGTCGGCGGCACGATGTTGGGAACGACCACGAGCTTGACCGCCTTGTGGACGGAGACCAGGACGTTGCCCGTCCAAGCGAAGGTATGGAACATGGGCAGGATGCACAACACCGCGTCGCTGCCGCGGATTTCAAGGCGCTTGGCCGAATTCATGCAGTTGGTCGTCAAATTGCGGTGGGTCAAAACCACGCCCTTGGGATTTCCCGTCGTGCCCGAGGTGTAGAGAATCGCGGCCGCGTCGCTCTCCGCGACCGTCTCGAAAGCCTCGTCGCCGCCGGTTTCCAGCAGGCTCGCGAAAACGCGCTCGCCTTGCTGGCACTCCGACGAAGACGCGTCGCTCAACCAGATTCGCTTGAGTTCCGGGCACTGCTTCGCCGCCCCGCGCACGCCCTTGATAAACTCCTTCTGCGTCACGCATCCTTTCGCCCCGCAGTCCTTGAGCATGTAGGCGAGCTCGTCGGCCTTGTGAATCATGTAGTTGATGGGGACGGCCACCGCTCCCAAGCGCGCCAGGGCGAAATACGAGATGACGAATTCCGGAGCATTGCGGTGAATGATGGCGACGCAGTCGCCGCGCCCGATGCCCGCGGCGCGCAGGCCCCGCGCGGCGCCCAAGACTTGAACGTGGAACTGGGCGAAGCTCAAACGCCCGTCCTGCCAAGCCATGGCGGTTTTGGAGGCGGCCGTTTGAGCGGCGGCGTCTAGCATGTCGTTTAAGGTCTTCATCGCTGCCGCGGATCCAGGATGTCGCGCACGCCGTCGCCCATGAGGTTCCAGCCCAGGACGAAGAGGAAAATGGCGATGCCCGGTATGAAGACCGTGTTCCAATAAGCGAAGGCGTTGCCCGGGCTTCCCAAAATCCAATCCCGGGACATGGAGATGAGCTGCCCCCAGGAAGCGTAGCCCGCGGGCGCGCCCAGGCCCAAAAAGCTCAGCGCCGCGGCGGTTATGACGACGGAGCCAACGTCAAGCGAGGCCACGACCAAGAGCGGATAGATGGAGTTGGGGATGATGTGCTTGATGAGAATGCGGGCGTCGGACGCGCCCAGGGCGCGCGCGGCGAGCACGAACTCCCGCTCCTTGACCGCGAGAACGTCCCCCCGCAAAAGCCGGGTATAGGACGGCCATTGCACGGCGGCGACGGAGATCATCACGTGATCAAGGCTCGGCCCCAGGACCGCGACGATGACCACCGCCAGCACCAAACCCGGAAAGGCCAGGATGATGTCGGTAAAGCGCATGAGCCCTTCGTCGATCCAGCCGCCGTAGAAGCCCGAGATGGAGCCGAGAAAAATCCCGACCATAAGCGCCAGGCCCACCACCAGGACGGCGACCTTGAAGGCCGTGCGCGTCCCCCAGACCATGCCGTAATACAGGTCGTACTGATTTTCCGTCGTGCCGAACCAATGCTTGGCGCTGGGCAGCTTGGGCTCGGGGTTGTAGCCGTCCTCCGGGATGAGGTAGGCGCTGCGCGAGTTGGCCGGCACGGGCGCCAAAATCGGCGCGGCCGCCGCGACAAGCAGGAAAAAGCCGATGATGCAGAAGCCCAAAAGAGAAAGCGGGCGCTTCTTCAAGGCCTTCCACATCGCCGCGGCTTTGGACTTGGTCTCCATCCCTTAATTGAGCCTGATGCGAGGATCCACGAACGCGTAGAGGACGTCCGAAATCATGTTGGCCACGACGAAGAGAAAAGCGGAGAGCAGCGTCGCGCCCATCACGCCGGGAACGTCCAGTTGCTGGGCCGCGATCACGCTCCAGCGGCCGATCCCGGGAAAATCGAAAATGGTCTCGGTGATGACCACGCCGCTCAAGAGCCCGATGAAGAGCAGGCTGGAGAGCGTCACGACCGGAATGAGCGCGTTCTTGCGCGCGTGCTTTTTGACCACCACGTTTTCAGGAAGCCCTTTGGCCCTGGCGGTGCGCACGTAATCCTTGCCCAGCTCCTCCAGCATCGACGAGCGCGTGATGCGCAGGAGCAGGGCCACGCTGATGTAGATAAGCGTGGTGGCGGGCAAGACCAAATGGGAGAAGATGTCCCCGGCGGCCGCGAAGTCTCCGTTTAAGATCGCGTCCAAGGTTAAAAGGCCGGTGTAGTGGTGGAAATTCGAGGAGTGCACCAGCAGATCCACGTTCAAGGAGTAGCGGCCGGGCGGAAAAATCTGGAAATGTCCGTAGAAAATCATGAGCAGAAACAAGCCCAGAACGAAGCTGGGCAGGGAATAGCCCGTGATGGCTACGATGCGGGTCGTCTGATCAAGCAGCTTGTCTTTTTTGACCGCGGAGAGCGTGCCGAAATAAATGCCGATGAACAGAATGGGAATGAACGACACTAAAGTCAGCTCGAAGGTCGCCGGAAAAAAAGATCGGATGGCGGCCGCGACGGGCATCTTCGCCGTCTCGCTGTAGCCGAGGTTGCCGTGGAGAACCTGCTTCAGCCAAATCCAATACTGCACGGGCATGGGCTTGTTGAGCCCGTATTTTTGAATGACTTCGTTGAGGGCCGAGAGCTGCCGGGGATCCCTCACATACAAGGAAGCGCGCATGGCCGGCGAGAGAAACTGCAGGGCCCCGAAGAGAAGCATGGTCACGCCCAGCATCACGACAGGAAGGAACAGCAGGCGTTTGGCGATAAACTTAAGCATGATGCGCTCTTCCGTCACCCCGGCCTAAGCCGGGATCCAGCCGCCGGATTCCGGCTTTCGCCGGAAGGACCGCGGGAAGCTCCTTGTAAACGGGATAATAATAGCATCCGTAGGGCGAGTCGGGGAAGATGGGGTTGTTCACCCAGCCCTGGACCCAATCGCGCTGGGTCCGGTAATCAAGCGGCTGCAGGACCGGGAGGTTGGGAACGTCCTCGTATTCCAGTTCCTGGATGCGCCAGTACATTTTTTCTCTCTTCGCTGGATCGGTTTGGGCGACGGCCTCATCGATGAGCTTGTCGAGCCGCGGGTCCGCGAAGTGCTGGGGACCCGGATAAGAACCTTGCGAATCGAGCAACGGGAAGGCGAAATCGTAGGCGTCGGGATAATCGGCCTGCCATGCCAAAATAAAAATAGGCAGCTTCGAGGAAATGTAGGAATCCAGGAACTCGGGCCAATCGATGGGCCTTATCTCAATATTGAATTTGGGATTCAAAGCTTCGACATTGTGCTTGAGCACCTGCAGCAATGACTGCCGAGTGATGTTGCCCGCGTTGTAAACGGCGGTAAAAGTGAATCCCTTTTTCCAAACCGCGCCTCCAAAGGCTTTTTTAAAATAGTAGACGGCTTTCTGCGGATCATATTCGTAGGTTTTTTGGTTTGGGTTATAGCCCAAAAGCCCCTTGGGCACGACGCCGGTAGGTTGAATTCCCTTGCCATTAACGACATCGTCGATAAAGCCCTTGTAGTCGAACGCGTAGGCGAAAGCCTTGCGCACGTTGACGTCGTTGAAAAAATCGAGCGGAATTCCCTGGCCGTCGAGCTTGCCTGATCCGATGAATGAATTAGCCGTGCCGTTGATTTTGAACGTAAAGAAAATGATGGGATTAATTTCCAATGTTGGAAGATCATCAATGATGTCGACGTGCGGAATATTCTGGACCTGCGCCCGTACGTCCTGAGTCGCGTAAATGGAGTCGGCTTGCCCCGCCTGAACCATAAGCTTGCGGGTCTCGAACTCGTCGATGCCCTTGATGATGACGTACTTGAGCTTGGCCGGGGCGCGCCAGTAGTGCTCGTTGCGGCGCAGCACGATTTCGTGCGTGTTGCGATCCCAGCGAACGAGAACAAAAGGGCCGGTGCCGAAAGCATGCTCGAAGAATGGCGAGGTCTGCTTCTGCGGGTTGTTGTATTTCTTCCAGGTCGCCTCGGTGCCGTCCCAGTCGCCGTGCTTGATGGCCCACTGCTTGGAAACGATGGGCGCCCATGAGGCCAAAATCGTGGGCAGGGGCGAGAAGGGGCGGGGCAGATGCAGGACCAAGTCCCACCCATGAATCTGCACCGACTGCTCGGCTTTTTTAAAGATGCCTGGAATAATCTTATCCTTGCTGTCGCGCGTGCCGCCATATCCGGTCAAAGGCTCGAGCAGAAGCGGCGAAGGGCCGGCGTCGCGGTCCTGCAGGATGAAGCGCAGGATGGAATAGCGCACGTCCGCCATGGTCATGGGCGTCCCGTCTTGAAACGTCACGTCCCTCCGGATGGGGATGGTGTAGGTCCGGCCGTCCGCGGAGATGAGCCCGTTGGCGCGGCTGGGCACTTTCGCCGCGATGAGCGGGATGAGCTCCTTGGTAGAAGATCCCTTGAAGATGAAGAGCGGCTCGTAAATATTAAGGATGACCTCGTCTGAGGCGGTGTCGTAGGACCACGCGGGGTCCATGCTGTCCGAGTCGTTGAAGGTCAGCTCGGTGTAGGTTGATGGATCGAAGACGGCCTGCTGGACGCTTTTGCGGGCGCAGGAAACCAGGGCCAGTAGAAGGGCTGGAAAAAACGCGGCGGAAATCCTTCTGCTCATCACTGCCCTCCTTTGCTCACCGGATAAAGGTAGCCGTAGATCATGATGGGATTATAATGCCAATCATGGACCCAAGAACGCAATGCCTGGACGTAATAAGTTTCCACGGTATAAATCTGCGGAACGTCCGCGTAGGCGATGGATTGCAGATCGGCGTATAACCTTGCCCGATCGTCGCCCGAGGCGTCACTGCGCGCCTGCTCGATGTCCCGGTCCGCCCGGGGATTCGAATAGCCCTGCAGTTGGGCGTAGTAGCCTTGACTGTAGAGAAACGGGGTGACCGCGTCGTCCGGGTCAGGATAGTCGAGCAGCCAGCGCGCGGTGGTCATGGGCAGGCGCCGGGCGGAGAGCTCCGAAAGCCACTGCGGCCAATTAAGGCCCATCAAGTCCACTTTGAACTTGGGGTTGAGCGACTCCACGTTCTTCTTGAGAATTTCCGCGGCGATTTGCCGGTCCTCGTAGCCCAGCTGATAGGTGAGCGTGAAGCGAAAGCCCTTGTCCCAGACCTCCCCCCCGAAGGCTTTCTTGAACCGGTTGGCCGCGCGGGCCAAGTCATAGGGAAGCAGGGACTGATTGGAGTTATAGCCCGAAAGGTTCGAGGGAATAGGGCCCCGGGCGCGGAAGGCGTGGCCCTGGTAGGCGTCCCGAATGTAGGAATCGTAATCGAAAGCATAGGCCATGGCGTGGCGGATGTCCGTGTCCGCGAAGAAATCGGGCGGAATGCCGTCGCCGTCCAATTTCCCGGAACCTATATAAGGATTAGCCTCGGGATTGATGGCAAAGTTCATGATGAAGACGTCGTGCACTTCCAGCATGGGAAGGTTATCGGTGATGCTGACTCCCGGCAGGCCCTGGATTTGCGGGAGCTGCGCGCGGTCGACCATGATGGCGTCGGCGTCTCCCGCGGCCAGCATGAGCTTGCGCGTTTGGAACTCGTCGACCGTCTTGAACACGACGTTCTGGAGCTTGGCTGGCGCGCGCCAGTAACCGTCGTTTCGAGCCAGAATGACCTCCTGGTTTTGCCTATCCCAACGCGCCAAGCTAAAAGGCCCCGTGCCGTCGCCCTGGTTGAAAAGCGGCGCGGATTCGCGCGAGGGATTAAAATGCGCGGCCCAGGTCTTCTTCGTGCCGTCCCATCCGCCGTGCGCGATCACCCATGCCTTCGAGACCACCGGGCAGTAATTGGCGAGAATGGACAAGAGCGGCGGGTAAGGTTTGCTCAGGTAGATGACCACGGAGCCGAATTCCACGTCGACGGCGCTGTTCGCCTGATCGTACAAGCTCGGAATCGGCTTGCCGTTTTTATCCGCGGCCGAGGACACGCCCAGGATGGGCTGGAGCAGCAGGAAGGAGGGTCCCGCCGCGCGGTCCATGAGCATGCAGCGCAGGAGCGAATACCTGACGTCCTCGGCCGTCATGAGGCTGCCGTCCTGAAAATGCACGTTCTCGCGAATGGGAAATGCGTAGCGCAGGTCGTCCTGAGAAATCAGCCCGTTGGCTTGCGACGGGACCACCGAGGCCAAACGCGGGACGAACTGATTGACGGACCACCCCTGGTAGGCGATTAAGGTCTCGTAGATTTGGCTGGTGATCTCGTGGCTGATGGCGTCGAACTCCCAGTCGGGGTCGAGGCTCTCGGGCGCGCCCGCGATGGCGTAGACGAAGGTGTCCGGATTCTTGACCGTCTGCTGCGCCCGGGCCGCGCCGGGCCAAAGCCAGGCCAAGGCCGCCGCGGCCGCCAAAGGCCTAAGCATCTGTTTTACCCCGCGAATCATCGCAAACGGCGGGCGTGGGCATTGTCTTTAGCCGACGAGGGCCGCGCCGCTGGGCTTTTTGGCGAAAGGCAAAACCGGGCAGGCCGCCCAATGACCCGGCCCGACTTCGGCCAGCGCCGGCGCACCGCTCTTGCAGGAGCCCACGGCGTAGCGGCAACGGGGATGGAAATGGCAGCCCGCGGGAGGCGTCAAGGGGCTGGGCACGTCCCCGGTCAAAATGACCCGGGTTCTTTTTTTCTCGATGTTGGGATCGGGCACGGGGATGGCGGAGAGAAGCGCCTCGGTGTAGGGGTGCTGCGGATTGCCTAAAAGATCCTCGGTGCGCCCCATTTCCACCACGCGGCCGAGATACATCACGGCGATCCGTTGGCAAAGGTGCCGCACGGTCGAAAAGTCATGGGAAATAAAAACGTAGGTCAGGCGCATCTCCTCCTGCAAATCCTTCAAGAGATTTAAAATCTGCGCCTGAATGGAAACGTCCAGCGCGGAGACCGGCTCATCGGCGATGACCAGCTTCGGATTCAAGGCCAGGGCGCGCGCGATGCCGATGCGCTGGCGCTGGCCGCCGGAAAATTCGTGCGGGTAGGCGGCGATTTTGGATTGGGAGAGCCCGCAGGCGTTCATCAGGCGCTTAATGCGCTCCCGGCGCTCGGCCGCGGAGCCGATGCCGTGGATGGCGAAAGGCTCCATGAGGATGTCTTCGACCGTCATGCGCGGGTTAAGGCTCGAGTAAGGGTCTTGGAAAATAATCTGCATGTCGCGGCGCAGGCGCCGAAGCGCGCCGCGCCCCAAGGAAAAAATATTCTGGCCCTCGAAGACGACTTCGCCCGCCGTGGGACGGTCCAGAGCCAGAAGCAGCTTGGCCAGGGTGGTCTTGCCGCAGCCCGACTCCCCGACCACGGCGAAGCTCTCCTGCGGCATGACCGAGAAGCTCACGCCGTCGACGGCCTTGAGCACGGCCTTGGAGGAAAACATCCCGCGCGAAACGGAAAAGTGCCGCTTAAGGCCGCGGATGTCCAGAATCGGCGCGCCGTTTTGGCTCATTTGTTTTTTTCATCCTCCGTCCAGCAAAAGGAGTAATGGTCCGGCGCGGGCACGAATCGCGCCGGACGCTCGGTCTTGCAGCGCGGCATGGTCCGAGGACAGCGCGGCTCGAAGGGGCAGCCCGGCAGATTCGAGGTCAGCTCGGGCGGCTGGCCCGCGATGGCTTCCAGCCTGTCTTTGCGGCCGTAGAGGGAAGGCACGGAGTTGAGCAGGCCGCGCGTATAGGGGTGCCGGGGATTCTTAAAAAGCTCATTGACGCCCGCGCCCTCCATCTGCCGGCCGGCGTACATGACGCAGACTTCGTCGGCCATCTCGGCCACCACGCCCAAATTGTGAGTGATGAGCACGATGCCCATCTTGGATTCCTTTTGGATGTCGCGCATGAGTTCCAGAATCTGGGCCTGGATGGTGACGTCCAGCGCCGTGGTGGGTTCGTCGGCGATGAGCACGTCCGGATCGCAGGAAAGCGCCATCGCGATCATGGCGCGCTGGCGCATGCCGCCCGAGAACTGGTGCGGATAATCCTTGACCCGCTCGGAGGGGTGCGGGATGCCGACTTTCTTGAGCAAGTCGACGGCCTTGTCCATCGCCTTGGCTTTGCTCAACTTCTGGTGGAGAATGACGGCCTCGGAAATTTGGTCGCCGATGGTGAGCACGGGGTTCAAGGAGGTCATGGGCTCCTGAAAAATCATGGCGATGCGGTTGCCGCGAATGCGGCGCATCTCGGCGGGCTTTAAGCGCAGAAGGTCCTGGCCGCCGAAGAGGATTTTTCCGGAGACTATTTCCGCGGGCGGCTCGGGCAGAAGACGCAGGATGGAGAGCGCATGGACGCTTTTGCCGGAGCCTGACTCGCCCACGATGGCCAAGGTCTTGCCGGCGTGGAGATCATAGGAAATGCCGTCGACCGCGCACGCGAAGCCCCGCTCCGTATGGAAGCCGACCCGCAGGTCTTGGACGGAGAGGACTGGCTCCACGCGGATCTAGATGGCGGTGGTGATGAGGCTTTCCGTGGACAAAACGCCGGGGATGGCGCGGATGCCGCGCACGACGACATTGGAGAGGGTGTGCACGTCGTCGGTCTCGATGTCCAAAACCAAGTCCCAGCGGCCGAAAACGGCCGTCACATGCGCGACGCCTTTAATCTGCTTAATCTGCGCCAAGGCTTGGTTTTCCTTGCCCGCCATGAGCCGAATGAGCACGAGTCCGGTGACCATGTCCGCCCTCCAGTTAAAACCGATATCAGACCCGGGCAGTATATCAAAATTCCGCTGGGAATTGCTTTGTTTTGTCTCCGCCCTGCGGCATTTTGCTATCATCCCTCGGTGGCGGGCAGAAAAGCGGCGATCGCACTTGGGGCGGTCTCGCTGTTCTTGACGGCGGCTCTCTCCCAATTTCTGCTCTGGCGCCGCGCCCGCGCCGTTTATCTCGATAGCTCGCGGCCCGCCTACTTCCACTACGACTTCGTCACACTGCGGTTGCGCACCCAAGATGAGGACTTAAACCGCCGTTGGCGAAACGCTCCCCCGGTCGTGGTTGTTGAGCGGAACGGGAAAACGGTCATGACCATCGGAGGGCTAAGCGCCGTTCCGCTGGCCTACGACGCCCGCGGACGCGATTGGACCCGCACGTGGCCCTGCCCCTGGAACGCGCCCGCGGGGCGCTATAGCCTGCGGCTTTTGGGAAACCAGGATTTGCGCGGGCGCCTGCATGCCAAAGGCTTCCGCATTTTACGGCGCGCGCCCAGGCCCATCCCGCAGGGTTTTTCGGTCCTGACCTGGGAGAACACGCGGCCGCTTCAAGGCATGACCTTAATCGGCCCCGGCGGGAAAAAAGAGGACTGGCGCGGCATGCTCGACTGGGCCCAGGCCATCGGCGCGGACGCTTTTTGGATGATGGCGAGCGAAACGCCCGGCAAAAAACCCGGACAAGTCTGGCTCTCCTACAATTTCCCCCTGCTGCCCGAAATCGCCGCGGCCGCGCACAAGCGCGGGCTCAAGTTCGGGCTCTACATTCTCTATGATCTGACCTTTTCCAAGCGCCGCCTTCCGCGCTATCATTATGCCATGAGCGTCAAAAACGGCCGGCCCGTGTTCACCCGCGCCATTTCCCTGGCCGATGCGCAACGCCCGGACGACGCGGCGGCTCTGCTCTCCCGCTTTAGCCGCATCCCGGACGTGGATTACCTCGGCATCGACTACATCCGCAACGCCTTGGGCGGCGACGAGCTGGCCGAGAAATTTTACTCGGACATGTGGTGGATAAGCCCGCCGAGGGAATGGGCGCGGCTGAGCCCCGCCGACCGCATGGTCTACTTCGCGCGCAAGGAAGGCATGCACCGCGACGAGGATTTTCTGGACGCCTGGCAGTGGTGGCGCGCGCGCCAAGCCGCGCTCATCGTGCGCCGGATAAAAAATCAGGTGGACTCGCCTCAGCCGCTGTGGGTCTTTACCTTAAGCTGGGCCGTAGGCCACCAGCACGGGCAGGACCCGGTCATGATGAACGACGCGGGCGCCGACGCGGACGCGGTCATGCTCTACCAGGCCGACAAGCCGCAGTTCGAGGCCATACTCAATCAATGGCACGGCTACGTCCGCCGCCGGGACGCCCAGCTGCTCGCCGGCGACGTCGTGGATTGGAATTTGCACCAGCGCAGCCCCGACGGCCCCAAGGAATTTTACCGCCGCTTGACTGAAGGCATCGACCGCGTCGACGCGGACGGCCCGGCGCGCGGCGTATTCATTCACGATTTGTCGCGCGCGCTCTGGGGAGACACCGGCCGCTGGGGAACGCGCGGCTGGATGTCTCAAGCCGCGCGGGTCATCAAGCACATGAAATCCGTCTCGCAAGGAGAAAACCAACAATGAAGAAATCGGGAAGCCTGCTTTTGACGCTCGCCTTTTTGAGCGCCGCCGCGTGGGGATCGGCCGCGATGGCGCGCAAGGCCCAGCATCTCAAAAAAACGGCGCTCTATTTTCCCAACGGGCGCAAAATCATGGTCGCGGTCGCGGACACGCCGAAGGAGCGCGAAATCGGGCTCATGTTCCGCAAGACCCTGCCCAAGCGCTACGGCATGCTCTTCGTCTTTCCTCAAAAAGACGGCATGGAATTCTGGATGAAGAATACCTGGACCAGCCTAGACATCGTCTACATCGGCGTCGATAAGCAGATCACGGCGATACATTCCCGTGTCAAGGCCTCAACGCCGAAAACGACCGATGACCAGGTCGCGCGGGTCTGGGGCGTGGGTCAATACGTGCTGGAACTTCCGGCAGGGACCGCAAAGCGCGAGCATTTCAAGATCGGCCAGAAGATGCGCTTCAAGGCGAGCATTCCAATCGAGTAACGGGCGGGACGACCCTAGGCTTCGTATTCGGCGACGGAGTTGGGCGCTTCCCAAAGACGGACGGAGCGGACCGCGAGGCCGCGACGCTTGGCCTCGGCGTAGACCAGGGCCGCGATGTTCTCCGCCGTGGGATTGGCGTCCATCGCCACGATGGGCTCTCCGGCGTCCTTCAGGACCTTCAGGAGCGGATCGCGGGAATAGAGCAGGGTCTTGTGATCGAGCTCCGCTTCGACCCAGGTCCGCAGTTTCGACTTAATTTCATCGAAGTCGATCACCATGCCGAGCCGGTCAAGCGCGGGCTTCTCGATGACGACTTCCAAGCGCCCGTTATGCCCGTGCAGATTCTTGCATTTGCCCGCGTAATCCAAGAGGCGGTGGCCGTAGCAGAAATCGATGAGCCGCGTGACCCGGTACATCAGGCGACGAGCCTCCCGCCGTCGACGGGCAGCGCCGCGCCGGTAATGAAGTCGTTTTCAAGCAGAAACACGACGGCGCGGGCCACGTCCTGCGGGCTGCCCACGCGCTTAAGCAGGGTCGCCCGAGCGATGAGCCGGGCCTTCTCGCGGGTGGAGTTCTCCGGCAGCAAAACCGGACCCGGCAAAACGGCATTGACCAGGATTTCAGGAGCCAGGGTCTTGGCCAGGGCGGTGTTCAGGCACAAAAGCCCCGCTTTGGACGCGTAGTAGGGAATATGATCCGTCTGGGGCCTCAGTCCCGCCCAATCGGCGATGTTGACGATTTTGCCCTGGCCCGCGCGCCGCATGGCGGGCGCCAGCGCCTGGGAAAGAAAAAACGGGGCGCGCAGGTTGGCGTCCAAGTGCTTGTTCCAATCCTTCAGCGAGGTGCGGCCAAACTCGTTTTTCTCGTAGACCGAGGCGTTGTTGACCAGGATGTGCGCCGTTTTAAATTTCTTAAGCACGGCGGCGGCCATCCGCTCGACTTCATCCACCCGCTCCAACCTGGCCTTGAACACATCGGCTCGCACGCCGAAACGCGCGCGCAGGTCGCGGGCCAGAGCCTGGGCCTCTTGAACGGAATGACGGCAATGAACGGCGAGGTTGACGCCCTTCTCGGCCAGAGCCTGGGCGATAGTCCTGCCGACGCGCCGCGCCGAGCCGGTCACCAGGGCGTTTTTTCCTCTCAACTCCATGATGCAGAGTATAGCGAAAAATAGCTACACTGGGCATCGTGCGCCTCAACCACCGCTTCGCGCTGATTTTCTCCGTCTTCGGCCTGGCCATCGCCGCGGCTTTCCAAATCATCCAGTTCCGCGACGTCCACCGCGCGAGCTATGCCAGCGCGCGCGGAATGGCCGACGTCACCACCTCGGCCGTGGCCGCCCTGGTCTCCGATGAGGCGCGTGAAGGCCGCCTTTCGCCGCTGAGCATCCACTTGCAGTCCATCGTCCGCGAGGCCGGCCTTGCCTCCATCGTCGCTTTTGACTCGCGGGGCCGCCGGATTCTCGGCCGCTACGACAGCGCCGCCTCGCTGCGCCGAAAGCTCCATCCCGGAGTTTCCATGGAGGACTCCTACGATGGCATCTATGATCTCGAAAAGTCCGAATATTTAGGCCGCTACGGGTACGGACAAATCTGCGTTTCCTACCACATCGAGGCCCTGCGCGAGCGCATGGAAAAGATGGACGCGCAGAGCATCCGCTTTGGCGTCATGTCCTTCATCGCCATCGCCCTGTTGGCCTGGCTTCTGGGAACGTGGCTCGGCCTGCGCCTGGACCGCTTAGTTCCGCGCCTAGAGCATCTGCCCGATGATCCGGAAAACTTCCGGCCCATCAAGGTGAGCGGCAAGGACGAGTTCTCCCGCGTCGCCGCGGCCTTCAACCGCCTGGGAAGCCGGCTCAAGGAGGAGACGCGCCGGCGGCTGGATCTCGAAGATGAGCGAAGCGACCTGATGGCCATGCTGGTCCACGATCTAAAAACGCCCCTGACCGTCATTAGTTCCGGCATCGCGCTCCTTGAAGAAAGCACGGCGCAGGCGAACAAGCGGACTTTCCAACTCCTGCGCCTCTCGGTCGGACGCCTGCGCCGCATGGTCGAGGACATCCTGCAGTTAAACCGCTTGGAAGCGGTCGATGAGTCCTTGGAGATTTCGCCGGTCGACCTGGCCTCGCTTATACGTTCCTGCGCCAAGGATTTCGAGATCATCGCCGAGGAAAAAAAGCACGAGATCGCGCTTGATTTGCCGGAAAAATCTCCGTCGGCCGTGATGGGAGACTCCGTCCTGCTGCGGCGCGTTCTCGACAATCTGCTCTACAACGCCATCGAGCATACGCCCCCCGATGGGAAAATAATCATCGCCTTGACGGAAGAGAAGAACGCGATCACCGTGAGCGTTTCGGACTCGGGGCCGGGAATTCCCCTCGAAGCGCGCGCCGACATCTTTAGGAAGTTCTTCAGCAAGGAAATGAAGCGCCATGTGGGCAACGTGGGCCTGGGCCTGGCCCTGTGCGAGAAAGTCGTCCTGCGCCACGGGGGAATCATCGCCATCTCGGACGCCGCGCCGCACGGCGCGAAGTTCTACTTCACCCTGCCCGCTTCAAAAGCCGCTTGACCGCCGAGAGCGGCAGCCCGATGACGTTGTCCTTTCCTCCCACGACCTTTTCAATGAATGGGTCCCTTCTATCCTGCATCGCGTAGGAGCCGGACTTATCCATGTGCTTGCCCGCGAGCCGCAGGAGCCGCTCGGGCGGGAGTTTCCTGGCCTTGGTCCTGCTGACGCAGACTTCCGAATAAATTTTCTTGCCGCCGTCCAAAGCCAGCGCCACGCCGGTATAAACCCGGTGCCACCGGCCGTTTAAAATATCCAGGATTCTTCTTGAATCGGCCTTGCTCCTCGGCTTGACCAGGATTTCCCCCTGGCAGTAGACCACGGTGTCTGAGCCCAGCGCCATGCTTCGCGGATGGCGCCGAGCCACCGCGCGCGCTTTTTTCTTGGCTAAAAAAAGGACCAGTTTGCGGGGGTTTTTCTCCGAGATATTCTCGCCCACGCCGCTGGGGACGATTTTAAAAGGCAAGCCCAGCCTCTTGAGCAGCCGGCGCCGCTGAGGGGACGCGGAGGCCAGAATCAGCGGGCGCTTTCGGAGAGCCATCGCAGGTAAGCCCGGGAACCGCGGGAAAAAGGCAGCGCGATAATTTCAGGGACCTCGTAAGGGTGGTTTTGCTCGATAAAGCGCGTCAGCCGGGCCAAGTTGGCGGCCGCGATCTTAATGACCAGCAGGCCCTCGCGGCTCTTGATTTTCTTCCCCTTCCAAACGTAGTGGGACGTAATTCCCGGAACCACATTAACGCACGCGGCCAGTCCGCTGCCTACGATTTTTTCGGCCAGAGCGCCGGATTGGCGCGGCGGGGCCGTGGAGAAGACGAGGTAGAACCGTCCCGCCATCAGCGGTAAGTCAAGGAGCCGATGACGTGAATCTTGAGCATGTTGGAGGCCTTGTGTCTGGCCGTGCCTCCGGCGGTGATGAGCACGCTCTGGCCCTTATGGATAAGTCCCCGCCGCAGCATGATTCTTTCGCCAAAGCCGAGCATTTGGTCCGTGGATTTCCCGAGAGGACAGATAATCGGCGTGATGCCCCAATACAGCGCCAGCTTGTGATAAGTGGACATCAGCGGAGTCAGCGCGTAGATGGGCGCCTTGGGCCGGTACTTGGACATGACCTGCGCCGACCAGCCGGTCAGCGTGTAGACGACGACGGCCTCGGCGCCCGT
This sequence comes from Elusimicrobiota bacterium, assembly GCA_035534315.1. Taxonomy (GTDB): domain Bacteria; phylum Elusimicrobiota; class Elusimicrobia; order UBA1565; family UBA9628; genus JAGWJU01. Next base: position 24,895 of record DATLSD010000005.1, read on the forward strand.
GATTTCGCAGGCGTCTCCGGACGCCCGGGCCAGGGCGTTGGCGAAGCCCGTCGTGGACGTGTCCGTGAGTCCCTGCGGGACGTTCTGATAGCGGAAGGGCGACTGCTCGGCCTTGCGGATAATTTCGGACATGATGGACACGGCTTCCACCGGGTATTGGCCTACGGCGGTTTCTCCCGAGAGCATGACGACGTCCGCGCCGTCGTAAATGGCGTTGGCCACGTCCGAGGCTTCCGCGCGCGTCGGCATCGGGCGCGTAATCATCGATTCAAGCATCTGCGTCGCGACGATGCAGAGCTTGCCCTCGTGATTGGCCTTGCGCACCAGCTGCTTTTGCGCCGCCGGGACGTCCGCAGGCGAAAGCTCCACGGCCAAGTCGCCCCGGGCCACCATGATGCCGTCGGAGGCGGCGAGGATGGCGTCGATGCGGACAATCGCCAAAGGATGCTCGATTTTGGCGATGACGCGGGTGGAGGCTCCGACGCTCTTGATGATGCGCCGCACCTTGCGCACGTCGTCGGGGCTGCGCACGAAGGAGAGCGCGACGTGATCCACGCCCAGCTTCAGGCCCATCTGGAGATCTTTCAAATCCTTGCGAGTCAGCGCGGGAAGGTCGATGTCCGCGCCGGGAAGGTTCAATCCCTTGTGCTCCTTCAAAAGGCCGCCTACGATGATTTCACAATCGACCTTGCCTGATGAAACCTTGATCACCTCAAGCACGATGGACCCGTCATCGACAAGGATGCGCGATCCCTTTGCCACGGCCTTGGGCAGGCCGCGGAAACTGGTGGAGATTTCGGACTGCGTTCCCGCGATGTCATTGGTCACGAGGCGGATTCTTTCCCCCCGCTTCAATGAGACCGGGCCGCCGTCGCGCAGGCGCCCCACGCGCAGGCGAGGGCCCTGCAAATCGAGCACAATCGCGCAGGCCCGGTCGCAGGAGGCCGACACTTGGCGGATAAGGCGCACGTCGCGGGAAAGCTCCGCCATGGTGGCATGCGAGCAGTTAAGCCTAAAAGCATTGACGCCCGATTGAACCAACGCCTTCATGGTTTTAGGATTCGCGGAGGCGGGGCCCAAGGTCGCCAGGATTTTAGTCCGCTTTTCCGCGGCCGGCTGAAGTTTAAGACGTTGACTAGATAGCATGTAGGATCCTTTCAATGGAACGTCGGTTGACTGGTTTTATGATACCTCTTTCGGTCACAATGGCGCCAACAAGGTTCCGCGGGGTCACGTCGAAGGCGAAATGGGCCGCGCGCGCGCCTCGCGGCGCGATGCGGTGCGTTCCGATCTTGACGACTTCCTCCGAGCTTCGCTCTTCGATGGGAATCAAGTCTCCCCGGGCGCATTTCGCATCGATGGTGGAGATTGGAGCGACCGCATAGAATGGGACGCGGTGCCTTTTTGCCGCCAGGGCCACGCCGTAGGTGCCGATTTTGTTGCAGACGTCTCCGTTGGCGGCGATGCGATCGGAACCGACGAACACCGCGTCGATGTTTCCCGTTTTGATGAGATGCGCCGCGGCGTTGTCCGTGATAAGGGTCGCCGGGACTCCCGAGCGCATGAACTCCCACAAAGTCAGGCGGCTGCCCTGAAGGTAGGGCCGGGTCTCGCAGCAATACACGCGCTCGACTTTCCCCTGGTAATGGGCGTAGCGGATGACGCCCACGGCGGTTCCCAAGCCGGAGGTCGCCAGAGCGCCGGCGTTGCAGTAAGTCATGACGCGGCACTTCTTTTTGCCGAGCAAGGACGCTCCAAGCTTGGCCATGTCGCGATTGGCCTGCAAGTCCAGCGCGTAATAGCTTTCGGCTTCTCGGATCATTTGCCCGGCGAAATTCTTGGCGCCGGCCGCCGCGCGGCCTTTCTCAAGCATGCATGAAACCGCATGAGCCAGGTTAACGGCAGTCGGGCGCGCCTTTAAAAGCCTGGGCGCGGTCTTTTCCATGTCAACAAGCCCGCCCCTGCGCGCCGCCATCGCCATGGCGTAGGCCGCGGCGCAGCCGATGAGCGGCGCTCCGCGCAGGGCCATGTTCTTGGTGGCCCGCGCGACATCCTCGGGCGCAGCGCAGTTTAAATAAGCGATCTTATGAGGAAGCAGTCTTTGATCGAGGACCTTGAGCGCGCGGCCAGTCCATTTGACCGGAGCGACAGGGTCCCGTAGCGGGAAATCCTTCGTCATGCGTTCCTTAAAATGGGAACACCCGCGGAAGAATCAGGTGATTCCACCGCGGGTGTTCCCCTATGCCGAATGCGGGCATCGTTCAGGGGATGGATTCCATCACCCTCTTGAGGTCTTCCTCCGTTTTTCCAACGATTTCGACCGTCTTCTCGCGGCCGTTAGCGCCCCGCAGGATGTTGACCTTGGGAGTCGAGACCTCGAAGAATTCGGCCAGGTAGCTCCGCAGGGTGTTGTTGGCCTTCTCAGTGACTGATGGAGCGGCCACCTTCACGCGCAGCACGCTGCCGA
>DATLSD010000006.1:0-74891 GCA_035534315.1 Elusimicrobiota bacterium
CATGAGCCGGCAAGACGCCGTCCAACTCCTGCGCGATAACACCGCGCTCTCGGATGAGAACATCAACGCCGAGGTGGACCGCTACATCGCCTGGCCCGGCCAGGCCCTGTCCTACATGATCGGCGAAATCGACATCCAGAACCTGCGCGCGCAAGCCCAGAAGAAACTGGGCCCCAAGTTCGACCTCCGCGCCTTCCACGACGCGGTGCTGGCCAACGGATCGCTTCCCCTGAAAGTCCTCAATGCCGACATCGCGGGCTGGCTGGCCCGCCAGAAGCGCGGCTGATTACTTTTTGGGCCGCGCGATGAGCGCGTCGGCGCTGTAGCCCATGGGTCCGGCGATCAAAATCACCAGGGCGATGACGAGCAGCGTGAAGGGATAGGCCGCGCCGCCAAACAAGAACCCGCGCGGCAGCATGACGAAGGTCGCCACCGTCATGTTGACGGCGACCGCCAGCGCCGCCGGACGCGTCAAAAACCCCGCGGCGAGGCAGAAGCCGCCCAAAAATTCCGTAAAGCAGCTTAAATACGCCAACGGAACAGGGACGCCGATCTTTGTCGTGAACATCTGCACGGTAGCCGCAAGCCCCATGCCGCCGAACCATCCCAGCACCTTGCCCGAGCCGATGGCGAAAAGAATTCCGCCGATGGTCAGGCGCAGCGCCAAAAAGGAAATATCCAGCAGCGCCGGGTTATTTTTTATCAGCAGCTCAAACGGTGAACGTCGGTTGTCGGTCATAAGCTCCCCCTCTTATTCCGACAACTCAATCATTTTTCCCGCCGCCGCGCCAAGTCCTCTTAGAGTCCCGGGCTAAAGCGCCAAGAGAGCGACGTGGCGACGTACCAGCAAGGCGGCAAACTCGCCCGCGCGCCCGCGGTCAAGCGCCGGCCTTCGTAGAAATACTGATCGAACTGCCTGCCTCCGGAAACATCCAGCATGAAGCCGCGCGAGAGCGGCGCGGAGGCCCCGAGATAGAGCCGCTTGCGCTCGAAGCTCAGCGGCGCGTAATAGTCCGGCCGTTCGACGGGAAGCCAGGATTGCCCGCCCCAGTCGAATCCTCCGTGCGCGCGCAGCCGGCGGAATATCCGGCGGCCGAAATCCGCGCTCATCCGGCGCGGCCCGAACAGGGAAAACCGCGCGTCCCACAAGGGCGATATCTTCCACCTAAGCGCCGCGAAAGGCAGCCCGACAATGCCCCGCACGCGGCCGGAATCCGAATGGAACTCATAGGCCACGCCCGGCAGGGGCACGTTGTTCAGGAAATAACGGTTGTTCGAGTACGAGAGCAGAAATATCCAGGCGCCGCCGCTCGTGGAGGGAACGCGCAGGTCGACCATGCCGCGGAACGTGGTCTCGCGCATGGAGTTAAACAGCCGATCGCTGTCCGAGCCCACGCTGCCTCCGGCGCCCCAGCTTTTGCCGCCGTCCAAGGCCCGTTCGTAACGCGCTCCGGTCTGCTCGGACCACAAGGAACGCGGAACGGCGTAGGAGGCGCCGGGGATTTCCGGATCGCCGCTCAAACCGAAGCGCCCGAAATGTTCGCTTAGGGAGATGCTCTCATCGGCGGAAGAAGAAACGACTACGCCCGCGTCAACGCGATGATTAAGGATGGTCGGAGCGTCTTTGGAGCCAAACGCGTCGTCAAAGCCGTAGCTCAGGTAATTGCTTCCGCCGCCTGCTCCCGCCAGGAGCCCGTCCGCCGGCATTTCTTGCGCCCGAAGGGAAGAGAGCGCAGCTGCAATAAAAATGGAGGCCAGCAGCGCCCTGGCTGCCGTCATCTCCCGTATTGTCGCACCAAGCCCACGACCTTGCCGACGACCTGGAAATCGTAGAGGATGGGCGCGTACCGGGGATTGGCGGACTCAAGCCGGTAGCTGCCGCTTCGGCGGCGCAGACGCTTGACCACGCCGTCCTCGCCTCCGGCCACGGCCACCACCACGTCGCCGTCCTCGGCCGTGGGCTGCCGGCGCACCTGGACCAAGTCCCCCTCCAAAATGCCCGCGCCCTCCATTGAGTCGCCCTTGACCTTCAGGAGATAGTCCGCGCCGAGGCGAAAATCCTTGAAGCTGAAGTAGCCCTGGATGTCTTCCTGCGCGATGGGGCCGCGGCCCGCGCCAACCCGCCCAAAAATAGGCAGTTCCCAGGGCGAAGAGCCGCTTAAGGAAAAGCCGCGCGCCGTGCCCTCGCGGCGGTTCAAAAGTCCTTTATGCTCCAAGGCTTCGATTTGCCGCTGGATGGTGCCCGCCGAGACGCCCAAACGCCGGCCGATGTCGCGCAGGCTGGGGCCAAAGCCCTCCTCCGCGAAGTGCTCCGCGATGAGATCAAGAATCTTTTTTTGCTTGGGAGTGGGCTCGTCCGCCATAACGGACATAGTATACACTACATTTGTAGCGTGTCAAGGGCAACGGCGCTTAGGCCGCGTCGCGACGAACCGTTTGAGGCGAGAAGGCCGGCAGGCACACCGCGATATATTCCGCGCCGCTTGGCTCGGGGCTGCTGTAGCGCACCCACTCTCCAGGCTTAGCCACCACGGCTTGCCCCGCGCGGACCATGAGCGCGCCGCCTTTGTGCTCCACCTTGAGCGCGCCCGCGAGCACCACGGTGATTTCCTCGAACTCCGGAGTCTGGCCCGGCTCGGCCCAGCCTTGCGGCGACTTCATTTTGGCGACGCTGACCGCCTTGTGGCCGGAATTGACCCGGCCCGCGAACTCTTGGATGATTTTTGGCTTATTGCCCGCCGCGGCGATTTGCGCGGGTTTTTCGATCAGCGTCGGCATGTGCGGCCCTCCTTATATATAGAGACTTAAAGCGCGGCTAGAGAGCCTGGCGCGCGGGACGGTAGAGGCGGCCCAGGTACTCGACGCCCAATGCGAAGACGATGCCAAGCGCGATCTGCACGAAGCGCCGCCCGGCCATGATCCAGGGCGAGGCCTCGTAGGGAACGAGCATCACGATGGCCACGGTCACGCCCGCGAAGCGGTAGCTTTCCCACCGGTCTAAAAGGGCGCACAGGAGCACCGCCGTGACGACCCCCAGCGAGAACGAAAGCAGGTGGCCGCCGAAGAAAACCGCGAAGAAGCCGCCCGCCAAGGCGCCGATGGCGGTGCCGAGCAGACGGTTGAGCGAGGTCTTGGCCGTCGCTCCGATTTCGGACTGCATCACGTTGATGGCGGCAATCGCCGCCCAATAGCTTTGCGGAATCCCCAAAAGCGAGCTCAGGTAGTAGCTGCCGGTCGCGGCCGCGGCCGTGAGCAGCGCCTGAAGAATGACGCCGGTTTCGCGCGGAGTTTTGCGGTGGTGGACGGGATGCGGGGCAGCTTCGTTCTTCGCCACAAGGAAGTTATAGCGTTTTTGCGCCAAAGACCGGAAGCGCTCGGCATAGGCACGACGCGCTCCCGGTGTCAAAGTCCTCAAATCCCTCGATATCAGCGGGCATATCGGCCTAAAACCCAGGACTAAACGGTTTTCTCAATATCAAAAAAGTGCTTTAGCGCTTCGTAGTTGTACTGCTTTAATCCGTAGAGGATAGCCAAGGCAATGCCGCCAGCCCACAACAGCGTTCCTGGCGACGCCCCCAATCGCTCGAACCACTGCGTGTAAAAGTGAATAGAACCAAAAACCGCAGCGGCGTTGACAATCCATCGTTTGTCTCGGGCAGCGGCCCAGACACCAACGACGACCAGCGCGCAAGCCCACGCCACGCAGAAGACATAATCCGGAATCAGCAAGTCCAGGAACATGCCGCCCCAGAGAGATCCCACCCAAAAGGCGAGATTAACGATAAAAACGCATGTCCGTGAAAAAATAATCGAGACCCTCCGATATTTTTGCTCCAGTTCTTTCGAGGCCAGGTAGCCAATATAGGCCAATCCGGCGAAAACGACAGTCGTCAGCGTAGGGTCTTCTATCGCCATAAAATAAGACGCATGGGTATAAAAGAGTCCCGAGTTCCCAAGAAACGTCAGAATCAAGAAGGCGCACAGTCCTGCCAGAAAACCGCTGTCAGCAAGAGCGGCACCGACGGCCGCCAAAACAATGACCAACAGATGGATTCCTTGTGGGCCGAAAACGTCCAACAGCATCTGGTCCAACGCACTAAAAAAATCCGGAAAAAGTCCAATAACGCCTAAAAAAATTGCGATACAGGCAAAAATAGCAAGAATCCAGTACGCATGATGCCGGGTGCCTCGGCGAGAAAAAGCCAGAAGCCGGTCATACTCCTCTTGTGATATTTTCCCCTTCGCTAGGAGCTCCGATAAATCTAAGGTAACTTTCATTCAGAAAATATGTAACAGTAGTCCTGTGAAATGTCAACGGCTCCGCTTGACCTCATTTAACTTCTTGCTGAATATATAAGACGTCTTTATCTTTTCGTAGCCCAGGCGTTGGTAGAACTTATGAGCGCGTTTGCGCTCGACGCGGGAACTCAAACGCAGCCACGAGTAACCCCGCTTCAAACTCCAGGCTTCGGCCGCGGCCAATAGAAGCTTGCCTATCCCCCGCCCGCGCCAAGCTTCGTCGACTACCAACCCGCCCAGCGCCATTCTCGGTTCTGCCTCCAAAATGGGAAACGGGAACACGTGAATCCAGCCGACAACCCGCCCGCCGGAAGACTCCGCCACGAAGACCGCGTGGCCCGGAAGCTTCGCGATGATTGAAGAGCGTTTGGCGACGGCCGCGCGCGTCGATGGATAGCCTAACTGCCCCGCGAGTTTCGCCGCGTCCTTGAAGTCCGTCTTTCGCAGGCGCCTGATTTTAGCCGGGCTTGCGGCCTTTCGCACGCCTTTATTCGAGGCCGGGATTGCGCGCGGGTTCGGCGGCGCTCGCGCTTAGGACCGGAGCGAAGCCGTGCAGACCCGCGATGGCGTCGTAGGCGAAGTCGGAGACTTGGCGGATGACGTTGCCGCGCCGGCTCATCCAGCGCATGTAGGGATACGCCCGCCGGGATTTCTGGATGATGCCGACCACGATGTAGGGATATTCCCGGGTGCCGTGGCGCACGACCAGGATGCCCATGTCGCCGCAGAGGCGGCTGGTGGTGCCGGTCTTGTCGTAGACCTGGGTGCTGGGCGGCAGCGCGGCGGTGAAAAGCCGGTTGGGCTTGGGCAGGCTCATCAGGCGCATGAGTTCGTCCGAGGAAGGCAGCTGCTTGTTCCACAAGGCGTAGAGAAAGCGGCTGTAGTCGTGCGCCGAGGCTTTGTTCCGGTAGGTCCGGCCGTTGTAGGGGATGTACTCGACTAGGCGCAAACCGCTCAAGAGGCCGCCGTAGTCCTTCATCAAAAGACGCTGCACCGCGGTCGGGCCGCCCATCTTGCGCAGGAAGTAATCGGCCGAGGCGTTATCCGACTCCTGAATCATCGCCTGCATGCGCCGGCGGGCGTAGGCGGTGTAGCGCAGGCGGCCGTCGCTCACTTCGCGGAAAAAAGCCAGCGCGATAAAAGGCTTGACCAGGCTCGCGGTCTCGAAAGGCACGTCCTCATTGATGCTCACCAAGGACGTATTGGAGGTCAAGTCGTAGATCGACCACGCGGTGCGCTCGTTGCCCTTGATGGCGCCGCGGCGGCGCAGATTCTCGACGTAGGAGACGATTTCAGTTTCCAGGGTCGAGGGCGCGGCCTGGATTTTGGCGGCGGCCGCGGCGGCGATTTTGGCCGGCAGCGCGGATCGCGCCCGGCGGCGGACGATTCTGGGGCCGGACACGCGCGGCGCGGCGACGGGAGCCCAGGGCCGCACCTCGATGATCGAAGCGGGATAAAGCCCGTGCCGCGTCAAAATGTCGGAATGCCGGCGCGCGGTCTTGGCCGCGGAGCGGAAATATCCCCGGCGGCGGTAAATGAGCCCGTAGTTGGGTCCCCACTTAACCACCGTGAGCCGGCGTACGAAGGGCCGGCCGAAGACGTGGGTCATCTGCCGGCGGTAGGCCAGCACGCTGGGCAGCTCCGCGGACCAACGATAGGAAATATCGTAGAGCGGGCGCGGCTGGGCCAGCGCCGGACGAGGCGCGAGCGCAAGGGCCATAAGCCCCGCCAGGACCGCGCCCGCCGCGGCGCGGATCAATTTTCTTAACGCATGCGTCATAGACTCTATATATTTAGACTAAATTAATGAATATTTCAAGGGGTTGGAGATAAAAAAGGCCCCAACCACTTAAAAACGCGCACGGACGAGCAACGCGTTATTTAAATACGAAATACGCGGCTTCTTCCGCCACGTCATTGCACCGCAGGCCCTGGGCGTCGGTCATCTTGGAGAGCATATATCCCTTCATGCCCCAGGAGGTTCCCCAGCTGTTGCGCAAAATCCAGATGCCTTTGCCGGGAGGCAGATTGCCGTTCTTGTCGAACTTCGCCCCCTCGTTGTCCCAGCCCACGATGTTGATCATGTGATCGACTTGAGCGGACTTGTCCAGCGCGGGAGTGCAGCCGTTGTAGACGCCGCTCGCGTAGTTCATCCAGTCGTCTTGGCCTTTGGCGTCCGTGGCGCCCGCGGCGACGGTGATGGACACCGGCTTGCCGCTGATAGCCATGTAGGACTCGATATCCTTGACGCTGGGGCTCCCCCCCGCGGGGCCCAGCATGTGCCAAGCCTTGATGCGCGTGACCGGAGGATTGGGCTTCGCCGGGCACTGGCCGGCGCCTTCCTGGTACATGCACCGGCCCTGCGGGTCGGAGCTGGCCAGGGGCTGCCCGGGATTGATGAAGTTGTTGGCCGAGTCGAAGTCGCCGCCTTGGCACCCATCGGCTTCCGGAGAATTATCGACCAGCCATTCCTGGGAGAGATCGCCCGGGTCCTTGCCGTTTAGAATCGCGTGCCCGTCGCGGTTGGTCGCGGTCAGGCTGAAGGCCCAGCAGGAGCCGCATTGCCCCTGATCTTGAATCGGCGTAAGTTCCGAGCGCAGATCGAAAGTATCCGGTATCTGACCCGCCTGAGCCGCGATCGCAGGAGACTGCCAATCGCTGTTGGGAAGCTTCTTATTCAAATATCCAGTCGCATAGGTCACCTTGCTCGCCGAAACGGCGTAGGTCTTCACTAAGCCGGCATCGGGAGACAACTTGCTTCCATTATCAGCGTCAGTCTTGATGGAACTGACGATGCCGTTGATGTTCGGTCCGCCCTGATCGAAATTGACCTTGGTCTTGTTGTCCGAGGCGAAGCTTTGAGCGCCGGCGAAAAAAACGCAGGCGAGAGTCAAGATGAGGCATTTCTTGAGCATAAGCCGTCTCCTGTTTGCGGATTGGCCGCGTCGCGGCCTTTTACTGATGGCAAAGCCTAGCGATTATGGCGGCCCGAACGCAAGGCCCGGCGCGCCATAATAGTCCGCGCCAGCCAGGAAAACAAACGCAAAACCCTTGCCCGCATTAACCGCTAATTGCAGGCCACAGGCTTTTTCCTTACTTGACGTCCTTGAGGTCCGCCATGTACTGCTTGGCGATGGTGCCAACCGCCAAGCGGTAATTGATTTCGGCTTGGGCCAACGCGAGCTGCACGCCGTTGAGGCTTTCTTCCGCCTGGAGGGCCAGATCCTGGGATTGCAGCACGCGGAAAGAATCGGTCAGCCCCAGCCGCATGCGCGCCTGCTCCTGCTCGAACTGCTTCCAGGACAGCCGCGCCGCGTCCTGGGCCACCTGGTAGCGCAGGGACTCGGTTTCCACGCCGCGCATGGCCGAGCGCACGTCGAAGCGCACGGTGTTCTCAGTGCCCGCGAGAGAGAGCATGGCCTGCTCCCGCGCGGCCTCGGCGGCGCGGTATTTGTCGATGTAAATCCGGTCGCCGATGGGGATGCTAAAGGCCCCGCCCACCGACCAGGCGTGGTCGCGGCCGTGCAGGGCGCCGGTGATGGCGTCGTTGAGCGCGCCCGGGTCGCCGCTCTGGTTGCTGCCGCCGCTGGCCAAGGTTCCGGTGAAGTTAAGCTGCGGCAAAAGCGCGTTCTTGGCTTGCGCCAAGGAAGCGTCTTGCTCGGCTAAAATGCTGCGGGCCTGCGCGACGTCGGGGCGGAGATTGAGCGCCAGGGCCACGGCTTGGCCGAGACTGGGCAGATTGGGCACGGCCGCGGGCGCGCCCGTTGCCGTGCCGACGGTGTAGCGCTCGTTATCGAGCAGTTCCTGCACCTGCGCGCCGTAGCAGAGGAAAATCAGGTTGTCCGCGTCGTCCTCGCGGGTGCGCACGGTCTCCAAGTATGAGGTGCGCAGGATCTCGACCTGCTCCTCCGAGGTCAGCGCGTCGTGCGCGGAGAGAAGGTTCAACTTGTTGAGCTCCTGGTTCTGGCGCATGATTTTTTCCGCGATGCGCAGGGACTTGAGCGTCACCGCCTCGTTATTCTCGTCTTGGCGCAGCGTCCAGTAGCTGCTCTCGACCGCGGCCACGGTCTGCTGCAAAATGCGCTTGGACGCGGCCAGGGCCGCGTCGCCTCCTTCCTGCGCGATTTTGGCCGCGGCGAAGGCGGCGGCGCGTCCGAAGCCCTGCAAGAGCGGCTGGGTGATGCCTAGGATGAGGCTCGAGCCAAACAGCGGCTGAGTGGGCGAGGTCGAGTTTTCCTGGGTGCGCTGGTTCTGCGCCGTGAGGGAGAGCTGCGTGCCGATGGTGGTGTTCTTGGCAATTTCAAAGGAGGTGGTCTGGGAATTGCTGTAGCTTTCCCCGGGAATTATTCCGGGCGTGTAAACGACGCGCTGGCCTATGTGGCTTTGCGAGTAGTTGGCGCTGAAAACCGGATCGAAGGCGGCCACGTCGGCCTTGGCTCCGTAGCGCGCGTTGGCCAGGGCCGCCTCCGAGGACAGAAAGCTCAGGTTGCGCGCGACCGCGACCTGGACCAGCGTCTCAAGCGGCACGCGCACGACGGTCTCGCCCGCGGTAAAGCGCGTCTCCACGTCCGCGGTCGAGACCGCCGTCGCCTCCGCCTCGGCGGAGATGGCCGAGACGCTCATGCCCGCGGGCGCCGCAGCCGCGGCCCCGGCCGCGCGGGCCGGCGCGGCGCAGAAGCCGGCGAAAACGGCCGCCGCGACCAACCGCGCCCCGATTTCTCTCCGCCCCATCCTAGACCACCTGCCTCGAGATAAGATCCCTAAAGAGCCCGGGCGCCTTGGCTAATTCGTCAAAGGTCCCCTCCTGCGCGATGCGGCCCTTATCGAGCACGATGACCCGATCCGCGTTGCGAATGGTGCTTAGGCGGTGCGCGATGACGATGCGCGTAACGTGCAGGGCGTCCAAGCTCTTGGTCACCACCTCCTGCGTGGTGTTGTCCAGGGCGCTGGTGGCCTCGTCGAAATAAATTTTCTTGGGGCGCCGGGCTAGGGCGCGCGCGATCAAGAGGCGCTGGCGCTGGCCGCCGGACAAAGTCGAAGCCCCCTCGCTAATCAAAGTGAACATGCCCATGGGCATGTCGCGGATGTCCTGGGCGACGCCGGCCAGTTCCGCCGCGGCCCAGGCGTCCTCCACGCTCAAGGGCAGGCTGCCCACGATGTTGCGGTAGATATCCCCGGCCAGGAGCCGGCCGTTTTGCAGCACCACGCCGATTTGCCGGCGGATGGAGCCGGCGTCGACCTTGGAGATGTCCTGCCCGTCGTAATAAATGGAGCCGATTTCCGGCGTCTCGAATCCCAGCAGGAGCCGCAGGATGGTCGACTTGCCCGAACCCGAGGGACCGACGAGGGCCACGAACTCGCCCGGCTCGACCCGGAATGACACGTCGTCGAGAATTTTGGGCCCGTCCGGGCGGTAGCGGAAGCTCAGGTGGTTGACATCCATGCGCCCGCTCAAGGGCTTGGAGGCGGGCTTGGCGGCGTCCGCCTCGGGCAGGGTTTCCATGATGGGCTTGGCGTTTTTCCAGATAGGCACGACGTTTAAAATAGAGAAGGCGGTGCCGCTTAGGGAAATTCCGGCGTTCAAAAAAACCGTAAAAGCCGCCATGAAAGCGACGAAGTCGCCTATGGAGAGCTTCAAGGGCGCGGCGTTTCCCGTTGGGTGCATCTTGACGTGCACCATCCAAAAAATAGCCGCGCTGGCGAAAACCGGAATCATCGCGTTGAACACCTGGATGAGGTTGTCGTAGGTGTTGGCGGCGAAGGTCAGGCGCGTCGATTCCGCGTAGGACTTGCTCCACACCGCGAAGCCGCGCCGTTCGGCCGCGGCCACGCGCAGCTTGGAAAGGCCGCCCAGAAGCTGGAAGACCAAGCCCGAAATCTTGTTGTCGAGCGCGGTCAGCTTATAGCGCAGGCGCAGGGACATCCACAGGCAGGCGCTGTAGACCGCCACCGTCGCGGCCAACAGGCCGCACGCGTAGAGAGCCAAGCCGGCGTCGTAGTAGAAGAGCAGGAATAAATTCAAGGCGGCGTGCAGGCTGTTGAGCACCGTGGTCACGACGGTGCCGCTCAAGATTTGCTGAATGGAGTTGACGGCGTTGGCGCGCTCCGCCAGTTCCCCGACGCTGTAATCGCGGAAAAAAGGCACGGGCAAGCGCAACAACCTGTCCCAGAGCGCCGCTTGAACCTCGCCGTTGTACTTGCCGTTGACGCGCATCATGGCCACGCCCTGCGTCAAGCCGAAGAACGCCGTGGCCGCGGCGGCCGCGACCAGAGCCAACGTGTATTGAAACAATGCGCCGTACTCAGTGTTGGGGATGACGCTGTCAAAGAGTTTGCCGGTCACCCAGGGGGCGGCCAAGCCCAAAATCGCTCCGGCCGCGGCCATGGCCGCCAGCATCAGCAAATCCCCGCGCACGTCTCTAAGCGCGAAACCCGCGACGTCCTTAAAATGCACGGCGGCGTCCGGGAAAGGCCGGTAGAAAACGTAGCCGAAAGAGGATAGGCTAGGCGCGATTTCCGCGTCCAGGCGGCGGCGCGAGCCGTCCGCCGGGTTGAAAATCTCGTAAACGCCGGGCTTTACCGGAAGAAGCGCGACGGGCGCGCCGGAAAAATCCTGCTCCGGCGAAGCGCCGGGGCTGGGTGCGGCGTCCGCCGATGGCGCCGGCTCCTGTGCCTTCGGACCGGCCAGGTTCGCGAGAATGGCGCCGCAGTCGCTTTTCCACCAGTCGCCCCGCAGGGCCACGCGGCGCGAACGCACGCGCGAGGCTTGGCAGACGGCGTCCACGTAGAAGCGGGGCGAGGGATAGGAAGCGCCGCCTGCCGGGTGGACGAACTCGATGCCCGCGGCTTCGCCCACGGCCAGCAGCGCGGAAAACAAGGCGTTGGCGTCATGGACCTGCGCGAGGCGGGCCTTGGGCTCGATGATGCTGGCCAAGCGGGTCAAGGCAGCCCGATAGGCGCGATCATCCGCGGCTTGCCGGCGCTTCAAGCGCTCGACATCGTCCGCATCCCCCTGCTCGATGAGGCGGGCAAGCTTCTCCATCAAGCCGTCTTGCAAGCTTCGCACGCTTTCCAGCGTGGCTTCTTTCTCCTCGACCTTGACGTCGGCCGAGCCCGCGGGCGAGAGCGCGTCCGCGACGGTCTGCAGGTAGAGTCTAAAATCCTCGGCCGCGCCCGTGCTCTTGGCGAAATCCTGCGCCGATTCGCGCCGCACGGCCGCGCCCAAGCGCCCCACCGCGAGCAGCGAGAATCCATTGTACGCGGGAGCGCCCGAGAAAATGCCGCCCTGGGAAGCGGTGAAAAGATGTCGCCGCGGCCCCGCAGGAGCGCCGTCCTTGGCGCGCACGGCGAAGACGTCGACCTGCCCGGCCTCGACCTTGTAAATCCAGCCCGCGTCATCCAAAAGAACCGGATGGTTGCCGGAGAGTTGCATCAGCGCTTCCGGACTCATCGGCTCCTCACTGCACCCCGGCCAGCCGCGCGTAGGCGCCGCCTTGCGCCTTTAACTCGTCGTGGGTGCCGCGCTCGACCGTCTTGCCGTCCTCGAGCACGATAATCTCATCGGCGTCGCGCACCGTGCTCAGACGGTGAGCGATAATGATGCAGGTGCATCCCCGGCGGCGCAGATTGTCGTCGATGATTTTTTCCGTCACGGTATCCAAGGCGCTGGTGGCCTCGTCCAGGACCAGCACGCGCGGGTTCAAGACCAAAGCCCGCGCGATTTCCAGGCGCTGGCGCTGGCCGCCGCTCAAATTGGCGCCGCCCTCCTCCAAAACCGCGTCATAGCCGCCCGCGCGCGCGACGATGTCGTTATGGATGCAGGCATCCCGGGCAGCGGCGACAATTTGATCCTCGGGCACGGTGTCATCCCAAAGGGTCAGGTTGTCGCGCACCGTGCCGGCAAAAAGCGCGATGTCCTGGTCCACGAAGGCCACCGAGTTGGCTAAAAGCGCGCGCGGCAGTTTCTCCCGCGGCACGCCGTCGAAAAGGATGTCGCCGCTCCAAGGCGGGTAAAGACCCGTGAGTATTTTTGAAATGGTGGATTTGCCGCAGCCGCTGGGCCCGACCAGCGCCACGCGGCTGCCGGGCTTAAGCGATAGGCTGAAGTCCTCAATGAGCGGCTCGGAAAGCCGTGAATAGCCGAAGGTCAGGCCGCGCAAGTCAACTTGACCCGAAAGTTTGGCCTGCGGCGGTTCGGCCTCAGAGCCTGTGGGCTCCGCCTCCGCCGAAGCCGCAGGATCGGCCGGATAGGCCATGACGTCGTCCAGGCGGTTCATGTCGCCCTCGAATTCTTGGAACGTGCCCATGAGGTTGACGGTGCGATTGACCGGATCGATGAAGCTCGCCATGAGGCTCTGGAACGCGACCAAAAGGCCCAGCGTCATGTGCCCGCGCATGACGCTCAAGCCTCCGAAAGCCAGCACCGCGGCCGTGGCCAGGGCCTGCAAGAGCGGCGGAATCTGCAGGAAAGGCTGGGTGACCTCGTTCAACTGGAGAGTGTAGCTCACCAGCTTGGCCTGATAGCCGGCCCAGGTGGAGAAAAAATCCGACTCCCCCCCGGTCGCCTTCAGGGTCTCGATGGCCTGCAGGCCGCCCATGGAAACGCCCATGAGCTTGCCCTGCTCGCGCACCAGGCGCCGGTTTCCATCGACGCGCTTTCTTTGGATAGCGCGCGCGGCGGCGTAGTTGGCGCCCAAGGCTCCGATGGCGATCAATGTCAAAAGCGGGTTGATGGCGAACATCAGGGCCGCATAGAAGACGACCATGACCAGGTCAACCGCGGCCCCGGCCATGTCGGAGGCCATGATGTGGGCCAGGCGCTTGTTGATGGCCACGCGGTTGGCGATGTCGCCGCAGAAGCGCTGCGCGTAGAAGTCCACGGGCAGGCGCAGCACGTGCCAGAGAAATTTTCCGGAGCCCGAGACCGAGAGCTTGGTCTCCAGGCGGTTCAAGTAGTATTTCTGCAGCCAGGTAAGCGCCCCGCGCATGACGGCGGTGATGAGCATTCCCAGCAAGAGGGGCTTGATCCAGTCCGTCATCTGGAGCACGAGGTAATCGTCCACGAAGATGCGGATGAAGGTGGGGATGACCAGGCCCGGCACGACCAGGGCCAGGCCGGCGATGATGATGTAGGAAAGCGCCTCCTTGGAGGATTCCATGCGCTGGCGCAAGCCCGGCCACATGGATGGTTTCACGCCGCCCTTCTTGAACTCAGGGCCCGGCTTGAAGGCCAGCGTCACGCCGGTGAAGGACTCGTCGAATTCCTCGTCTGAAACCGCGCGCGGGCCGACCGCCGGATCGGCGAGATGGACTACGCCCTTGCCGAAGCCCTCGACCACCAAGAAGTGGTTGAAGTTCCAGAACACGATGACCGGCAGGGCCATCTGCCGCAGTTCCTGCGGTTCTTTGCGGTAGCCCGTCGCTTCAAGCCCGTAGGCGCGCGCCGCGCGAAGGACGTTGCGGGCGTTGCTGCCGTCGCGGGAGACGCCGCAGGCCTTGCGCAGTTCCTCCAAGGGAACGTAGCGCCCGTAATAACCCAGCACCATGGCCAGGGACGCCGCCCCGCACTCGACCGCCTCCATCTGCAGGACGGTCGGCACGCGGGCCCGGCTCGGCCGCCCGAAAATCCGCGCGACCGGCTCAAGCAGGGATTTAGGAAGAGGCACGTTGGGATCAGAGCCCGAGCAGCGACTTCATCGCCGGGATGACCAAGGTGATGGGCCGGCGCTTCTTGACGATAATGCGCACGTCGCACATCATGCCGGCCTTGATCTTCAGTTGGGGCCCCTCCGAGGAAGACCAGCGGTAGCCGCTGAAGTTGTTGGAATCCTTGTCCAGCGATATCCTTAAAATGTAGGGAGCGCCGCCCGAAGTGAGCTCCTGGTCTAGAATGTTGTTGCGCGTAAGCTCGAAAATCATCTGTTCGCGCGCGGGAAATTCGGAGACGTAGTAGACTTGGCCCGTGAGATAGCCGTACTCTTCCTTCTTAATGATGCGCGGCGAAACCTCGGCGGCCATCCCGGGCTTGGCCTGGTTGCCCACGCTGGGGATGAACGCGATGGCGTTGAGACTTTGCCCCTCATCGACGTAGGTCATAAGGAAGGCGCCCTTCTGGATGAGCGTTCCGGGCGAGGTCATGACCTCGACGATGCGCCCGCTCTTGGGGGCAATGACATCGGTGGCCTCTTTAAGCTCCATGCCGTTTAGGGCCAGCTGGTTTTGCAGGGACTTGAGGCTGGTTTGCGCCCGGGCCAAGTTCTGCTTCGCGGTCTCAAGCACGTCGGGCGCGATGAGGCCGTCCTTGAGCGCCACCTGCATCGCGCGCACCTGCCGGTCCAGGCTGCGGATATGCTCCTGGGTCGCCGCGATGCTTTGGTTTATTTCGCCCGCGGAGCGCGCGCCCTTTTGCGCCATGCTGCTTTGATCCAAAGTCGCCACGACCTCGTCCTTGGTGACCAAGTCCCCCTCGGCGACGAAAATCTGCTTGACGATGCCGGTCCCGGGCGAGTAGATATTGTCGACGCCTCGCGGCGGCATGATGATGGCCGGACCCGAGATGGTGGTGGGGATGCTTCCCAGCACGGACCAAATGAGCGCCAAAACGATGAGGGCGCACAGCGTCCACAAGGCGTACCAGCCCTTGGGCGTGGTCACCTGCATCAGGTAGTCGAGCTGCTCGGGCGTGGAGAGCCGCTCCAAGGAAGCCTTTCGGAATATCTCTTGCTCGGCCATGGGGTTGAATCTTAACACTCAATACGATGGGTATTCAAGCGAACGCCTCGACTTCCGGCAGATCGTCAAGCAGGAACCGCGCGGCCGCGTAGCCGACGCCCGCCTGGCCCTGGAAAAAGCCGGGATTGGGCGGCCCCCCGTCAAAACCCAGGCGCAGCGCCCCGCGCCGGGCCCGGGAAACAACGCGCGCAATTTTATGCCGTGCTTGCCGCGTCAAAGCCTCGTCGCTCAGCGCCCGCGCGGCGCGCGCGAGGAAGAGAGCGGCTCCCGCCTCGCCGCAGCAGAGATGATCCACGGCAGGTTCGTCCGCGTAGCGCTCCACGGCCGCGGCGGCCCAGCGCGCGGCCCGCGAAAAATCGAGCCCCAAAATCCGGCCCGTTTCCAGCAAGCCGAGGCCGACGCCCGCCGCGCCGCCGCACCAGCTCAAGACAAAGCGCGGCTTGTCCCCCTGCCCGAAATCGCGCCAGTCCGGCCAGTTGCCCGCCTCGGCGTCGTAGCTCGAGGCGCAGAGCTCGGCCAGATCGCGGGAAATCTCCGCCCAAGGCCCGCCGCGCTTGCTCATCCGCGCGCAGACATAGGCCGCGCCCGCCGCGCCGTGGGCGAAACCCAACTCCGGCCGTTGCGCCCGGCCCGAGGCGATATCGTTGAACAGGCTCCGGCTCGCGGCGAGAAATTCATTTCCGATCTCTTCACGCCGCCTATCCAACTCCCCGGCCAAATCGGTCGGCGGGGCGCCGGGCAGCGCGTCGAGCGCCAAAAGCGCGCCGGGAATTCCTCCCAGCAAATCCGTCCGGCGCGCATCCTCCGAAGACAGATATTTGGGCGAAAGCGCCGCGGCCAACTGGGCCGCTTCCGCGATGAGTGATTCTTCTCCCAGGATTCGTCCGATGGCCGAAAGACCGTAGGACAAGGACGCCGCTCCCGTGCCGATGCCCAGGCCCATGCCGCGCGTCAGCCGCTCCATGCCGTAGCGGCGCGAGTCCCGCGCGACCAGGCGCGCCGTGGCCAACGCGACGCCGCGGGTCCGGGGATTTTTCCCCAGCTTATGGGCCGCGGCCAGAAAAAGCGCGATGCCCAGCGCGCCGTCGAAAAGCCGGCCGCCGACCGGGCCGTACTGCCAGTTGCGGGAACGCTCGTCGTAGCACATGGAGAGCCACCACGCCTCATCGCCCGCGGTCGTCAAGGCGCTTTCAAGCAAGTCGTCGGCCAGATTGAGAACAAAATCCTGCATGACGTCCGGATTAAAATCCTCCGCCGCCCCGGCTTCACCGCCTGGGACAAGCTTCGCCGGCGCCGCTTTCGGCGTGAAAAAGCTCGCGCGCAAAAACCGGCTCTGCCGGGCCAAGTCCGCCTCGTCAAGAGCGGCCAGGCGCTTGCGGACCAAATCAAGCGGCGCCTCGTTCATCACCAGAATCCGCCGCCCGCCGCAAGACGCGTAATCATGGCCTGGCGCGGTTTTAAACACCGGGACATCTCGGCAAGACAGCGCCCGGATTTCCTCGACCGCGCTCAAGCCCAGGCTTTGCCGCTCCTTCTCGTCTTCCACGCCCGAAAGCGCGCGCCAGAGCGGCTCGAACACGAAGCCTTGGGCCGCGCCATCCTTGAGCGCGGCGGGCTCCAGCGATTTTTGCAGCATGTGCGCGTAAACGCGGGTGTTGCGCAGGATAAAGCGCGTCGGCAGGTTCTCAAGGGACTCAAGCGCGGCGGAAACGGCTCGGCGGAACTCCGGGCGAAGAGCCTGGCGGTAGGCCGCGGCGAAGCCCGATTCGATGTCGTCGAGGAAATCAGCCGCGGCGACGGGCCGGCCGTTTAAAAGCGGCTTGTTGGCGCTCGACTCGATCCTCACTCGGACCTTCGCCACGCGCATGCGGTCACGGTTAGCGAACTCCCATCGCAGAGCCTCCCCAGATTCCTCCGCGCTTCCCCCCGCTAAGCCGCTCGACTCCAAAATCCGGCCGCCTCCCAAAAACTCGTAGCGCGGCAGAAGCGCCGTGCGCACCACCGATTCAAAGAAGAAGCGGTGCTGGGCCAAATTGGCCGCGTCGAAGGCGCCCTCTCCCAGGCGCGGCCGCGGGCAGCAGAGAGTCTCCAAATCAATCGGATAAGGGCCGGCTGCCGTCGCGACGATGTTTTCGTGGTGCAAATCCGAGGCGCCCAGCAGGTACATATGAAAAAGCAGCTCGCCCCCGGACCTGAAGTATTTCCGCACTTGAGCCTCTTCCGTAAAATCAGCCCGGCGGGCGAACGCGCAATAACCGTAGCCGCCGCGGTCGAGCACGCGCAGACGGCCCAAGCCGGAGACAAAGCCCGCCGCGTCAAGCCTGTCCAAGTAGGCGCAAAACCACGCTTCGGCCGCCAAGGGCTTGGGCTTATAAAGGAAGCGTCCGCCGCCGTCCAATTCCAGCAGGGCCACGGTCTTGCCGCCCTCGTGCGGATCCGAAACGCCGAATTCAGCGCGCGAGATGCGCCTAAACATGTCACTTGCCGCGAAAATCTTGGCCAGTTCCGGCCAATCCTCGGCGAGACGGGAGACGAACAGGGCCGCGTTCCTGCGCCAATTTTCGAGCAGGACGGCCATGACGCGAAGGAGCGCCGGATATTCTTCGAAGAACGCGCGGAAGTCCTCCGCGAGGAATCGATGGACGAACGCGCGGAAAGCCGCGTCAGAGTCGGGATCGAAGCCGGAGAGTTCCGCGCCTTCGAGGCCGCGGAAGACGGCGAACTCGGCCGCCAGGCAATAAGCCGAAGCCCCGCAAAGGTTCCTGAGCAGATCGCGCCCGATATCTCTCCAAGCTTGCGGCGCCAGCGGTGCCTCCGGAACAGCCGCAGCGCAAGCGCCCTTGAGGCGTGCGAGCTCGTGCTCGGTTAGCGCCGACCAGACAGGGCCAAAAGGAATGTCCGCGCCGGGCAGGGCGGCCGCGTCTTGTTCCGCGTCCCTTTGCGGCTTTTCCCGACCGCACGAGAGAAAGTCGATAATGTCGACCGCGGCGGGAACCCAGCTCTCATCCGCGGGAGAAAAATCGCGAAACGTCTTGCGAAGCTCCAAAAGGCCGGGCGCCAGCGGATCGATGGCCGCGCGCCAAGCCTCTTCGTCAGCGCCGCTCGAGCCGCCGACGGAGAGCCGCTCGGACAAGGAGCGCGCCTTGGGCACGAGCGCCTGGACGAAGACCTCCGGCGGGGCCGCGGACGCCGTGCTCACGGCCCTTCCCGCCGCAGCCGCCAGGCCTCGGGATCGCGCGCGATAGCGTCCAAAAAGGCGAGATGGTTCGTGTGGTTGACGAAATTAAAGCTCAGGGTGACGGAGGGTTCTAGGCTCTGCGCCGAGTGCACGCGGCCGGCGGGGATCAAGAGCACGTCGCCGGGCTCGAGTTCCACGTCTTCGCTTGCGGCCAGGCCCTCCGCTCCGGCCAGACCGCGCAGGCTCACGCGCTTGCGGCCGACGAGCTGCGCCAGCCAGGCGTGCGTGGAGAACAAATCCGCGTGCGGCAGGGTTTCGGTGCCCGCCGGGCCGATGAAAAGCCAGCCGAATTTGCGCAGGTACCAGCTCTTCTGCGCGGGCGCGCGGAAGTCGAGCAGCGTGCGGCAGAACTCGGGAAACGCGAAGTCTTTAAGAAGCTCGGGATGATCCGCGAAGGGAGAATACTGCAGGGTGTACCACCGAGGCTCCTCAGCCGGGCCGGCTCCGCTTAAAATCCAATCGATGAATTCGGCCAAGCGCATCTTCTTGCCGCGCTTGGTCGCGCCGATTTTATCGCCCACGACCACCTCGTCTTGTCCCAACCTTTCGCGCAGAAACTTCCAGTTCCAGCGCTCGAACGCCCTCCAGCGCTTGGCGTAGCCCTTGAAGAGCGCCGGAATGCCCGGCGCGGAGAGCAGAGAGCGCTCGGCTTCCTCGGCGGAAATTTCCTCGCTGAATATCCGGATCATGACGGCGCGCCGGAAGCGAAAGCCGAGCGGCGGCGGATGTCCGCGCTAAAGCGCTCCTTCAAGATGCCTGAAAGCCTTTCCAGCAGCCGATCGCAGAGGTCGCGCGGGGTATAACCGGAAATCCGCGAGAGGCTCACGCCGATGAACCGGCAGTCCATCTCCGTGTCCTTAAGCCACGCGCCGAAGCGCTCCATCCGGGCGAAGGCTTCCTCATCGGTGGCGGTGCGGCCCTCGCCGCGCCCGTCCGAGCGGCCGAAGACCAGCAAATGCTTGTTCTCCGGCGTGACGGAAGGGCTTACGGGAGCGCCGGGCGAAATGCGCAGAAGATGATACGGATTGTTCTTAAAGCGCTCGTACTCTTCCGCAGTGACCTCAAGAGCGACGGGATCTCGCTCCGGAGTCAGATTGCAGGAGAAATAGTCCAAGCAGATATCGAGCGCTACGGGGTATTGCGGCCGGATGTCTGAAAGGTTCTTCACCCGCGCGAAGCGCGCCTGGGCGGCGTCGGGCTTGCCCTGGAGATCGGGCGGCAGCGGCCCCCTGGCCCAGACCATGGCCCGGCGCTGGGCGTCGGTGGTGAAAATGCAGACCGAGCCGTCGTAAGGCAGGGTGGCCTCGTGCTCGCGGTGCCACCACACCTCGCTGAAAAACCCGTGAAGCACGGCGGGCCAGATAAAATTCGCGATGTTGAGTTCCTTCAGGATGAAGGCGCGGGTTTCTTCGAGACCGGCGCCCGGTTCCAGCATCGGGCCCTGCAGCGTCGGGAGATCCATGTCCGAGTGCTCGTCGATATGGACCAGCGAACTGCCGCGGGCGGGAAGAACGCCCTTGGCCGCGGCTTCCTTCCAAAAATAAAACGCCTCGTGGTGTTCCTCAAAAACGACGCAGGGGACGGGCATCAGCTCCGCGCGGAGGCCAGCGGAACTTCAAGCCCGCGCAAGGTCCAGGTCTTGTCCAGACAGGGCACCAGGTGCTTGTTTAATGAGCGCAGCCACTCCGGATACTCCAAGGGGACGTCGAACTCCGCGCAGCTGGGCGCGCCTTCCTTCAGAAACATCTCGTAGTGCGCGTTCATGGCCGCGCGCAACAGCAGGACCGCGGCGGCGCGGTGGCGCGCGGCGAAGGCCGGATCGACCCAGAACTTGGTGTAGTAAAGAGTATCGGGCTTCTCAGCGAAGCGATGGGTCGCGAACCAGCCCTTAGCCTCGCCCCCCGAGAACAGCATCTGGCTCGTCGACCAGTCGATTTCATTCTCACGAAAGCGCACGCTTAGATGCGCGGGCGCCCCGGCGCGCGAACCCCGCTCGATGGGGTCGAGCCCCTCGGCGCGGGCCTTGGTCCAGGAAATCACGCGCCAATCGGCGGCCGCGGACTCGCCGGCGCCCTTGGCCCAGCGCGGAATATTCGCGATGCGGCTCTGGCCGAAGAAAATGCGCGTAAAGGGCGTCCCGCAGCCGGCGCGAACGATGGTTTTTTCGACGGCCTCAAGCCCCGAAATGCGGCTGCCATAATTGACGGAGAGGCGCTCGAGTCCTGGCCGGCGCGAAAGCTCTTCTATTAGGCGGCGCAAAAGCGCGGCGCCAAGCCCTTGCCGCCGCCGCCCGGGCAGGACATAGACCGAGAGCAGCTCGGCCTTGCGCTCCGCGGGTTCGAGCCTCGCCAGCGCGAGCCCCTCCGGCTCCCCGCCCAATCCGAGCGCGGCCGCGGCCAGCCAAGAAAATTCCTTCCTTGCGACGCCCTGGGCGAAAGAAGGGTAGGTGAAACCGGCCCAAGGCGAAAAATCCGTCCCGGGCCCCAAGGTGGAAAGCTGTCCGGAATTTAAAATGGCGGTCATAACGTGGCGTTGGATTTAAGAACCCTAAGCTTCGGGGCACGGGAGAATGGCCCCGCGCCCCGAAGCGATGCCGTCGTGGATTTGGTCGGCCGAAACTACATGCTCATCATGACGCAGGCCGAGGAGCCGCCGCAGGTCGCGCCGCAGCGTCCGCCGCCGGCGACTTTCTCGAGCTCGCTGTCGGAAAGCTCGCCGCCCGTCTTGACCAGATCGGGCACCACGACCACCAAGTCGGCGCCGTTGCGCGCCACGGCCTTGATGTTGAAGCCTTGAGGAAGGTCCTTGCCGGAGACCTCCTTGACCGCCTTGACCGGATCCTTGAGCGCCAGCTCGCGGAACTTCGCGTCCGTCGAAGCCTTGCGCGAAAATGCCTCCAAGGCCTTTTTCTGCTCGTCTTGTGTCCAGGGTTTCATCGTTTTCTCCTTGAATAATCTAAACGGCTCTTCGTCTTCGTTTAATTGATGCGAGAGCGCGCCCTTTAGACGCAGGCGCCGCCCACGCCCGGCACGTACGTTGGTCCCGGAGGCACCGTGGACGAAACTAGGCAGACCTGGCTGATGCCGCAGCTTCCCGCGCAGCGGCCGCCCGCGACCTTCTCAAGCTCGCTGTCGGAAAGCTCGCCGCCCGTCTTGACCAGATCGGGAACCACGAGCACCATGTCCACGCCGTCCCGCGCCACGGCAGCAAGCTTGAAGTCCGGCGGCAGCTCCTTGCCGGAGACTTCCTTGACCGCCTTGGCCGGGTCCTTAAGCGCCAGTTCCCGGAACTTCGCGTCCGTCGAGGCCTTGCGCGCGAACGCCTCCAAGGCCTTTTTCTTCTCGTCCTGAGTCCAAGGTTTCATTGATTTCTCCTTAATCCAAGCGCAGCTTAAAATTGTCCGGCAGGCTCCGGCCCAGCACCTCGGCGGCCGCCGCCCGCGGATTCGACATGAATTTCTCGCGAAAACCGGGTTGGGAGGCGGCGCGCTTGGCGACGGCGCGGCGGAGGCACGCCAGTTCAAACTCGCTTGGAAGCGGCGCGGCGGGGAATGCCTCCCCCTCGCCAAATCGCGCGACGCGTTCGGCCAGAATTTCGCGCCAGAACTCGCGCGCGGACTGGAGATTATCGGCGAAACTTTGGGAAAAAGCCGGGGCCGGAATTTTTTCGGCGCCTTCGCCCAACAGCGAGTTGAAATGGGCAAGCCCTTCTCGAAGCCTTTTCGATTCCGCCGCGTCCGCCCGCCCGTCAAGCCTTCTCGCGTCGAAAGCGGCGCACCGGGCTTGGGCTCCGGGCGTGAAAATGGGAGTAAAGCGTCCGCGCGCGGCGGAAATTTCCATCAAGTCGAACAGGAATTCTCCGCTTGAAACGCGCAAAAGTCGGTGGCGCCGGATAAAGACGCCGCTGTCGGCGTCGCGGCGCGCTAAAAATAGGTCGAGCCGGCCCTCAAGAACCAGCCACGCCCGGCCTTCGGATCCGCACTGCACGTAGGGGACGCCGGCGGGAAGTTCCTGTCCGATGTCCTCGATTCTCGACGGCGTGGCCTCGGACGCTCCAATCATCGGAGGGGATGTTATCATATTCCTAAAATAAGATTTAGCGGCCGAAAAAGGCCCAGGCCGCGGCCGCGTTGCACAGCAAATAGGCCGCCGGATAAAGCGCGCGGGAGAAGGACCGGATGCGCGCCGCGGCTTTCGCGGAGCGACCGTCCGCGACGCGGTGAACGATGACGATTTCCACGATAGTAACGGCGGAAAAGACGAAGCCGATGAGGAAAAAAGCGTCGATATAGGTCAAGTACGGCAGGTGCGGCAGGCTGCCTGAAATCACGAAGAGAAAGGCGATCATGGTCAGGGCGGCGCTCAGGGCCACGGAGAACTGGGCGGCCGTGTCGGTTTCCTTAATCCAAAGAGCGCAATAAGAAACGATGACCATGATAAAGAGCGGCAGAAAGACTTTCCAGATGTAGTAGCCGTAGCGCCGCTTGATGACCATGTTGAAGTCGATTTCCGGGATGCTGCCGCCCTTGCCGCCCAAGACTGACTCGGCCGGCACGGCCCGCATTCCCAACATTTTCCATTGCGCCAAGAGGGCCCAGGGCTGGCTGTTGATGCCGGTCTGTCCCGCATCAGGGACAAGCGCAACCGCATCCCGCTCATCCAAGAACGGTTGAAGCACCACGGGCAGGACCTGCTCGTCAAATGGAAAACGGTGGAAGGTCATCTGCATGGTCAGGTCGTCCTCGAAATCTTCCCAGAAAACAACCGTGCCGTCGGGATGCCGGCGGATGTTGGTTCCCAGCTTGAAGAGCCCGTTGACCGCGTTAGCCATGACGATGTTGGGCGTCCAAATTTTTTCCGGGTCGCACAGCCGGTCCGTGTCCTTGGCGCCGCGCGGCGCATACTTAAGACGGGAATCTTTCCATTGTTCGTAGAGATAGCCGCGGACGCGGAAGGTTTCCCCGACCTCGTCCACGCCGACCAAGTCGGTCACGTAGACGCCCACCTTGACCGGCACCCGCCCGTTTCTGCCCGGCGGCGGCGCGATAGAGGCGGCCGAGGAAGGCCGCAGGCTCAGGCCCAAGGATAAAATCAGGAACAACGCCGGGATTCTCGCGCGCCTCATCAAGCGGAGATTATATCCTAAAAATGCTATCGTGATCGTGATGTTCGTCCTTTTGTTGCACCGGAGCCGCCCATGAAAAAGCAGTGCGTCGCGATGACGTCCGTCACCACCTACTCCGCCGCCCACCGGTGTCTCAAGGGCGCCGACGCCCCCAAAAGCGGCCGTCGCCGGCTCTGCGCCCATCACCGCGCCCAAGCCGTCCGCGCCGGAAGCAGGTAAGTTTTGGCCAAACGGGAACTGCCCCGCTGGCAAGCCTTTCCGCTTGTCGCCCTGCTAAGCGCCCTTGGGCTCTTCGCTTCGGCCCTGCCGCGGCGCCTTGAAGTTTCCCTGGCCCGCACCCTGGGCCGGCTGGTGTTCCAGGCCCGGCTTTTCAAGCGCCGGGTGGTGGAATCCAACGTCAAGCGCTGCCTGCCGAAACTCAGCTTCGCCGAACGCCGCAGGCTCATTCGGAACAACTACGAGCACTACGGGCTTCTCCTCTTCGAGTACATGCATTTTTTCTCCCCCTTCAAGGGCCACTGGCGTCGCTACGTTCCCACCGTCGCGCGCATGGAAGGCTTCGAACATTGGGAAAAGGCCCACGCGCGCGGCCGCGGCGTGATTTTCTTCTGCTCGCACCTGGGCTCCTGGGAAGCGGGAGCGGCCTCCATCGCCTTAAGCGGCGTCGAGGCCACCATCGTGACCACGGTCTTGACCCCGCGCTGGCTGCACGACAAGATCACGGCCTGCCGCGATTCGGTGGGCATGAAGGCGGCTTATCACCCGGGCTCCATGCCCGCGGTGCTCAAAACCCTGCGCCGCGGCGGCTCGGTCGCCTTCATGAACGATCAGTACGCCGCGCCGCCCATGGGCCTGCCGGCGGTTTTCTTCGGAACCAGCGTGGATACCTTAGCGGTCGTCGGGCCCCTGGCGCGACGGACCGGCGCGGCCGTGCTGCCGCTGCACACCTTCCGCGCCGCCGACGGCATGACCACGGCCGTCATCGAGCCTGAATTAGAATTGGGCGACGCCTTGGACGACGCCTCGGCCGCGACCCAGCGCGTGGCCAGCCGTGTGGAATCCTGGGTGCGCGCCAACCCGGAACATTGGCTCTGGATGCACCGCCGGTTCAAGAACGTCGCGCCCGCGGCCTAAAAGTCCTCAGCCTGCCCTTTAGTCCGATTCGAGCCGGTAGCCGATGCCGGGCTCGGTCTTGATGTGCTTGGGGCGCACCGGATCGGCTTCGATCTTGTGCCTCAGCTGGTGGACCACGAAGCGCACCGACTCCGGCGTCGCTTCCCCGAAGCTCTCCCTCCAGACTTCCTTGATCAGATGCTTTTGGCTGATCACCCGGCCCGCGTTGGAGGCGAGCACGGCCAAAAGCTCGTACTGAAGCGGCGAGAGGTGAATCTCCTTTTTCTTGTGCCAGACGCGGTGGGCCGCGAGATCGACTTTGAGCCCCGCGTGCTCGTAAACCGGATTTTCCGGACGCCCGGCCTTTTCCGCGTGGCGCAGGGCGACGCGCAGACGGGCCATGAGCTCGGCCACCCCGAAGGGCTTGGTCAGGTAGTCGTCGGCGCCCAAGTCCAGCGCCGCGATCTTATCCCCCTCCTGTCCGCGCGCCGAAAGGATGATGACCGGGACGGAAGTCCAGCGCCTGAGGCCTTTCAATACCTCGAGGCCGTCCAAGTCGGGCAACCCCAGGTCCAGCAGAATGACATCGGGCTTTTTCGCCGCCGAGACATCCAGCGCGGTCTTGCCGTTGGACGCCTCCAGAACCAAAAAGCCGTTGTCCTGCAGCGAGGTCCTCAGGAACCTAACGATGGCTATCTCGTCTTCGATGATAAGAACGGTTTTTTTATCCGGCACCCGGCTCTCCCAGCGGCAGCGAAAATTTAAAAGAAGCGCCGCCTCCTTCGCGGCTCTCGGCCCAGATGCGCCCGCCGTGCGCGTTCAAGACCGCCCGGCAGATCGCCAGGCCCAAGCCGGCGCCCTTCGAGCCCTTGGCGTGATAGAATTTTTCAAAAACTTTTTCGAGGTCCTCGGGCGGGACGCCCGGCCCGCGGTCGGCCACCTCGACGATCAAGCGATCTTTTTCGGCCCGCGCGGTGACGGCGATGGGTGTTCCCTCGGGGGTGTGCCGCGCCGCGTTCTCCAGGAGGTTCATGAAAACCTGCTCGATGAGCACGCCGTCCATCGGAACCAGCGGCAGGTCGGGAGGCACGCTGGTCGTTATCTCCCGGCGCGCGAGCATCGCCTCAAGGCGCCCCAGGGCCGAGCCGGCGATCTCCTCGATGGAGCCGGGCTCCTTGCGCAGCGCCACCGCGCCCGTTTCAAGGCGCGTGGTCTCGATGAGATTGGCGACCAAACGCGCCAGCCACTGGCCCTCCTCGATGACATTCTCCACGAGCTCGCGAGCCTTGTGCGTCAGCGGAGCGCCCGCATCCTGAAGCAGGCTCGTGGCCGAGCCGATGATGGCGGCTAAAGGCGTGCGCAAATCATGCGAAACTGACGAGAGCAGGGAACTGCGCAATCGCTCGGTCTCGGCGTCGATTTGCGACTGGCGCGCGCTTTCCTGGAGACGATCGACCTCGAGTGCCAGGCCGATTTGATGAGCGAAGGATTCCAGGAGCAGCATCTGATCGGGAATCAAAAGACGCTCCCGCGAGTGCGGCTGGACGCGGAGCACGCCCACGGGCCCCTCCGCGCCGGTCAAGGGCGCGTAGAGCGCGTTGACCACGGGCAGGGTCTGCGTGCCCAGTCCGGCCGACTGCCCCAGATCAAACACCCACTGCGCGACGCTGCGCTCCTTTTCATCGAGTTCCCGCTTGGCGCCCGAGGCGCTGCGGACTTCCAGAGCCCCCCGTTCCCCTTGCATGAGCGCGATGATGTCGCTGTCGAAAACCTCCGCGACATGGCGCGCCGCCACATCCAAAATAGCCTGCACGCCGCGCGTGCCGGCGAGCTCGCGGCTCAGGGAGTGCATCGCGGCCGTACGCATCTCTCCCAGGCGCGCCGACTCGGCCTGGGCTTGGATGCGCACGGTCAGCCCCGAGATGAAGAGCGCCACCGCCGCCATGACGACGAAGGTCACCAGGTAATCCCCGCTGCTCACGCTGAATGTAAAGCGCGGAGGCACGAAGAAGAAGTCGAAGCAGAGCACGGCCAGGATGGAGTAGAGCGCCGCGGGGCGGCGATGCCCGCGGGAAGCCACCAGCACGGCGCCGGCCAGGTAGAGCATGATGAGATCGGTCAGCGCCAAGTACGGGGAGACGAGAAAATCCAAGAGAGTGACCGCGGCCGCGGCGCCCGCCGCGACTACGTATTCCCACGGCGGCGTTTCCGGCTTCTTGGCCAATGCGGACGGAGCCGGTTCGGCGGCCGGGCCCTCTCCGCGGATGACGTAGACGTCGATGTCTCCGCTTTTCTGCACCAATTGATCGACGATGCTGCCGCGCAAGATCTCCTTCCAGCGCTGCCGCGCGCTCTTTCCTACCACGAGCTTGGTGACGTTGCGCTGCCGGGCCAAATCCAGCATGCCCTCGACCACGTCGCGTGTCGTCAGCGTGAGGGTCTGGGCGCCTAATTGTCCGGCCAAGCGCAGATTGTCGATGGCGCTGCTGCGCGCCGTCTCGGAGAGCCGCTGGGCCTGGGAATCAACGAAGACGGCCAGCCACTCGGCGTGAAGGCCCGCGGCCATGCGCCGGGTTGCGCGGACGAGCTTCGCGGAACTGGGCCCGGGACCGACCGCGACCAGAAGCCGTTCGCGCGTGGGCCAGATGGCCTCGGGGGCTTGGCGGCGGCGGTAGGATTCCACCACAGCGGCCACGCCCTCGGCCGTGGCGCGCAGGGAGAGCTCGCGCAGCGCGGACAAATTGGACATCTTGAAGAAGCTCTGCACCGCGCGTTCGGCCATGTCGGGGACGTAGACCTTGCCCTCCTTCAAGCGATCCAAAAGCTCCTCGGGCGGCAAGTCGACCAGCTCGACGTCGGCGCGCTCCAAGACGGAGTCCGGCACGGTCTCGCGCACGATGACGCCCGTAATGCGCGCGACGATGTCGTTCAAGGTCTCCAAATGCTGGATGTTGAGAGTCGTGTAGACGTCGATGCCGCGATCCAGAAGCTCCAACACGTCTTGCCAGCGTTTGGAATGGCGGCTTCCCGGAGCGTTGGTATGCGCGAGTTCATCGACGAGAAGAAGCCCGGGCCTGCGCGCCAGGGCCGCGTCGATGTCGAAATCGTAGAGCTTGATGCCCCGGTGTTCGCCGACGCGGCGGGGTAGGACTTCCAGACCGTCGAGCAGTTCCCGGGTCTCGCGGCGGCCATGGGTCTCCGCCAGGCCCACGGCCACGTCCTCGCCATCGTTTTTCTTGATGCGCGCCGCCTGGAGCATGGCGTAGGTCTTGCCCACGCCGGGCGCGGCGCCGAGGAAAATCTTAAGCCTGCCGCCGACGCCGCGGGTCTCGTCCTGGCGCGCCTCGGGCAGGAAGGCTTCGGGTTCCGGGCGTTTTCGCTCTCTGGGCATTTTCATCTACTTAAATAACATGTTTGCGCCACCGACGCAATGAGACGGGGGCGAGATCATCTTCCTCGGGCCCGGCGGGAAGATCGGATCATCCGCCGCAAGCTTTCGTTGAGCATCAGGACGTTGACCCGCGGTTCTCCGAAAATTCCCAGCGCGCGGCCTTGAACGCGCTTGAGAACGAGGGCGCGCACGGCCGCTTCGGAGATTCCATAGCGCCGGACGGCGGCCGCCACGCGCGGCAGCTGCCAGAGGGCCGCGGCCGGGCTGATGTCGGGATCAAGCCCGCTGCCCGAGGCGGTCACGAGCTCCGGCGGAATGGGCGCCGCGTTACCGGGCTCGGAGGCGCGCAGGGCGCCGACACGGGCTTGGACGCTTTGAAGCAGCGCGGGGTTGGTCGGACCGAGATTCGAGCCCGAGGAAGACGCCGCGTTGTAGGGAAACGGCGTCGTCGCCGAGGGGCGGCTCCAGAAGTACATGGGACTTGAGAACGACTGGCCGATAAGCTCCGAGCCCGCGACCTTGCCGTCTTGGACGATGAGGCTGCCGTTGGCCTGCCAAGGAAACAGGAACTGGGCCAGGCCGGTCACCAGAGCCGGATAAGCGAGTCCGGTCAGGATGGAGAAGGCCGCGAACATCAGCGCCGCCGGCCGGAGTTGGCTGAGAAGTGTTTTCATGTCGATTCCTCGCTAGACGAGATGCAGTCCGACCAGGACCAGATCAATGAGCTTGATGCCGATGAAGGGCGCGACGAGCCCGCCCAAGCCGTAGACGAGCGTGTTGGTGCGCAGGAGTTCGGCCGCGCCCACGCGGCGGTACTTGACTCCGCGCAGGGCCAGCGGGATGAGCGCCACGATGATGAGCGCGTTGAAGATGACGGCCGAGAGAATCGCGCTTCTGGGCGTGGCCAAGTGCATGACGTTCAAGGCGGCCAACGCCGGGTAGGTGCCCATGAAGGCCGCCGGGATGATGGCGAAGTACTTGGCCACGTCGTTGGCGATGGAAAACGTGGTCAGGGCGCCGCGCGTCATCAGAAGCTGCTTGCCGATCTCGACGATTTCGATGAGCTTGGTGGGGTTGGAGTCGAGGTCGACCAAGTTGCCGGCTTCCTTGGCGGCCTGCGTGCCGGTGTTCATGGCCACGGCCACATCGGCCTGGGCCAGGGCCGGGGCGTCGTTGGTGCCGTCGCCGGTCATGGCGACCAAGCGCCCTCCGGCCTGGAGATTGCGGATGTACTCGAGCTTGGTCTCGGGCGTGGCCTGGGCCAAAAAGTCGTCCACCCCGGCTTCGGCCGCGATGGCTCCCGCGGTGAGCGGATTGTCGCCCGTGATCATGATGGTCTTGATGCCCATCTGGCGCAGTTCCGAGAAGCGGTGCTTGATGCCGCCCTTGACGATGTCCTTCAAGCGGATGACGCCCAGCACCCGGGCGCCCTCGGAGACCACCAGCGGCGTCTCGCCCTGCCGCGCGGCGGCCTCGACGATCTGATCCAGGCCCTTGGGAAGAGTTCCGCCCAGGCCCTTGACGTGTTCCGCGACCGCGTCGGCGGCGCCCTTGCGGATGACTCGCCCGGGCAAATCCACGCCGCTCATGCGCGTGCGCGCCGAGAAGGGAACAAAATGCCCGCCCAAGTCGTGGAGTTCTCGCCCGCGCAGTCTGTGTTTTTCCTTGGCCAGGACCACGATGCTGCGGCCCTCCGGCGTCTCATCCGGCAGGGAGGCCAGCTGCGCGGCGTCGGCCAGCTGTTCGGCCGTGACGCCCTCGGCCGGGACGAAGGCCACGGCCTGGCGGTTGCCCAGCGTGATCGTACCTGTCTTATCGAGCAAAAGCACGTCCACGTCGCCCGCGGCCTCGACCGCGCGGCCGGACATCGCGATGACGTTAGCCTGGATCATGCGATCCATTCCGGCCACGCCGATGGCCGACAAGAGTCCGCCGATGGTCGTGGGCGCCAGGCAGACGAAGAGCGCGACTAGGACCGTGACGGGAACGACCGTCCCGGCGCCGGCGGCCAAGACGCTGTAGGCGGAGAACGGCAGCAGCGTCGCGCAGACGAGCAGAAAGATGATGGTCAAGGCGGCCAAAAGGATGTTGAGCGCGATCTCGTTGGGGGTCTTCTGCCTTGAGGCGCCCTCCACGAGCGAGATCATGCGGTCGAGAAAGCTTTCGCCCGGATTGGCGGTGATTTTGACCACGATCCAGTCGGAGAGAACCACGGTCCCGCCCGTGACCGCGCTGCGGTCGCCGCCGCTCTCGCGGATGACGGGCGCGCTCTCGCCCGTGATGGCGGCCTCGTTGACCGAGGCCACGCCCTCGACGATTTCGCCGTCGCCTGGAATGAAGTCTCCGGCCTCGACCAAGACGACGTCGCCGGCGCGCAGTTCGCCAGAATGAACTTCGGCCATGGCCGCGCCGCGCCTGGGCGCGGAGAGCCTTTTGGCGATCACGTGCTTGCGCGCCTGACGCAGGCTCTCGGCCTGGGCCTTGCCGCGCCCCTCGGCCATGGCCTCGGCGAAGTTGGCGAAGAGCACCGTGAACCACAGCCAGAGGGCGATGGCCAGGATGAATCCCGTCGGCGCCTCGCCTCGGCCCAAGAGCGCCTGAATCCAGAGGCCCGAGGTCAGCGCGGCGCCCACGTAGACGCAGAACATGACCGGGTTGCGCAGCTGGTGGCGGGGAGAGAGCTTGCGCACGCTCTCCAAGAGAGCCCGCCGCGCGATGCGAAGATCGAACAGCGAGCGGCTTTTGTTTTTTTCGGACATTTTAGCGCGCCCCCATCATCATGAGATGCTCGGCGATCGGCCCAAGGGCCAGAGCGGGCACGAAGGTCAAGGCGCCGACGATGAGCACCACCGAGATCAGCAGCAGGACGAAGAGCGGCGTATGCGTCGGGAGCGTGCCCTCGCCCGCGGGCACGATCTTCTTGCGGGCAAGCGAGCCCGCGATGGCCAGCGTCGGCACCATGATCCAAAAGCGGCCCATGAGCATGACGAAGCCGCCCAGGACATCGTAGAACGGCACGGCGGCGTTTAAGCCCGCGAAGGCGCTGCCGTTGTTGTTGGCCATGGAGGAGAACGCGTAGAGGATTTCGGAGAAACCGTGCGCGCCGGGGTTGGCCAAGGACGCCTTGGCCGCGGCGCTCACGACGGCGATGGCCGTGGGCACGAGGACGATGATGGGCATAATGAGGATGACGACGGAGGCCATCTTCATCTCGTAGGCCCCGATTTTCTTGCCTAGGTATTCCGGCGTGCGGCCGACCATCAGCCCCGCGACAAAGACCGCGACCAAGACGAAGACGAGCATGCCGTAGAGCCCGCAGCCTATGCCTCCGAAAATGACCTCGCCAAGCTCGATGAGGAAGAGCGGCACCATCCCGCCCAAGGGCGTGAACGAATCGTGCATCGAGTTGACCGAGCCGTTGGAAGCCGCGGTCGTGGCCGCGGCCCACAGCGCGGAGTCCGTGACGCCGAAGCGCGCCTCCTTACCCTCCATGTTGCCTCCGGGCGAGGCGGCCAAGCCTTCCTGCGCGGCCGTGCTCACGCCCATCTTGGCGATGAGCGGATTGCCCTTCTGTTCGCTCACGGTGCACAGGACCAGCAAGGGAATCAGGATAAGCGTCATGGCGGCCATGATCGCCCAGCCCTGTCTGCGGTCTTCGACCATGACGCCGAACATCACGCAGCAAGCGGCGCCTAAGGCCAGGATGGCCCAGAGTTCTGCAAAGTCCGAGAGCGGCGTGGGGTTCTCGAAAGGATGCGCCGAGTTCACGTTGTAGTAGCCGCCGCCGTTGGTGCCGAGCTGTTTAATGGCGATCTGCGAGGCCACGGGACCAAGCGGCAGGCTCTGCTCCGCGGCCGTCGCGGTTTTTCCGTTGTCCTGATAAGAGACGGGCTCCATCATTGTCGCCTGGGCTGAGGGTCCGAAAGTCTGCGGCACGCCCTGCCAAACAAGGAACAGGGCCATGATGAATGAGAGCGGCAGCAGGATGTAGAGCGTCGAGCGCGTTAGGTCGGCCCAGAAGCTGCCCAGGTTCTCGGATTCCTTCCGGCGCAGAGCGCGGATGAAGGCGGCTAGCACGGCCATCGCGGTCGCCACCGACAGGAAGTTTTGCACGGTCAGGCCCAGCATCTGGGTCAGGTAGCTCATGGTGGTTTCGCCGCCGTAGTCCTGCCAATTGGTGTTGGTGGCGAAGCTCACCGCCGTGTTGAACGCGCTGTGCGGGATAACGGCTGCGAGCGCCAAGGGATTGAGAGGCAAGAATCCCTGCAGGCGCTCGAGCGCGTAGACCGCGAGCACGCCTAAGAAGTTAAAGGCGAGCGCCGCGGCAGCGTAGGTTTTCCAGCCCATGGCCTCGTCCGGATCGACGCCCGTCAAGCGGTAGAGCGCGCGCTCCACGGGGCCCAACACGCGGCCCAGCCAGCCCGGCTTGCCCTCATAGACGCGGGCCATATAGGGCCCGTAGATTGCCCCGAAGCCGATGACGGCGGCGAAATAGAGAACGTCCTGCGCTATGGCGTTTGTAGTCATGGTATCCTCAGAAGAGTTCCGGCTTGAACAAGGCGATGAATAGGTAGACGCACAACCCGCACGACAAGGCGAGCGCGACCCAATAAAGCACGGTCATGATGGACCTCCGGAAAGGCGATCGAAAAGCTCGACCATGATCCAAGTGACCGCGAAGAAGGCGGCGGTCAAGCCCAAGTACATGAGATCGTCCATGTTTTTTCTCCTTAACAAGCTCTTAGAAGGTCAATCCCAATGATGTCGCAATATATCCATCGGTTCTCGTCAACCCGTGGACCGCGGGGAAAACGGCGTTTTCCGCCCAGTACTCGCGCAGTTCGTTGCGCCACACGAGCTGTTTTTGCAGCTGCACGTCGACGTTGACCGAGGCCGCGTTCGTCTTGAACGCCCCGGCGCCCGTCTGCACGACGACTTGATCCGGATCAGCGAAGCGCTCGACGCGCGCGGCCATCGCCACGCGCTGGGTGAGTTGGTAGCGGCCGATGAGCGAGCCTCCATACCACGACGAAAAATCGCCCTTCCCCGCGGGCTTATGCTGGATGCCGTAGTCCGCGGAGGCCTCGAACTGCCATTTGCCCCAGGCAGGAGTTTTGAAGATGAAGTCGTTCAGGAAACGTCCTTGGTTTCCGACTTTCTGGCCCCAAAACGTGTTGTAAGTCGCCGACCAGCCGCCTTCCGGCGCGTAGGAGATCTGGGTTCCCAGGGCCTTGTTCTGGTTGTTCTCCGAGATGTTCTGCCAGCCGTTGATGAGATGCAGTTGTCCCGACCAATCGTCGTTGAACTGATAGGCCGCCCAGACGCCGGATTGGTAGGTCGGCGAGAACTCGCCCATCATGGACCTGGTGTAGGTCCAGTTGTCCTTCGAAATGAAGCTTTCCATGCCGATGTGCGAGAAATAGATGCCGCCGTTGATCCAGAGCTTGTCCGTGACGCGGTATCCCGCCCACGCCTCCTGGATGAACTGCGAGACGCTGGGCCCGCTGACCTTGCCGACCGTCGGCTCGCCGGCGTAGGTTGCCTGCACGGAGTTGCCGGTTTGCAGGGCGAAGCGGCCATGCACGCGATCGGAATTGACGACGGCGTCCATATAGGCGAGATTGACGTTGAACTCGTTGGCCCGGGCGGCTTGGGCGGTGTAGGCCCGATCGAAATTCGGCGGCTGATCGAAATCGTAGGCGTAGTAGGTGTCGATGAAGCCGCCGAACTTGACCGGCAAGTCCGACGCCCAGGAGGAAGCCGCGGGCGGGGGCGATAGGCGCGTCTCCAACTCCAAAAGCCGCTTATTTAAGTCGTTGACTTGCCGGCTTAATGACTGGATATCCGAAGAGGATGCCTGTTGAGCCCGTGCCAACCGCGGAGCTAACGGGAATACAAAGGCAAGGAGCATCATCAAACGTCGCTGCGTCATGGAAGGTATCCTATAAATCACTTTAATTCTCGCAACAAAATGGCTGCGAGCGCTCATAAAGGGACGCCTGCCAGCAAGCCGTGCAAGTCTTCTCGTGTCCGAGCTTCGGATAAGGCGCGGAGCAACCCTTTGCGTCCGGAGATCTGGCTGAGCGCCGATAAGGGGTAGAGATGGCCGGAGATGTTCTCCCGCGACACTGCGAGCAAGAAGGCAAAGCCCGTAGTTTTCTTTTCCCGGCCGGCGGCATTATTCGGCGGCGCCAGCCGCGCTATCGCCAGCGCCGGCCCGGAGATGCCGTCCGCTGAGCCGCAGAGCAAAGCCGAGCCGTGATCCGTCCTTTTATAAACCCCGGATTTCGGGGCAAGGGCGGAGCGCGCGATTTCCTCGCGGCAGGACTCCGGGACGGGCAAAGCCTTCGCCAGGGCTTGAACGATTTCCGCTGCGTCGCGCGCCTCCAGAGATTCCAAGATCGACTCGGGGCGCAGGATATTTCCGAGCGTCATGAAGATTAGAGTACGTCTGCGGAGCGTTAGAAAGCCATTGTCGGGGCGTTGGCGCGGCGTTAGCGCGGGCTAAAGGGAAACAGCGGCGAGCAGACCCAGAAACTCCGGAGCGGAGGTCGCGCGGTTGAGCGACTTCAAGAGCTTCGCGTCCGCGGCCAAGCGGCTGAGCGCCGCCAAGACTTGCAGGTGGGAGCGGGGATCCGATTCCGGGACCGCCAAAAGGAAAATCAACGATACGGGCTTGGCATCGGCCGCGGCGAACTCGATGGGCTTGGCCAAGCGGCCCGCCGCCAGCAGCGGTTTGCCGAGCCTGGGCGTGCGCGCGTGCGGAATGGCGACGCCTCTGCCGATTCCCGTGGAACCGGCTTTTTCCCGGGCCAGGACGGCTTCGCGCAGCAAGTTCCTGTCGTCCTGAGTCCCCGGCAATTCCAGGGCGCCCACAAGCAGGGAAATCGCCGCTTCGCGATCGGCGGCCTGAAGCGGGACGATGATGGACTCGGGCCGAACGATGTCCGACAGGAGCATGATGCCGATCATAGCTTATCCCGCGTTAGAAGTCCGTTAGAACAGGAGCCTGGCACGTTCATTGCGGACTATTTTGCCATGAACACGAAAATCGCCGGTCTCGCCGCTAAAATCGCCGATCTGGAGCGCGAGCTAGAAGAGGAGCTTGAGGAAGAACTCGAACGCACGCGAACCAAATTCCACTACAGCATTGAGAAGGGCCTCGCCGCCTTCTCGCGCGAGACCCGCGCGCTTCACGACACGCTGCGCCAAAGCGTCCCCGCGTTCCTTTGGCAGACGCCGGTGAAAAGCCTTTTGGTCGCGCCCGTGATCTACTCCCTCATCATTCCTCTGGTCCTGATCGATCTCTGGGTGCGGCTTTATCAAGCGGTCTGCTTCCCGGTCTACCGCATCGCCAAGGTGGAGCGCGCCCGCTACGTCATTCTCGATCGCGGGCGCCTTCCCTATCTCAACTGGATTGAGCGAATCAACTGCGACTACTGCGGCTACGCCAACGGCCTCGTCGCCTACGTCCGCGAGGTGGCCTCGCGCACAGAACAGTACTTCTGTCCCATTAAACACGCGCGCCATCTTGCCGGAGCTCATGCGCGTTACCAGGACTTTCTAGACTTCGGCGACGCCCAGGGCTATAAGAATGAGTTGCGCCAGCTACGCTCGGATCTGCGCGGCGAATAAAGAAATATTGAGTAAAACAAATAATATTTTTAATAAGGCATATTTGTTGCTATAATCGTTCATTCGTGAAAATATATAACAGCGCCTTCGAGAGCGGCCGTTGGGCTCCCGGAGCGGTGGCGGCTGTCGGGAAGTTCGACGGCATCCACTTGGGCCACCAAAAAATCATCCGTTTGGCCGTCGCCCGGGCCAAAAAACTCAAAGTTCGCTGCTTGGTCGTGACCTTTGATCCCCTGCCGGACCAATTCCTGCTCCTTTATTCCTACCGGCCGCTCCTCTCCGAGGCGGAAAAAATGGAGATTCTGGGCCGAATGGGCGTAGACGCCGTGGTGATCATGCCCTTCGATAAGGAACTCGCCTGCCTCTCGCCCGAAGCCTTCGCGGTCACCGTCTTAAAAGAGCAGTTGAAGGCGCGCGAAATCGTCGTGGGCGAGGATTTTTGCTTCGGGAAGGACCGCGCCGGAACCGCGGAGGCTCTCATAGAGTTCGGCCGGGCCATGGGCTTTAAGGTCCACGCCGTTCCCCTGGTCCGCGCCGCCGGCCAAAAAATCAGCGCTTCTCGAATACGCGAGCTCATCGAGTCCGGGAACCGGGCGGGAGCCGAGAAACTGCTCGGCCGCGCGCCGGCCTAGGGAGCCTCCCATTTCAAAAGCCATGGACGGCGCCGCCCCGGACGCCCGGTTAAAGGGCGTCATCGAGCGCCTGGCCGAACTCCTGCCGGCGCAGGGGCCCATCGGCATTTTCATCCACCATAACACTCTCCACGCGTTCGAATCCCAAGATTTCGAGCAGGCCGTCGTTTCGGCGGGCGAAAAGCTGTCCTGCGAGCCTTTTCTACCGGAAGAGGAGTACCGCCGCGAATTTCAAAGCGGCCGCATTCTGGAGCAGGACCTCCGCTGGGCCCTGGGCGATGAACTCGGCCCGGACGCCGCGCGCGCGGTTTTCGACGATCTCACGCGCCTGGAGTTGCGGATCCGCATCGCCCGGTACGGAATCCCGAAGGCCGCCGGAGCGTCCTTGGCGTGGCTGTTGCAAGAAACCCCGGTTCTGCGGCGCTTCCGGGAGGACATCCCCAACGACGCGCGCCAAGCGCTGCGAAACGGGAGCAGCGCCCGCGATCTGTGGCGGGCTTGCCTCGCCGCGGCGCGGAAAACCCCGGCGGCGCCTTTTGTTCCCCCCGCTCCCCCCGCGCGCCACCGCGATCTTTTGCTGGCGGCGGCCGGAACGGACACCGACGCGTGGGTCAATCCCGTGCTCATCAGGCTCCTGGGCGCCTTCCTTGATCAAGGCTTGGCGCGCTGGAGCCTGCCGGAAGCCTCGCGCGGCCTTTACGCCTGCTTTCTCCATCTCTACGCGAACAGCTGGGCGTCCCTTTGCGGCCGGTGGGCGGCGCGCCTTCCCGATCTTATTCGGGAGGAACGCCGCTTGGGCTTGAGCCCCTCGGCGTCGCTTGAGCGCTCGCTGGAGGTCTTGGGCGTCGGCGGCGAAGAAGCCGCCGGCTTTCTGGAGGCGACCGCCCTGGCCCTGCGCGGCTGGGCCGGGATGATCCGGCAGCTTGAAGAGCGCCCCGACCGGGTCCCGGCGCGCTCGCGGCCCGCGGCGGTCATGGAATACCTGGCGGTCCGGCTGCTTTTGGAGCGCGCGGCGCTCTCCTACGCGGCGAGCCGCTTGCCCGGCTTCGGCGCGACGCTCTCGGAGCTTCGCGCGCATTTGCGCGGCCTGCTTGAGCCGCCGCCTCTTGCCTCGGATGAGGAGCGCGCCTGGCAGATCTTCCACGCGGCCCAACTCTGCGGATTGACCGCGGCGCGGATAGGCGGGCTCTCCGCCGCGCAGGCCGCGGCGCTCGAGGCCGAGCTCGCCGGGTTTGACGAAACCAGCCGGCGGCGCGTCCTGCAGTCGGCCTATGACCGCCATCTGCGCGGCCGCTTGTGCGACGCCTTGAGCGCGCGCGTGCCCGCCCCAACGCCGAGCCCCGCCGCCTACCAGGCGATTTTTTGCCTGGACGAGCGCGAGGAGTCCTTCCGCCGGCACCTCGAGGAAACCGCGCCCGATTGCGAAACCTTCGGGGCCGCGGGATTCTTCGGCGTGGCCATGTACTACCAAGGAGCGACCGACGCCCATCCGCGCCCCCTGTGCCCCATCGCCGTCAAGCCGCGGCACTACGTCGGGGAGATGAAAATCGATCCCTCGGCCGCGCTGGCGCGCTGGCGGCGCGTGCGCCGGCGGCAGTCCGGCCGGCTGGGCCAGCTTCTCCACCGGTTCAACGGAACTTTTCTCGGCGGCTACCTCATCACGACGGTCGCGGGCCCGCTTTCGATTCTGCCGCTGGTTCTGCGCGTGGTTTTCCCCGGCTTGGCCCGGCGCTGGTCCCTGGCCCTGCCCTTTTCCAAAACCCCGGCGACGAGGCTGCTGCTTGACCGCCGGCCGGAGGCTCCCCCCATCGGCGCGCATTACGGCTACACGAAAGAGGAAATGGCCGCCATCGTGGGAAATCTTCTGCGCGGCGCCGCAATCGCCGGGCGCCTGGCCCCCGTCGTCGTGGTGGCGGGGCACGGCTCCACCAGCCTCAACAACCCCCACGAATCCGCGCACGACTGCGGCGCCTGCGGCGGCGGGCGCGGCGGCCCCAACGCCCGCGCCTTCGCGCAGATGGCCAACGATCCGGCGGTGCGCGCGCTTCTCGCCCAAGACGGCCTGCGCGTCCCCGAGCAAACGCGGTTCATCGGCGCCCTGCGCAACACCTGCGACAACTCGGTCGAGTTTTTCGATTTGGATCTGCTGCCCCGGGAGCACGAAAAGCGCTTTGGCCGCATCGCGGCCGATTTCGCGCGCACGCGCCGCAAGGAGGCGCACGAGCGCTGCCGCCGGTTCGAGAATTTTCCGCTCTCCGGAGGCCACGGCGCGGCCCTGGCCCACGTGGAGGAGCGCGCGCACGATTTGGCCCAGCCGCGGCCGGAGTACGGCCACGCCTCGAACGCCTTTTGCGTCGTGGGCCGGCGCAGCCGCACGCGCGGGCTTTTCCTGGACCGCCGCGCGTTTTTAACCTCCTACGATCCGACGCAGGACGAAGACGGCTCCATCTTGGAGAGCACGCTCGCCGCGGTGACCCCGGTCGTGGCGGGAATTTCCCTCGAATACTACTTCAGCCGGGTCGACCCCTCCGGCTACGGCTGCGCGACCAAGCTCCCCCACAACGTCGCGAGCCTCCTGGGCGTCATGAACGGCACGCAAAGCGATCTGCGCACGGGCCTGCCCTGGCAGATGGTGGAGATTCACGAACCGGTCCGGCTTTTCCTGGTCGTCGAGTGCGCGCCCGAACGCTTCGAGAGCGTGCTCGAGCGCCTGCCGACCGTGCGCCGGCTTCTCGACGGGCGCTGGATATTCGCCGCCTGCCTCGACCCGAACTCGCGGGCTCTGCGGCTGCGTGGAACTGACGGCTACCGGCCTTGGACGGCCCAGGCGCCCCTGCCTTCCGTCGTAGGCGATTCCGCGTCCTGGTACCGGGGCAGGCGCGATCACCTGCCCATCGCCGAAATAATCCCGCCCCCCGAGGCGGCGCTTCCATGATCGCGCTGATTTTGCGCGGCGGCGTTCTCCTGGCTCTAGCGGCGCCGGCGCTGCTCTTGGCGGTCCTGGCTCTGCCGGGCTTTTTGGGCCGGCCGTGGAGCGAAAGCCGCGTGGGCCTCCTGACGCAGGCGGCTTTCCTCGCGTCCTTCGGGGCCGTCGCCGCGGCGGGCCTGGCCTACGCGGCGGGCGCGCGCGTCCCGCTCGTCATCCATCTGGGCGGCTGGTTCTCAAAGGACGGGGGCTTCTCCTTCGATCTGCTCGTGGACGGCTGGTCGCTCGGCTTCGCGGCGCTCTCGGTCGGCATCTGCGGGGTCGTCTCCTCATTTTCCTTCCGCTACCTCCACCGCGAGCCGGGATTTCAGCGCTACTTTATCCTGCTCGTCTGTTTCGTGGGCGGCCTGCTGCTCGTCGCCCTGGCCGGCTCGGTCGAAGTCTTGTTCGCCGGCTGGGAGCTCCTGGGCCTGAGCTCGGCGCTGCTTGTCGCCTTCTTCCACGAGCGCCCGGCGCCCGTCGACAACGGCTTTCGCGTGCTGGCCTTCTACCGCATCGGCGACGCCTGCATGCTCTCCGCGGCCGTCCTGCTCCACCATTGGGCGGGCAGCGACAGCCTCTCTCTGCTCTTCTCGGGCGGCGCCGGCCATCTCTCCCGCCTGGGCGCCGATCACGTCGTGACCATCGCGGTCCTTCTTATCGCCGCGGCCGCGGCCAAAAGCGCGCTGCTCCCCTTCTCCACCTGGCTGCCGCGCGCCATGGAGGGGCCCACGCCCTCAAGCGCGGTCTATTACGGCGCGCTCTCCATCCACGCTGGCTGCTTTCTCCTGCTGCGCGCCTCCTCCCTGGTCCAGTACTCGGCGGCCACGCGGATTTTGACCGCCGCGGCGGGATTGGCCACGGCGGGCTACGCCGCGCTATCGGGGCGCGCGCAGACCGACGTCAAGTCGAAGCTCTGCTTCGCGTCCCTCGCCCAAGTCGGCATCATCGTGGTCGAAATTTCCCTGGGCTTGAACACCTTGGCCTTCCTGCACATGTCCGGGAACATCTGCCTGCGGCTGCTGCAGTTCCTGAGCGCCCCCAACATCCTCCACGATCTTCATCAGTTGGAAAACGATCTGGGCGCGAGCCTGGCCGCGGCCGAGGAGCCGCCCGCGGCTTGGGGCGGCGCGCTTTATCTCTTCGCGCTCGAGCGCGGCTTTTTGGACGGCCTCATGGACCGCTGGCTGGCCGAGCCCCTGGAGCGGCTGGCGGCCGCGCTGGAGAGCCTCGATCGGCGGCTGTGCCGGATTCCGGCGGCCTTCTTCGGAGGCGGCGATGGCGCTTAGCCGGCTTCTTTGGCTGGCCGCGCTCGCGGCCCTCCCGGGCGCGGTTTTGGCGGCCTACGCCTTGGGAACGCGCGGGCGGCGGCTTTATGCCCTCGCGGCGGCATGCGCCGCCGTCTTGACCGCCGTCGCGGCAATCCCCCTGGCGCTGGAATTTTTTGGGCCGCTGAGCTCCGGTTCGGCGCCCTTGGCGCTTCTTTCCACCGTGCTTGTTCCCTTCGCGGCGCTGCTCTGGCTGATGGCGGTCGTCACGACGCCGAGCGCCCGCATGGACGACGCGGGACTCGCCCGCACGGCCGCGGCGTGCCTGCTGGGAATGGCGGCGTTTTTGACCGCCGCGCCCGCGGCCCTGGTCCTGATTTGGATTGCGACCGCCGCGATTTTGGCGGCCGGCCACCGGGGTGCGCGCTTCAAGGCGGCGCGGCGCGTCATCTTCTCGCACTTGGGCCTCTCGGCTATTTTTCTCGCGGCGGGCGCGGCCTTGGCGGCCTGGGCGCGCGGCCGCGGCGACGCGGCCTTGGAGCAATGGGGCGTGGCCTTGATTCTCTCGGCCGTCGTGCTGCGCAAGGGAATATTCCCGTTCCACGCGTGGATCCCCGAAGTCTTCGACCAAGGCCGCATCGGGCCCGCGGCTCTTTTCAACGCGCCGCAGCTGGGCACCTACGCGGCGCTGGTCCTGGCGGTCCCCTATGCGTGCCCGACGCTTTTGAGAACAGCCGCCGGGCTGGCCCTCATCACCGCGGTTTACGGATCCTTCATGGCGCTCTACCAGGCGGACGCGCGCCGGGCCTGCGGATACCTCTTCGTGAGCCAGTCGGCGCTGGTCATCGCGGGCTTGGAGCTTCCCGGCCGCGGAGCCTTGGTCGGCGCGCTGCTCCTGTGGGTGTGCTCCGGCGTGGCCCTGGCCGGGCTCTCGCGCGCGGTCCTGGCTCTTGAAGCGCGCCGCGGGCGCCTGCGCCTGGACGTGCGCCACGGTGGCTACGAGCGCATGCCGCTTCTGGCCGTGAGCTTCCTCATCATGGGGCTGGCCGTCGCGAATTTCCCCGGCACGCTCGGCTTTATCGGCGGGGAGATGTTGGTGCGGGGCGCGGTGGATTCCTTTCCCGGCTTGGGGCTCTTCGCGGTGGCGGCCGTGGCGATGAGCGGCTTGGCGGCCATCCGGATGTATTTCTCCCTTTTCTGCGGCCGGAAAGATTCCGGCGCGCATTTGAAGATGGGCCGCGTGGAAAGCCTGGGCTTCGCCGCGGCGGCGCTGATCCTGCTGGGCTTCGGCCTGGCGCCCGGAGGCCTGACGCGCGTTCTCTCGCGCGCCAGCGCGGCGGTCATGGCCTCAAGGCAAAGCCCAAACCGCTAGAATAGCGCATGCTTCTAAAGCTCAAGGTCCACCCCGCCTCGAAGAAGGCGGCCGTCAGCCGCAAGGGGCCCGACGCGTACGATGTCTGGGTGCGCGCCGAGGCCCGCGACGGCTTGGCCAATGACGAAGCGCTGGCCGCCTTGGCCCGGGAGCTCGGCGTGGGCCGCGAAAAACTGCGGCTTGTCAAAGGCTCCCGGACTCCGTCTAAAATCGTCCAGGTTTATTAAAAAAACGAGGGCGG
Organism: Elusimicrobiota bacterium; assembly: GCA_035534315.1. Classification (GTDB taxonomy): domain Bacteria; phylum Elusimicrobiota; class Elusimicrobia; order UBA1565; family UBA9628; genus JAGWJU01. The sequence continues at coordinate 42,010 of DATLSD010000006.1, forward strand.
GATGGACCGATGTCCGTCCCGTCCTGTTCGCCGGTGCGGCGTTGCTTAAGTTCGCTATGAACTTCGCGTCGGCCTCCGGCTTTCTGGCCTCTCATATGGAGGCTCTTTTCATGGGCTTCGGGGTTTCCCCCTGCCCCTCGATTTTCAATGGTGCAACGTTTCGGCTACCCCGTAAAATTGATTGGGAAACAAGCAGAAAAGTAGAATAAAACCCATGGTCGTGCTCAGCGCGCTTCTCCTGGCCCTTTGCCCCTGCGCCCGCGCCGCGAACAACGCACGGGAGCTTTCCGCCCTCTTCGCGAAAGAGAGCTTCAAGCGGGAAATCGTCAAGCCCCCGCTGGGCCTCTTGCGGCACGAGTACATCGTGCCTGACGGGCCCTACTTCCAGCTTTTCGACTGGGACATGTATTTTATGGGAACGGCCTTGAGCTACGACAAGGTCTCCAAGCCCGTCATGGGCTCGGTCGAGGACTTCCTGGACTTTGTGGACGAGTTCGCCGCCTGGACGGGCTACGCGCCGCGCGAAATCGCGCCCGACGCGCTCTGGGCCTTGCCCGAGATGTGCAAGCCCTTCCTGGCCCAGGCGGCGCTGCGGGCCTCGCTCACTTCAGGGAATTTCACTTGGCTTCTGGGCTCGGACTCGCCGCCGTCTAAATCCCTCGACTATCTCAAGCTCCAGCATTACGAGCGCCCGGACGAGGGCCCGCGCATTTCCTTCTACCAAAAACTCAAGGACACGCTTTCCTTTTGGGAGAACAACCGCCGCGCGAAAGACGGGCTCTTCGTCTGGTACAACGGGGTGGAAAGCGGCGCGGACAACAACCCCGCGGTCTCGGACGAGCCCTCGCAGATTACCGAGGGCGTCGACTTGCAGTGCTACATCTACCGCGAGTACCTGGCCCTGGCATTTCTGGCGCACAAGCTCGGACGCGCGCAGGATGCCGCGCTCTACCGGCACAAAGCTCAGGCGCTCAGGGCGCTTATCCAAAAGCGCATGTGGTCCGAAAAGGACGGGACCTTCTGGAACATCGACAGCCGGACCGGCGCCTTCGTCAAGATCAAGACCTGGACCAATTTCGTCCCGCTCTGGGCCAAGGTCGCGACGCCCGCCCAGGCCAAACGCATGATCAAAGAGCATCTCTTGAATCCGGCCGAGTTCTGGTCACCCAACGGCATCAGGAGCCTGGCCAAGGACGAGGCGCTCTACGACGCGCGCGCGGGCTACTGGCAAGGCCCGGTGTGGATTCTCGCCAACTACCTCATGATGCACGGCCTTTTAAACTACGGCTACGACTCCCAAGCTCGGCAGCTCGCGCGCAAGACCCAGCGGCTGCTGGTCGCGGACATCAAGGCCAGCGGCGGGATGAACGAGAACTACGACCCGGAGACCGGCGCGCCCGACGCCAGCGGGCACTTCGTGAGCTGGAACCTGCTGGCCCAGCACATGGCGCAGGAAGCCGCCTCGGGCCAAGACCCGACCGCGATTCCCGCCTGGTAGCCGCCCGGCCGCAAAATAAGTTAAATTCACAGGCAGTCAGTTCGTCACCCAAGGAGACTTCGCATGGCTATCGTGGAATTCGGAGAGTTCAAAGGCAACAAGATGATCGTCCTCAAGCGCACCGAGGAGGACAAGTACCCCTTTCAGTTCGGCCTCGGCAAGGCCTCGCTCATCCTCGAGCACATCGAGGACATCCGCAAGTTCGTCGCGGACAACCAGAAAGCCTAAAAGCGCAGCCGGACGCCGCCGCCCCCGCCGTAGGCCGAGTCCCATTGGCCGACGAGCGAGACGTCCTGGCTCGCCGCAAACGCCAGGCCGAGGCGGTTCTCCCACCGATCGTGGGTGTCGTATTCGGCTTCCCCGAAAGCGGAGAGCCGCGGCGTGAGTTGGAAGGATTTCTTCAGATTAGCCCTGGCCCCGCCGTCCGAATCCAGCCATAGGCGGGACTCGATCAAGAACGGAAGCAGGCAGCGGACGCCCGCCACCCCCCGCGCGACGGACGCCTCGTTCCTGCTTTTTTCCGCGTCCGCCCCGGCAAAGACGGTGAAGAAGGCGTTGATGTAGCGGTTATAAGTGGGCACGACCTCCCAGCGGCGCGACGCGGAGGGCAGCCATCCCGCCTCCCAGTCGGTCCTGAAAATATTCCTGGTGTCCGCCAAGAAGACCGAGCCCTGGGTCATGTCGCTCAGCGCGTCCGCGCGCCCGTAGAAATAGAACGGATCGCGGTAGAGCTTCGGGCGGACCGCGGCCAGCGCCGGAGAAAGCCGGTAGCCCGCGTAGTGGACGACCCGGGCCATGCCGCTTTCCATGTGATAGAGGATGTGGCAGTGGAAAAACCAGTCGCCCTTGGCGTCGGGCAGGAACTCGATGACGACCGTGGACATGGGCGGCACGTCCACCGTGTGCTTGAGCGGCGAGTAGCGCCCCTGGCCGTTCAAGACCCGGAAAAAGTGGCCGTGCAGATGCATGGGATGGCTCATCATGGTCCGGTTGATGAGGATAAAGCGCGTCACTTCTCCCTCGCGCACGCGGATGGACCGGCTCTCCGCCAAAACTTTGCCGTTGATCATCCAGACGTAGCGGCGCATGTCGCCGTCGAGCGTAAGGCGGTAGGTACGCGCGGGCCCCGCGGGAAACGCCGTCGGCCGGACGGATTTAAGCCGCGCGTAGGGAGGGCCCGGGCGCGCGTCCGCGCCCATGCTTCCCGTGTTCATGCCCGACATAGTCATCCCCGACATGCCGCCCTTATCCATGCCCGCCGTCATGGTCGGCTTGTCGAACTGGCCCTCGGCCACGGCTTTGTCGCTCATGCCCATCGCGCCCGCGGGCGTCAACGCGAACACGCGCGCGAAAGAAATTTTTCCCGGCATCATCTTGTAGAGATCGGGCTTGGGAACCTCGGGCGCCGGATGCGGAGGGCCTTGGCCGAGCCAAATGGAGGCATGGCCCGAGCCGTCCTGGGCGGTGGCCCTGAGCTCGTAGCTGCCGCCGGGCGGAACCTTGACGAGCACGTCGTAGGTCTCGGCAATTGCGATCAGGAAGCGGTTTTCCTTATCCGGCTCGACGTCCTGCCCGTCCGCCGCGATGATGGTCATCGGCCCGCCGGCGAACTGGAGGAAAAAAAATGTGGACGCGGACGCGTCGATGAGGCGCAGGCGGACCAAGTCGCCGGTCTTGGCCGCGACGCGGATTTGCGGAGCGCCGTTGGCGAGAAACAGGTTGTAGTAGACGTCCGAAACGTCCATGGGCGGCATGCGCAGCAGTTCGCGCTTAAGATAATCGGAAAGCTCGCCTCTTTTGAGCGCGCCCCAAAGGCTCTGGGCGTTTTTCTTCCGGATGGAAAACCAATCGCTGCCGCGCTTAAGCGCGCTGAGGATTTTCCTGGGATTTTCGTCCGTCCAGTCGGAAAGCACGACGGCCTTGTCCACGTCGGGGTGGTAGCGCGGCTTCGCGCCCGGCCCCGGCGCTATCACGATGGCGCCGTAGAGTCCGCGCTGCTCCTGAAACCCGCTGTGCGAATGGTAAAAATACGTGCCCGACTGCTTGACGTTAAAGGTGTAGACAAACGTCGCGCCCGGCTTGATGGGAGCGTAGGTCACGTAGGGAACGCCGTCCATGGCATTGGGGACGAGCATCCCGTGCCAATGCAGGGAGGTAGGCGCGGGCAAATCGTTATGGACGCGGATAACGGCCGTGTCGCCTTCCTGAAAATAGAGCGTGGGGCCCGGAATCGTCCCGTTGATCGCCAAGGCGGCGGCCGTTTTGCCGGTGAAATCGACTTTTTTCCCGCCGATGCTGAGATCGTAGGTCACGGTCTTGGCGCGCAGCGGGACGCCGGGCGCGAAAAGGCAGGCAAGAACGCCCCACAAAAACGCCCGTTTTATCTTCATCGCTTGCCGGCCGAGCCGGCGGGCCCGGAATGAAATGATATCATGGGCCGTGCCTTCCTATATATTGGCCTTGGACCAGGGCACCACGGGCAGCGCCGCGGCGGTGATGGACGATGCCGGAGCGGTGCGCGCCCACGCCAAGCGCGAGTTCCGGCAGATTTTCCCCAAGCCCGGCTGGGTGGAGCACGACCCCGCAGACATCTGGCGCTCGACGCTTGAAGCCGCCGCGCGCGCCCTGGCCGCGGCCAAGGTTTCCCCGGCGCGCCTGGCCGCCATCGGCATCGCCAACCAGCGCGAAACCACGCTGCTCTGGAACAGGCGCACGGGCGCGCCCGTCCACAACGCGATCGTCTGGCAGGACCGGCGCACGGCGGAATTCTGCGCCAAGCTCAAAAAAGCCGGCCATGAGGCGCGCGTGCGCTCGCGCAGCGGCCTGGTCATCGACCCCTATTTTTCCGGAACTAAAATCCGCTGGCTCCTGGACCACGTCCCGGGCCTGCGCGCGCGGGCCAAGTCCGGCGCGCTCGCCTTCGGCACGGTTGATTCCTATCTTCTCTGGCGCCTGACCGGCGGGGCGCTGCACGCCACCGACGCCACCAACGCGTCGCGCACGATGCTCATGAATTTAAAGACCCTCGCGTGGGACGATGAGCTCTGCGATATTTTGGGCGTGCCGCGCGCGCTGCTGCCGGAGATTTGTCCGACCATCGGGATTTTGGGCCGCACCAAAGGCGTGCCCGGCCTGCCCGACGGCATCCCCATCGCGGCCATGGCGGGCGATCAGCAGGCCGCGCTCTTTGGCCAGGCGTGCTTTGAGCCCGGCTCGGCCAAATGCACTTTCGGCACGGGCAGCTTTCTTTTGATGAACGCCGGGGCAAAAGTTCCCCCCGCCATCCCCGGCTGCGTCGCAACCGTGGCCTGGCTCTGGAAGGAGCAGACGACGTATGCCCTTGAGGGCTCGGCTTTTATCTGCGGCGCGGCGGTCCAGTGGCTGCGCGACGGCCTGGGCGTCATCGCCTCAAGCGCCGAGGTGGAAGCCTTGGCCCGCGGCGTGCCGGACGCGGGCGGCGTGCAGTTCGTCCCGGCGCTCACGGGGCTTGGCGCGCCGCACTGGCGGCCCGAGGCGCGCGGGCTCATCACGGGACTGACGCGGGGCTCGACCAAGGCGCACCTGGCCCGCGCCGTCTTAGAAGGCATGGCCCTGCAGAACGCGGAACTGCTTTCGGCCATGGAAAAGGGCTTGAAGCGCCGGGTCCGCTCGCTCAAGGTCGACGGCGGCGCCGCGACCGACGATCTGCTGATGCAACTCCAGGCCGACTACTCCGGCGCGCGCTGCGTTCGGCCCCGCGTCACCGAGACCACCGCCGCGGGGGCGGCCTTCATGGCGGGCCTGGGCGTCGGGCTCTGGAAGACCACCGCCGACATCGAGACGGTTTGGAAAAAAGATCGGGAATTTGTCCCATCCTGCTCGAAGCCCGAGCGAATCCGGCGCCTGCGTCGCTGGCAGGACGCCGTGGCCAAAGCTTAGCGGACCCGCCCTCAGCGCCCGGACGTTTTAAAGCCCGCGGCCTTCATTGCCCTGATAATTTCGGGGTTCTTCATGAAGGACTCCCACACGTCGCCGCCGGCCAGGTTGGCGGCCGACAAGAGCGTGATTCCCGCGTCGATGCCGAGCACGTCATTGTTGACGCGGCCGGTCGCGGGGTGAAACGAGTCCGCGAAGCCGTAGCGGCCGTACGTCTTGGGGTAGCGTTTGCGCATCGCGCGCAGTGCCGCCGAAGATTCTTTTGGCGTGAACATCAGAGACCCCCCCGGCGCCGACGGAACGACCGTGCCGTCGATGGGGCCTTCGAGCGGAGGCGCGCCCCACGCCGCGTAGCCGCCCTTGCCGTCGTCGGACGACGTGAGCCCCCATATGTCCTTGGACCATCCCGCGTATTTTCCCGACGGATCTTGGCCCAATTCGCTCATGACCCGCCTCTGCGCCAGCGTCGCCTTGACCGAATTCTCGAAGTAGTCCAGGCCGCGGCGGTCTTTCTTGCCGCGGAAATCCACGTAGGCGTGCGAATATTGGTGGATGAACAGGGGCGCTGTTCCCGCGATGAAAGCTTGCCCTCCGGCCCTGACCTCCGGCCTCGCCCAAGCGTCCCACGCCGAAGCGGGGATGGGCCGCGTGGGAGAGCCCATCGCGAGCAGGCAGAGGACCATGTGCTCGCTGTAGGTGTCCCAGCGCGCGGGGATAAAGCCCTGCTCCGGCGTCCATCCCATCGACAAGAGGTTGGGCGAGCCGTTGAGCATCCAGGGGAAATCGACGCGGGCGTAGATCTCGTCGGCCAGCCGGGAAATCTCGGCGTCGCCGAAGAACTGCTTGGCGGTCATGGCGCCGGCCAGGAGAAGAGCGGTGTCGATGGAGGAGACCTCGCTGTTCCAGGCCCGCGCCCCGGTCCGAGCGTCGAGAAAATGATAGAACCAGCCGCGCTCCTGGGCGGCATTGGCCGCGAGGAACTTGAGCGTCTTTCTAGCCCGCGCGAGCGCTTTTCGGCGCGGAATCCAGCCCCGCTTGGCGCCCACGCTCAAAGCGCTGAGGCCAAAGCCGGTCGCCGCGACGCTGGCGGCGCGCCCGGATTTTTTCCGGAGGCCAAGCCCGCCCGCTCTCGGCGCGCGATCGGCCACGAGGCCGGTTTTTTTGTCCGCCTGCTCCAGAAAATAGCGAAAGCTGCGGCGCGACACATCCTCCAAAAATCGCCGGTCGTCCGGCGCCAAGGGCGCGTCGAATTCCGCGGCCGATTGGGCCGCGAGGCTGTCGCCCGAGGCTCCGGGCTTAAGCCACCCGGAAATCCGCCCCGAGATTTTTCCAAGCCTCCCCAACTCCGCCGCGCGCGGGCCCGCGGGGCGCAAGGACTCCGTCCTCTCCGCCTCCGCCGACACGGCGGAGGCGGCATAGGCGGCGGGGACGGCCGCCGCTTCGCTTTGCGCGGGAACGCCGGCGGCTTCGCGCGGATTCTCGGCGGCCGCCGGCGCGGGAATTTGAGGAAGATCGCGCAAGGGCGCGGCGACTGGAGAGGCAAGGACATTGGGAAAGGCGTCCGTCGGGCCGGTAAAATTCAAGGCCGGCCCCAAATATATTGGCCGCACTTGCACGGCTTCCTCGGCAACTCCGAGCGCGTCTTCCGCGGCCGCACGGCAGGGCAAGCGCGAGGCCAGGAGAAATACGCCGGCGGCCGGCAAAGCCGCGGCCACTCCGCGCAGGGCGCGTCTATCCATCTTTCTCGTCGAGGGCATCCTTCAGAATGATCATAGCCGGGACGCGGCGGACCAACGGCTAAAATCCATCGAAGGCGTCGGGGCGGATGAGGCCCAGGGCCCGGGCGCCGCCAGCCGAAATATTCCGAGCGGGCGGGCCCGCGACGTCTTGGCCGCCCCGCCAGCGCTTGAAATAGTTTTCCAAGAGTTTCTCCGCGGGCTTGCCGCGCACTCCTTGGCCCTTGTCTTGCGGCCCCATGGACCGCGAATCAGCCTCCCAGTCCCACAGCCAAAATCCCGCGCACCACTTGTCCCGGCCGAAGGTGTCCAAGAACGCCTGCAGGTAGGCCTTCTGCACCTGGAGATCCAGCGGGCCGAAATCGCCGAAGTTCCAGGGCCGGAGATTGGCGCCCTTCTGGCTGGAGATGCCGACTTCGGTGAAGAGCACGGGCTTGCCGTAGGCGGCGCTCATGGCCGCGATCACGGGCTTGTAGGCCTCCCAGCCCAGGCGCAAAAGCGTCTCGTTGTCGCCGCCCGGCATTGGAAAATAGCCGTCGATGCCGATGTAGTCGAGCTTGTCCCAGAAGGAGACGCGGATGAAATTGTAGCTGTTGGCGGCGTAGGTGAGCGGCCCGGGATAGACCGCGCGCACTTCGGCGATGAGGCGCTTCCAGTCGCCGCGGTGGGCGGGGCCGTCCACGTGCAGGAGCTCGGTGCCCACCACGAACATGTCCGCGTGGCCTTGGGCGGCCAGCCGCGCGTAGTGCAGAATCATGGCGCGGTAATTGACGAACCAAGCCGGCGCGTCCTTGGGGTCGATGTCGGAGCGGGGATGCCCGTTTTCCAAATCCACGTGGGGCTTTAGCGCCACCAAGAGCCCCAGGGCCTTGGCCCGGCGCATCGCGGCGACGACGGACTCATCCGACGGCGAGGCGCGGGTCGGCCCCAGCTTGGAGTCCTTGGCCGAGCCCATGTACCACGTGGGGATGACCGCGGCCCAGCGCGCGCCGGTTTGGGCCAGGGCCTGCAGGCTTTGTCCGGCAGACGCGCTTTGGTAGCAGTCCGTCTGCCAGCAGGGAAAGTTGAAGCCGTAAATGGCGGGATGGGACCAGGCCGCGCGCGGCAGGAGCAGGAACAAGGCCGCCGCCATCCCGGCCAGCCATGGCGTTTGCCGGCGCTTCTGCGTTGAATTCATCGCGCGCTTTTTCCCGCGTCTTCCATCATGTCTCACCATGATCATGGAGCTTTCGGCGGAAGTTGTTATGGGCTTGCCAGGCGCCGCCGCCCAGTCTTTGGGCCCAGCCGTTTTCAGGCCCTTGGACCCACCGCGAATACGCTCAGCGATCGATAGTCGCCATCATCCTGTCGGCGTAGCGCTTTCCGGAGACTTTCCCCGGAGCCAGGGCGTCGTCTAGAGCCTTGATTTGGGCGGGAGCAAGTTCGATGTCCGCCGCGGCCGCGTTCTCCTCGAGGTATTTGCGGCGCTTGGTGCCCGGGATGGGCACGATGAAGCCGCCCTTGTGCAGCAACCAGGCCAGCGCGATCTGCGCGGGCGTGGCGCCCTTGGCCGCGGCCACGTCGAAGACCGCCTTGGCGGCCTTCACGTTGGCGTCGAAGTTGGCGCCCTGGTAGCGCGGATCGCCGCGCCTAAAATCCCCCTCCGGGTATTCCTCCGCGCGCTTGACCGCGCCGGTCAAAAAGCCCCGCCCCAGCGGCGAAAAGGGCACCAGGCCGATGCCCAACTCGCGCAGCGCGGGAATAATCTCGGGCTCGAGGTTGCGCTCCCAGAGCGAGTACTCGCTTTGCAGGGCGGTGACCGGAGAGACGGCGTGGGCGCGGCGGATGTTCGCGATGCCAGCCTCGGAGAGGCCGAAGAACCGCACCTTTCCTTCCTTAATTAGCTCCGCGACCGCGCCGGCCACGTCCTCGATGGGCACCGTCTTGTCGACGCGGTGCTGGTAGAGCAGGTCGATGCGGTCGGTCTGCAGACGCCGCAGCGAGCCCTCCACGGCCTCGCGGATGTGCGCGGGCCGGCTGTCCGTTTCCACGCCGACCATCTTGCCGTTCTCGATGCGAAAGCCGAACTTGGTGGCGATGACGGCCTTTTCGCGCCGGCCCTTGAGCGCCCGGCCCAGCAGCTCCTCGTTGGCCAGCGGGCCGTAGACCTCGGCCGTGTCGAAAAAGTCGCAGCCGATTTCGAGCGCGCGGTGAATCGCGGCGATTGACTCCTTCTCGTCCGCAGGCCCGTAGGACTGGCTCATGGGCATGCACCCCAGGCCGATCGCGGAGACTTCCAACCCCTGGCCGCCCAGCTTGCGCTTTTTCATTTTGATTCCCCCCTATGCCTTCTTATTATAGACCCTCTTGATGGTAAAGTCGCTCGTCCACACGTAAGCCGCGGGAAGCTCCGTCTCCCGCGCGGCCGTTTCCGGCGTCGCGTCGTTCATAACCCCTCCTCGATTAAATCACCAGCGCTTCGACGACAAACAATTCGCGCGCTCAGTTCTTGCCGCCCGCCGCGCGGATGACGTGCCCCGTCACCCAGCGCGCGTCGTCCGAAGCCAAAAACGCCACCGCGTCGGCGATGTCCTCCGGCTGCCCGATGCGCCCAAGCGGCGTGGCCGCGACGATGGCCTTGCGCGACTCCTCGCCGAGAATGGGCCTGGCCATCTCGGTGTCGGTGGCGCCGGGCGCGACCGCGTTGACCCTCACGCCTCGGGGCCCCAGCTCCGCGGCCCAGACGCGGGTCAGGGCTTCCACCGCGGCCTTGGTGGCCGAGTAGACCGACATCGACGGATAGGACGAGTTCGCGGCGACGGAGCTGATGTTGATGACGCTCCCGCCGTCCTTGGAAAAGCGCAGCGCGGCGGCCTGCGTCGCGAAGACGGGCCCGCCGACGTTCAAGTCGAACTGCGCCTTCACGTGCTTCTCGTCCACCGCCTCCAGGGGCGCGAACTCCGCGCGGCCCGCGTTGTTGACCAGGATGTCGAGGCGCCCGAACTCCTTGAACGCGGCCTCGACCGCGGCGCGCGCCTGCGCGGCGTCGCTCATGTCCCCCTTGACCGCGACCGCGCGGCCGCCTTCCTTAATAATGCCCGCCGCGACCGCCTGGGCCTCCTTGGCCGACTTGGAATAGTTGACCGCCACCGCGGCGCCGTCCTTGGCCAGCCGCCGCGCGATGGCCGCTCCGATGCCGCGCGCTCCGCCCGTCACCAGCGCCGCCTTGCCTTCGAGTTTCTTCATTTTAAGTTCTCCTTGTCTGATACCGAGTTTGTTACAGTTTAGTCCAAAAAAAATTCAAGCGACCTCCGCCAGCAAATCCTTCACGCTGACTTTCTTTAACTGGGCCTGCGCCGCCCGCTCCGCGCTGGCAAAGGCCTTGCCCAGCGTTTCCTTCATGCGGCAGCTGATCGCGCACTTGGGGTTGGGCGGATTCTTATGGACGGCGAAGAGATGCTCCTCGCCCAAAGCCACGGACAAATCCCACAGCGTGATGTCCTCCGGGCACTTGACCAGCTTGGACCCCCCCGCCTTGCCTTCGTGCGAGACCACGATGCCCGCGCGCGTCAAGGCGGCCAGGATGTGGCGGATGACCACGGGGTTGGTGTTGACGCTGCCGGCGATGGCCTGGGAAGAAACGAACTCGTCGCACTTCGCGGCCAGCACGGAGACGATGTGCGCGGCGACGGCGACCCGGCTATTGGCTGCCATATCTGTAACTATTGTAGTATCAGTTAGGCGATTTGTCAAGAGGCGCGTCCGCCAGACTTTCGGCAGGCCCCCTCTCGCCAGACACGCGAAGCAGTCGCGCGGCCAAGTCCTGAGCTTGGCCGCGCAACTCCGGCACCGCCACGCTCTCCCAGAGCCGGCCCTTGAGCCAAGTGCCCAACGTGAAAATCCTTTTGTCTACGCGCCCGTCGCCGCGAACGAGCGCCCCATCCTCATCCGCGTCAAAGCCCAGGCTGAGCGCATCCGGCCGCGCTAGGCCGCGCGCCAGGAGGTTGACGATGAGTGGATCTCGGCTTCTGGCGGGGTTCGATTCGGGCCCGGCACAGTTGACGATCCAGTTGGCCTCCAAGGTCTTAATGCCCGTGCCGCCGCGCAGGCGCAGGTTTGTCCGTATGTCCGCACCCGCGGGCGTCAAGGAGTCGATTCTTCCCGCGAAGGTCCGCAGCTGCCCGCTCTTCAAGAGCGCCGCAAGAGCCGCGTGCGCCTGCGGCGGCAACCGGTGCCGGTGCGAGTCCCAGTAGGGCCGGGCGTGCCTAAGAAAGCGGCGGCGCTCCGCGGGCGAAAGCGAAAACCAAAGTTCTTGAACCCGAGGCCTCAGCGCGTCCATGGCGCCGCGCCAATTGTCCTGCCGACGAATCCAGCGCAGAACGCCGCGCGCCGTGCGGCCCGCGGCTTCCGCGGGTGGAAACGAATCGACCGCGCGCCCCTCCCCGTGCGGCTGGGGCAGAAGCCCGCGGCGGGAGAAGGCGAACATCGGCCCGCGATGCCCGCGCCGCGAAAGCGCGATGGCCACGTCGACCATGGTCAGCCCCGTGCCGATGAGCATCACCGCGGCATCCGGCTCGATGCCGGAGAGCCGCCCGCCGTCCCACGGATCGGCGATGAAGCGCGCGCCCAAATCCGCCAGCGCGGGGTAGGGCGGGCTGGGCGCCGCGTTTCCCAGCGCGAGAACGATTTGCTTGGCCGGCAGCTCGCCGCCCGAGCGCAGCACGACTCGCAGGCCTTCGCCCTCGGGGCGGACGTCTACCGCCTCGTCCTTGAGCGCGCGGAACGTGACGCCCGGCGCGGCGCCGTCTTGGGCGTCTTTCAAAATGGAAAGGATGTAATCGCCGAAGCGGCCGCGCGAGATAAAATCCCCACCCTGGGCGTCGCCCAGCCAGCGCAGAAAATGGTTGGGATCGTCCGGAAACGCGCTCATGCCTTGGGCCGGGACGTTGAGCAGGTGGGCGGGATCCTTGGTGCTGTAGGCAGCGCCGCGGCCGACGGCGGCTTTTTCAACCAACGTCACGTCCAGCGGAGCCGCGGCCCTTTTAAGCAGATGCGAAGCGACTAGGCAGCCCGAAAATCCGCCCCCGATAATGACAATTTTTTGAGCCATGCCCGGCTATCAACCCCCTGTCTAGGCCTACCTAGGCCTGCAAGTAGCCCCCGTCTACCGGGTCTGGCCCAGCATGAGGTCCACGGGCCCGCTCATCTGCTTCAAGATGAAGCCGGGCGCCAGACGGCTCATGAATTTAAGTTGGTTGGACTGGCCGGGGCGGATTTCCAGCTTGTCCGCGGCCAACCCGGCAATCGAGGCCGCGACCATGTCCTGGACCTTCATGACCGAGACGCCCTTCATGGCCTCGCGGTTCTTCATGGCGTCCGCGAGAAGATCGGTTTCCGTGGCCGGGGGCGCGACTTCAAAGACCTTCACCTGCGTGTTTTTGAGCTGCACGCGCAGGGAGAGCGTGAAGGAATGCAGGCCGGCCTTGGTCGCGCAGTAGACCGGCGAGGTGGGCAGCGGCGTGAAGGCCAGGCCCGAGGAGACGTTCACGATGGCGGCCGAGTCCTGCTTTTTGAGGTGCGGCAAAAACGTCTTGGCCATGCGCATGGGGCCCTTCAAGTTGATGTCGATTTCGCGGGTAAGCTCGTCGAGCGAGACCCCGTCCTCGTGCAGGTTGATGGTGCGCATGATGCCCGCGTTGTTGACGAGCACGTTTAAGGCCGGGAACTCGGAGAGCACGACGTCGCGCAGGGACGCGATGGCCGCGGCGTCGCTCACGTCGCTCTTGATGACGTGGAGCTCGGGCAGCTGGGATTTGGCTTTCTTGAGCTTCTCCTCGTCGCGCCCGGTGGCGATGACCGTGTTGCCCAGGGCGACGAGCTGCTTGGCGAACTCAAATCCGATGCCACTTGATCCGCCGGTGACGAGGACGATGTTTCCGCTGGTTTTCATGGGGTCTCCGTGCGACGCTGGGTGACGGTTAAATCTCTTGCAGGATTATAGCTGTTTAGGATTTTAACTGGACGCCTTTGATTATTTCCCACAACTGCGGGCCGTCGATCATCCGAATCGGTTTGCCTCGCGCGAAAGCGTGCGCATCCCTGGTGAATTTTCCTGAAGTCACGACAATCCCCGCGTCGGCCTTCTCCGCCGCCATCACGCCGTAGAGTTCACGAACAACACTAGCCCCTACGGACCAAACTTTCCAGTGCTTGCATTGGACGAGCGTCTTCTTCCCCTCTTTGCGCAAAACCAAATCGACGCCGCCATCGGCTCCGCCGCTAATCGATTCTTCAGTCGCGTAGCCCTGCCTCTTGAACGCCTCGCCCACCAGCCACTCAAACTGCTGCCACGTTAAATTTTGGATGGACGCAGGGCCGCTCTGACTATCAACAACTTTTTTCCTAAACATTCCGAAAATTGCCGCCAACAAAGCCGCCAACAAAAAACCCCCAGCAGCGATAGGAGCAAGCATTCGCGACGAAGCCGCGAATGCTGCGAGAATTCCTTGTCGGAAAATAAACGCGGGCAAAACCCATCGCAATCCGATATAAGCGATGGGCGCCAATACCACGGAAAACCACCATGGCATCAAGATCAACTGCTCGAGCTCGGAAGGATTACGGCGACTCACAACCTTCCTCAATACGTCGGCACGGTGGGGTCGATGCGCTCGGACCAGGCGGTGATGCCGCCGGCCACGTTGACCGCCTTGGTAAATCCCGCGTCGTGCAGGAACTTGACCGCCTTGGCGGAGCGCCCCCCCATCTTGCAGTGCACCAGGATTTCATCCGCGGAGTTAAGCTCGCTCACGCGCTCGGGCAGTTGGCCCAACGGAATGAGCTTTGAGCCGGGCAGGCGGCAGATGTCGTACTCCTCCTGCTCGCGCACGTCCAGGATAAAAATCTCCTCGCCGCGGTCCATCTTGGCCTTTAACTCCTCCACGCTGACCTCGGGGACGCCGGCCGCGGCCGCCTTTTTCTCCTCGCCGCGAATACCGCAAAACTCCTCGTAGTCGATGAGCGTCTTGATGCTGGGCTTGGTCCCGCAGACCGGGCAACCGGGGTCCTTGCGGAGAGCCAACTTTCTCCAGTTCATCTTCAAGGCATCAAAGAGCACGAGCTTGCCGATCAAGGGCTCGCCGATGCCCACGATGAGCTTGATGGTCTCGGTCGCCTGCAGCGCGCCCACCACGCCCGGCAAAACGCCCAGCACGCCGCCCTCGGCGCAGGACGGCACCAGGCCCGGCGGCGGCGGCTCCGCGTAGACGCAGCGGTAGCACGGCCCGCGCTCGGCCCAGAACACCGAGACCTGGCCCTCGAAGCGGAAGATGCTGCCGTAGACGTTGGGCTTGCCCAAGAGCGCGCAGGCGTCGTTGACCAGGTAGCGCGTGGCGAAGTTGTCCGTGCCGTCGACCACGATGTCGTAGCCCTTGATGATGTCCAAGGCGTTTTGCGAGGTGAGCCTGGTCTCGTGGGTTTGGATTTTGATAGCCGGGTTGACGCCCAAGAGCCGCGCGCGCGCCGATTCGATTTTGGGCTTGCCCACCGCGTCGGTGGAATGGATGATTTGGCGCTGCAAGTTGGAAAGCTCGACCACGTCGAAGTCCACGATGCCGATCGTGCCCACGCCGGCCGCGGCCAAATACAGGCTCAGCGGCGAGCCAAGCCCGCCCGCGCCGATGGTCAGCACCTTGGCTTCTTTAAGTTTTTTCTGCCCCGCCATGCCCACCTCGGGCATGATGAGGTGCCGGCTGTAGCGCTTGATTTCCTCGGCGCTAAACGTGGTCTCCTCTTGGGCCGCAGCCCGGGCCGCGTTGCCGCCCGCAATTGAGGGCACGATGAGCAGCACGTCGCCGTCCTTGACCGGGGTCTTGGCGCCCTGCAAATGCCGGATGTCCGCGTCGTTGAGGAACACGTTGACGAAATGGCGCAGCTGGCCGTCGTCGCCGACCAAATGTTTTTTGAGCGCGGCGTATTTGCCCGTCAAAGCGTCCAACACCGCCCCCACGGTCGCGCCTTCGAGCTCGACCACTTCTTTTTTCTCGACGTACTGCCGCAGCGCCGTCGGCACGTGAACTTGAACTTTCATCAAAGAACCTCCGTTTTTCCCTCGATAAAGCTGCGCCCGTCCTCGGACCGCCGCCACACCCGCGCGTCCCCGGCGCCCGCCTCCGTGGTCGCGACGATCAAATAAGCGTAGGCGGGCCAGGCGCGCTGCAGGTCAAAGGGCGAGGGCCACGCCGGGGCGTTGGGGTGCGAGTGGTAAATGCCCACGATGCCCTGGGGCTTTCCCGAAAATTCCTTCTCGACGGCCGCCCAGGCCTGCGGATCCATCTCGTAGCGGTCGTTCTTTCTTTGCGGGTTGGCCATGTTTTTGAGCGGCCTAAAATCCGAGGCGCGCACGTCCGAGTCCGGCTCGCCGAAGTCGGCCGGAATGTCGCCGATTAAAAGCCCGCAGCCTTCCTCGGGATAGGCCCGGCGCACGTGATCCTGGATGCCCTGCATGACTTCGCGCGCGATCAGGAGCGTCACCGCGCCGCCTCCCAGAAGCGCTCGCTCAAGTAGCGCTCGCCGCCGTCCGGCAGAACCGTGACCAAGAGCGCGTCCTGCCCCGCCTGGGAAAGCTTTTGTCCGACCTTGAAGCACGCGGCCAAATTCGCCCCGCCTGAAATGCCGATGAGCACGCCCTCGTCCTTGGCCGCGCGCAAGACCCAGTCGTAGGCCTCTTCCGTCGCGATTTCCAAATTTTGGTCCGCCTGGCGCGGGTCGTAGATGCCGGGGACGATGGCGCTCTCCATGTGCTTCAAGCCTTCCAAGCCGTGCAGCGGCGAATCGGGCTGGACGGAAATAAGCGTCACGCCGGGGTTGAGCTCCTTGAGCCTGGCTCCCGCGCCGCGAAACGTGCCGCTGGTGCCCAGGCCCGCGACAAAATGCGTGACCCGGCCTTGGGTCTGCTCCCAGATTTCCGGGCCGGTGGTCTCGTAGTGCGCCTTCCAATTCTCCGGATTGTTGTACTGGTCGGGGTAAAAATAAAGTTTTGGGTTTTCCGCGTTGAGCGCGCGCGCCTTGCGAATCGCGCCGTCGGGGCCTTCCAGGGGATCGGTGAGGATCAACTCCGCGCCGTAGGCCAGAAGAATTTTCTTTCGCTCCGCGTTGATGTTGGCGGGCACGGCCAGGCGCACCTGGTAGCCCAGCTTCGCGCCCATCCAGGCGTAGGCGATGCCCGTGTTGCCCGAGGTGGCGTCCATGATGATTTTGCCGGGCGCCAAGCGCCCGTCGCGCTGGGCCTCCCGCAGCATGCGCAGGGCCGGACGGTCCTTCACCGAGCCGCCGGGGTTGCGCCATTCCGCCTTGGCGGCGATTTGCACGCGGCCACCCAAAGAACGCGCGAGCTTGGGGAAATAAATGAGCGGGGTGTTCCCCACCCCCAAGTCTTGCTCTTCCGTCGGATGCGTCGGCGCGCGCATCCTGTTATTATACGTGTTATGACGGGAACGTTAGAAGGCTAATTGCGCGCGCGTGCCCAGGACGCGCTCGATGGGGCGATTGCCCGCGCCGCCGCCGCCCTCGAACCAGGTCTGCTCGTAATCCGCGGCTAGCCGCACGAAATCGTTGAGATACCAGTTGAGCGCGAGCGTATAGGCGGTCGCGCGCGACGCCGAAACGGTCGGATCGGCGAAAACCGGGAAAGTCCTGGGATCAATCCAGAGCTGATGAAACCGCGCCGCCAGCTCCCACGCGCCCCACGTTCCCGCCTCGGGATCGAACGGCCTATTCGGGGAGACCCCTTTGTAGGAGGCAGTCCCGCCCGCCACCACCCAGAACGCCGCGGCCTGCCAGGCGCGATTGGTCAGGCGGGCCCGCGCGCCGCCGGCCAGAGCCGTCTGGCTGGTTTGCGCGTACTCCGCGTACGCCCCCAGCGGCCCCAAGTAATAGGAAGCTTGCGGGATTAAATGGCTTTGCTCGCCGTCGAAGGCCACGTTGCTCCGGTAGCTCATGAATTGATCTTGGCCTGTCGCGGTCCTAAAAACGGGGATGCCGGGGTTCGAGCCGGCATAGCTGCCCGCGACGCCGACGCCCAGGTTCTCCAGCGCGCGGCGGCCGAAATTCTTGAACGGCTGGACGAAGACCCGCGCGGCCAATTCCTTAGCGTTGGTGGCGGGGCCGTCGGGCGCGTGGGCGGCGTCGGCCGTGCCGTTGGTGAGGGAGGTTTGGTACTTAATCGCGCCGCCAAAGACGCCGCCGCGAAATTCTACTCCGGTGTCGCGCGACGGCATCAGGTCCGCCGTCAGGCCCCGTTCCATGAAGGTCAGGTCGCGGGCGGCGCGCAGCCGCTCCAGGCCCAAAGGCGGCTTGAACTTCCCGATTCTCAAGTTCGCGAAAGACCACGGCCGGACGTCAAAGTACGCGTCGTCAATCACCGCGGTATTTTCGCCGAAGTCCGGCTGAAACTTGAAATCATAAAACCCGAACATCGTGCCCTTGAGTTCGGGGCGCGCGCGCCTGAGCCAAAATCCGCTCGCCGCGGGATTAGCTCCGCTTCCCAGATAGAACCGGCCGTCGGTTTGGATGAGGCCCTTGAACTGGAGCTTTAAATCCCCGCCGGTGGGCTTGCGCGGCGCGGCTCCCAAATCGCGCTGCAGGGATTCCACCTGCGACTCAAGCCTATCCACCCGCTGCGCCAAAGTGTCCGTGGAGGCAAAAACCGCCGAGGGCGGCGCCTCTTGCGCGCGAAGCGGCCGGCCTATCGCGCAAAGCGCCAGCGCCGCCGCGATTGAAGCATGCTTGTTCATCTTGGTCTGATATTCTTAGCAGGATTTTACGCAAACGGCAAGCGCCGGCGCCTCATGATTCACAAAAGCGGGGCAATCCGCTACAATGCGTCCATGGCCAGCGCTCCCCGCCTGCCTCCGGCCCGCCTGCTCTTCGTCTCGATTACCGCGGTTGTCATCGGCGGCTTGATGGCTTTCGGAGCCAAGTTTATTCTCTGGCTCATCGCGGTCATCACCAACATTTCCTTCTACGGACGCTTCTCCAGCGTCCCCGTCACGGCCGCGCAAAATCATCTGGGGGCGTGGGTCATCCTGATTCCGGCCGTCGGAGCCGTCATCGTGGGCTTGATGGCCAGGTACGGCAACCGCGGCATCCAGGGCCACGGCATTCCGGAGGCCATGGAGCAGGTGCTCTTCAACGAGAGCAAGATTGCCCCCGAGATTCTGGCCTTAAAGCCGCTCTCGACCGCGGTCGTCATCGGCACCGGCGGGCCCTTCGGCGCGGAAGGCGTGGTCATCGCGACCGGCGGCGCGTTGGGTTCCCTCTTCGGCCAATGGCTGGCGATTTCCCCGGTGGAAAGAAAGATTCTCCTGGCCGCGGGCGCGGCGGCCGGGCTCTCGGCGACGTTTTGCTCGCCCATCGCGGCGGTGCTCCTGGCCGTGGAGCTTCTCTTGTTCGAGTTTCACCCGCGCTCATTGATTCCCGTGTCTCTGGCCAGCGCCGCCGCCGCGGCCCTGCGCGAAAAAATCATCGGCCCGGGGCCTTTGTTCGCGATTTCTCCGGTCGCGGCCGCGACCGGCCCGGTTTTCCTCTCCTACGCCGCGCTCGGCCTGGCCATGGGCCTTCTGGCCGTCGTGGTGGTGCGCGCCGTCGCCCATGCCGAGGAGCTCTTCGAGAAGCTCCCCATCCACTGGATGTGGAAGCCGGCCCTCGGCGCTTTGGCCATCGGGCTCCTGGGCTATTGCGATCCGCGCGTCTTCGGCCCGGGCTACGACGTCATCGGCGGCATCTTGAGCGCGGCCTTGAGCCCCGCGGGCGCGGTCAAAATCGGGGGTTTGAAGCTCGCGGCCTGGATCGTGGGCGTGGCCAGCGCGACTTCCTCGGGAACCCTGGCGCCGCTTTTATTGATCGGCGCGGGCGCCGGCGCGGGATTTTCGCGCGTCTTCGCCGCGGTCTTCCACAGCGCGGCGCTCGATCCGCGCTTGGCGGCGCTGGTGGGCTTGGCCGCCTTTTTCGGCGGCATGTCCGGCGCGTTCTTGGCCGCGATGATGCTCGTCATCGAGACGACCTGGCAGGTCCACGTTTTTGTCCCGCTCTTGACCGGCTGCGCGGCGTCCTACCTGGTCTGCCGGCTCTTGTCCAACGAGAACATCATGACGCAGAAATTCGCCAAGCAGGGAAGAGCGGTTCCGGCCGGCTACGCGGCCGACGAGCCGGAAGCCCCCCGGCCGTGACCGGCCCGCTTTAGAATTCCGTCCTTAATAAGAGGCGAGAGCGGGCGAAACAGGGTAGTAAATTTTCAAGTTGCCGGCGGCGTCGCGGCTTAAGCCCACCGTGGTTTGGTCCGGGCTGTCGCTGCTGTTTCGCCGCTCCTTGGACGGCGTGGAAATGAGCATGCCGGCCCCCGTTCGCGGGATATCCTGCTCGATCACGTGGAATCCGCCGACTTTGTTACCGTTGAACGTCATGAAGACCAGCAAGTTGTCGCCGCTGTAGCGCTCGAAACTGTCGTTGCTTTCAATGAAGTTCCGGCTGTAGACCAGCCGGTAGGCCTTGCCCCCGATGTTCAGAGGAACGCCGGTTTGGTAGGCGTCGCGGACCAGGTCGGCGATGAGAAAGGTCGCCGCTTGCCCACGCCCGTCCGCGGGCTTGACCACCAGCCGGCTCCGCATCATGTCCGACACGCACAAATTGATGTAGACGCGGTAGGAGATATGGTTGAACTCCATGGTCAGCGCGCCGTTGAACAGGCTTAAGCCCAGAACCTTGATTGACGGAAGCTTGCTTCCCTTCACGAAGATCGGCTGCGCGGCGTTCTCCGGCCAGAACTCGATGAACCAGGACTTCTTGTTTTCGCTCTTAGTCCCGAACACGTGCACGGGAACGCTCCCGGCCATGAACATCGCCGAAGTCCGGCGATCGGCGTCCAAAATCGCAGGCAGGGCCACGGTATACATCGGCCGCGTGAGCGCGGGATTCATCATGCCGTTGACGGGAATATGAAGCGGCGCGAAATGCAGGGACCCGGCGCCGACGCCGGCCTCAAGTTCCAGGCTGCGCAGCGCCGACGGGCTTTGCGCCCGCGCGGGCAGGGCCAGGGCCGCGCCCAACAAGACGGCGGTGAGAATCATCGCGCATAGAATACGGCCGGCAAAAGCGCGGCGCACGGGCCTTAAGGCCAAATAAAATGCAGCCAAAGGGCCTACTATTTCCCCCGCGCTTTCGTATGATATATAGAGAATCAGCCGGGGACCCGGCTTATATAAGGAGGCACCTATGCAACGCAAGGCATCGGCCGTCTGGCAGGGAGACTTGAAGTCGGGCAAGGGCAGCTTGTCCACGGAGACGGGCACGCTCAAGAGCGCACCCTATTCCTTTTCCACGCGCTTTGAAAACGGCGCCGGCACCAATCCCGAGGAGCTTCTGGCCGCGGCCCACGCCGGGTGCTTCACCATGGCGCTCTCGGCCCAGCTCGCCAGCCGGGGCATGACGGCCGCCAGGCTCGAGACCTCCTGCACCATTACCTTGGAGAAAGTGGGCGACGCGTTTTCCATCACCAAGAGCCAGCTGGAGCTGACCGCGCACATTCCCAACGCCGACCAGGCCAAGTTCAACGACGCGGTCAAGGCCGCCGAGACGGGCTGCCCCGTGAGCAAGCTCTACAACGCCGCGATTTCCGTCAACGCGAGGCTGGTGACGGCGGTCTAGAAGGTCTTGACCAGCGCCACGGTCGTTCCCAGCCCGTAATAGCCGACGCCGTTCCTGTCGCCAATGGAGCGCAGGCCGTCCAAGGCGGCGTTGACGCGCCAGCTAGTGTTGGGAATCTGCCACTCGTAGCCCAGGCCCACGTCCCAGGCGGCGGAGGTTCCCACGATGGGCGAGGAAAAATCAGACCCGGGCGCGCCGGAGACCTGCGACGCGGCCAGGCCCAGGCGCAGGAGCACGTAGCGGGTCTGCGGCGTGGCCAGGGGAACCAGGGCGAGCTCGATTCCGGCGGGAACCGACCAGCGCATCAGCTCCGCGGTGCTTCCGTTCGTCCGGTTCTGGCGCAGGGACTCGGCCTCCAATCCCGCGTAGGCGCGCAGCCAGGGAGTCAGATGGCGCTCGTAAAGCGCCCGGGCGCCGAGAGTTCCGCGCGCCGTCGGCTCGCCGCCTTTTTCAGAGAACGGGAAAAGCGTCGTGGACGCCGGGCCCAGCTCCAGCGACCACGCGGCATGCGATGACGTCGATCGGTTCTCGGTCAGATAGACCTGCCGCACCTGGCCGGCCGGCATCGGCTGACTGGAATTCAGGTAGCGGAGAAAAGTGGCCTTGTCCTGCCGCGTCCAGGCCCGCTGATCGGCCAAGGACGGCGCCGATTGGGCTCGGCACCGCGTCCACGGCGGCAAAACAATCGCGCACAAGAGCAGCCAGCGGGCGTTTCGAGGCCTCATTCGGAAAGGTATTATATACCTTTCACGATGAAACCCCGGCTCTTTGCCTTCCGCGCCAAAGCGTCTCTCGGCCTGGCCCTCCTCGCGCTCGCTCTGGCGGCGGCGCCCTGCCGGGCCAAGGCCGTCGCCCAGGCGCGGCGGGAAATTCTCGTGCAGACCTTGCGCTATTTGAACGTTCCCTATCTCTGGGGCGGCGTGCACCCCGCGACGGGCCTGGACTGCTCGGCCTTCGTCCAGCTCGTCTACCGCCGCGCCGACTTGTCCCTGCCCCGGCTCTCGCGGGAGCAGTTCGCCGCCACGCGCTACGTCAAGCCCCAGAACGTTCTGCCCGGGGACCTGGTCTTTTTCGCCATGCGCCGCTCGCATCCGCATGAGGTCGATCACGTGGGGATTTACCTGGGCAAGGGCCTCTTCATCCACGCCTCGGTCTCGGACGGCGTGCACATCGAATCCATCGCGAAGCCCTACTACATGGAGCGGCTGGTGGCCATCCGCCGCTACGCGGGATTCTAGATGAGACTAGACCTCGCCATCCTGGGGCTCCTGGCGCTCTTTGGCCTCTTCGGCCTGTTCTCCGGCGCCATCCGGCAGCTGGCTCAGTTGGCGGGCCTGGTCCTGGCTTATCTGGCGGCGCCGCGCGCGGCCGCGGCCCTGCTGCCGCTGGCCCAGAAGCGCGTGCACTGGCCGCCCATGCTCATTGGCCTGGCCGTTTCCGCGGCCGCGTTCCTGCTGCTCGCAACCGCGGGAAGCATCCTGGCTCGCCTGGCCATCCTCCGGCTCTTCCGCGGCCATCCCAACAAAAAGATCGACCACGGCGCCGGCCTTGTCTTGGGCGCGGGCAAGGGCGCGGCCGTGGTCTTTGCCGCGCTTTCCATCGTGCTCTTCGTCTTCAACCCTCAAACCGAACCCCCCGGCCCGATCACCAACCTGATGGCGGGCTCCAAGGCCGTCGCCTTCGTGCGGAAGCACAATTTGTTCTCTCTCGTGCGCGTCCCGGCGCTCGACAAAATCTCGAAGCTGCTTACCGCGGCGAAGAATCCCGAGACCGCCAAAGCCTTGGCCGACAATCCTGATTTCAAGGCCCTGGTGAATGATCCCCAATTCAAGGCCGCGCTCAGCCAAGTCCCCGCCGGGCAAACGCCCACCCTCAACAACGCCGCGGCCTTGATGGACAACCCGCGCATCCGCCAATTGCTCCAGGACCCCGCGTTCGTCAAGCACCTGCTCAAGTTCGAGGCCGCGTTCGCGAACGGCGCCGGCGCCAATTCTTCCCGCTAGAGCCGCAGGAGCGGCAGAAGCCCGGCCGCGGCCAAGCCCAGCAGAAGCAGCAGGCTCGAGATTCCCGCGCGGCGCTCGGCGAAGACGTAGGCGTAGATTCCCTTGATGGCGTTGTTGCTCGCCGCCGCGACCACGACGGCTCCCGCGGCCAGGGCCAGCGGAGTGTTGACGCCCGCCGTCTGAGTCATGCCCAGGATGAACGGATCGACGTCGGTCACGCCCATGAGCCCGGCCACGCCGTAGATTCCGGCGTGGCCCAGGTAGGCGACGGCGAGGTGGGTAATCACCAGGACGGCCACGAAAACGGCGGCGAAGAGAAAGGCGGCGTCCAGCTCCAGCGGATTCTTGGACAAGATGCTCCCGGACTTCGCGGCCCCTTTTTTCTCCGGCCGCCTTGCCCACAAGGCGCCCGCCGCCAGGGCGGCCGCGCCCAAAGCAACGAACGACGGCGCCAGCGCGGTCATGAGCCCGCGGTTAAAGAGCCCCAGAAGCACGATGAGGCGCAGGTACATGACGCCCGAGGCCATCAGGATGCCGCCGGCAAAAAGATGCGGGCTTTGGCTCTCGCGCGAGCGCTTGGCCAAGGTCACCGTGGTCACGGTCGAGGAGTAGGCGCCCCCCAGCACGGCCGAGGCCAGCACGCCGCCCCGGTCCTTGAGCATCTTCTGCAGGAGATAGCTGCCGTAGGAAACGGCGCTCACGGCCACCACCACGAGCCAGGTCTTGTAGGGATTGATCTGAAAAGACGTAAAATCGCGATTGGGAACCGCGGGCAAAATGACCGCCGAGAGCAGCAGAAATTTCGTGAAGGCCAGGATTTCGTCGCCCGCGAAGCGCCGGGAGAGGCTCTCGAGCGTCGTTTTCAGCTGGAGCAGCAGCATGCTCAGAACCACCAGCGTCACGGCGACCCAGTCGTAGCCGCGCTGGACCAAGGCGCCCACCAGATAAGTGATGAGCGCCGAGACCTCGGTGGTCAAGCCCGCGCCGGTCCGGCTCTGCAGCTTGTGCCAAAAAGAAAGCGCCATCAAGCCGCCCACGACGGCCAGGCCAACGACGAGCGGCAGCAGGTCCGGACCGGAAAGCAGCGCGAGCGCGTAGCCCATCAAGCCCAGCATGGGGAACGTGCGCACGCCGCCGAACGAATAGGGCGCGTCGCTCTTGTGCTCTTCCCGCTCCAGGCCGATGAGGAAGCACAAAAACAGCGCGAGCAGGATCTTGACGCCTTCGGGCGGGACCAGCGCGACGAGTTGGGACATAATGGGAGCGCACAAGGAGTATAGCCGGGATGCCGGC
Source organism: Elusimicrobiota bacterium (assembly GCA_035534315.1). GTDB lineage: Bacteria > Elusimicrobiota > Elusimicrobia > UBA1565 > UBA9628 > JAGWJU01. Next base: position 66,135 of record DATLSD010000006.1, read on the forward strand.
GGGGGTCAATGACCCCAGATCAGCGGATTCACGCGTACTTGGGGTACTCGGGCTTGTACTGCCTTGACTCAACGGCGGCCGCCAGGTCCCTAGGCCGCGGCTCGGCGGCTAAACCCCGCTGGTAGGCGATTTCCGCCGTCGCCGCCGCGATCAGCGCCGAGACTTCGCGAATCCGGCCGAGCGACGGATAGAGGCAGCCTTCCCGCAGCTCGTCGTCCGTGACGGAGCGCGCCAGGATGCGCGCAGCCTCCATAAACATCTCGTCGGTCATTCTCTTGGCGCCGGAGACGACCACGCCCATTCCCACGCCGGGGAAAATGTAGACGTTGTTCCCCTGGCCGGGCACCAAGCGCTTGCCCTCCCGCTCCACCGGCGCGAACGGGCTGCCGCCCGCGAAAAGAGCCTTGTCTCCCGACCAGCGATAGGCCTCTTCGGCGGTGCATTCGGAATTCGCGGTCGGATTTGAAAGCGCGAATATGACGGGTCTTTCGTTGATGCGGGACATTTCCGCGACGACTTCACGGGTAAACTGCCCCGCCTTGCCCGACACGCCGATGAGGACGGTCGGCTCGAGTTCGCGGACGGCCGAGAGCAAATCCCCGACGGGCTTATGCGCGTGGGCATAGGGCTTCTTGTAGTCGCCGAGATCCGCGCGCCCGCTTTCCACCAAGGCCTTCGAGTCCATGAACCAGCAGCGGGCCATCGCGTCCTTTTTTTCAAGGCCTTGGGCCGTCATGGCGGCGACGATGAGGTTGCCGATGCCGATGGCCGCTCCGCCCGCGCCATGGAACAATATCTTCTCGTCGCGCAGGCGCCGGCCGGTGATGCGCCCGGCCGAATAAAGCCCGGCCAGGGCGACCGCGGCGGTCCCTTGGATGTCGTCGTTGAAGCAGCAGACGCGGCCGCGGTAGCGCTCAAGAAGGCGAAGGGCGTTGCGATTGGCGAAATCCTCGAACTGAATCAGGGCTTTGGGGAACTCCTCTTGAACGGCCTGGATGAACTCATCCGCCAGTTCGTCGTAATCCCCGCCCGTGCTTCGCCGCTCGCGCAGCCCGAGGTAGAGCGGATCGGCGAGCAGCGCCTCGTTGTTAGTGCCCACGTCGAGAACGACCGGCAGGGTTTGCTCGGGAGGAACTCCGCCGCAGGCCGTGTAGAGGGAAAGCTTGCCCACCGGAATGCCCATGCCGTTGCAGCCCAAATCGCCCAGGCCGAGGATGCGTTCGCCGTCCGTGACGACGATGACGCGGACGTCCCGGTGGGGCCAGTTGCGAAAAACCTCCCGGAACATTCCTTTTTCGCGCCGGCTCAGGAACACGCCGCGGGAACGGCGGAAGGCGTGGGCGTACTGCTGGCAGCCTTGGCCGACGGTCGGCGTGTAGATGATGGGCATCAACTCCTCGATGTTTTCGGTCACGACCTTGTAAAAAAGGGTCGTATTGCGATCGAGCAGGGAGAGCAAGTCGATGTATCTGTCGATGTCCGTCGGACGCCCGCGGACGTTCGCCATGACGCGCGTGGCCTGCTGCTCCGGACTCGAGACCGCCGGAGGCAGGAGCCCCAGGATGCCCAGACGCGCGCGCTCTTCGCGCGTGAACGCCGTTCCTTTATTAAGCAAGGGATCGTGGAGAAGATCGGCCCCGAACTTCTTCCGCGCGGGCTCCTGGCTGGGAACTTGCTTCTTATCTTCTTTTACCATAGAGAAAACCGGACCCGGCCGACGCGCCAACCGGCCCTAGCGGCCGTCGAAATCGCCGGCGGCGGACTTAAGGCGCCCGAGCGCCTTTTGGGTGGAAGCAACGTTCACGCCAGGCCGAGACCGGGCGAACATCAAGCCGGACAAGGCCTTCAGGATAGGCCCCACCTCGGTCACGTCCTCTCCCGCGCAGTTGGAATTCGGCGCGAAGCCGGCGTCCGGGCATCGGGCGGTGGTGCGGCGGTAGAGACCAAAGGGCCGCAGCAGAATAAATCCGTGCTTGACGAAATCGGGCTCGCCCCGAACCAGGAAGCCCTCAACTAAGTCCGTGCGCGCGTCGAAGACCGGAGAGCCCGAGTTTCCGGCGGCGTCGTCCAAGTCGGCCGAAAAATAGCCCGAGGTAGAAAGGGAAACGATGCGCGCGTTCTCGGAGACCTTCGCGGGAAGCCCGGAAGGATAGCCGATCATGAAGAGGGGCTCCCCCACCCGCGGATGGGCGTCTTTATCAAGCGCCAGGGGCGGATGATTGGGCACCGGGCGGTCGAGCCGCACCAGGGACCAATCCTGCCCGTTGTCCGTGTATTTCCGGGCGATGAGGCCGGCGCAGCCGTAGACCTCGGAGGCGGGAACCGAAGACAAGCTGGAATCCGGGCGGCTGAGCGAAAAACCGAAGACAAACTCCGTGTCGCGGCAATCCTTCGCCGAAGTGACGCAGTGGCCCGCGGTGGCGACCACGTCCGGGCTGATGAGGGCCCCGGAGCAAAACGCCCCGTCGGGCTCGCTGTAAAAACGCTCACGGCTCTCAAGCTTATAGTCCTTGCCGTAAACGCCGTTTTTCAGATAGGCCGTTCCGCCTTTGATTGCGACGTCTTCCTTATAAAAGAGCGCGGGCGCCGAGCCGGCCAGGGCCTGGAGCCGCGCCTGAACCTGATAGAGATCATGGCGGTCGTCGCGGCCGTAAATCATGGGTTGGGGCACGGCCCCAAAACGCGGCGCGGCCCGCAGACGCGGCGCGGCGGCCAGGAAAAACCCGGCCGCCAGGAGAAGCGTCTTTCGCCTGCAAGTCATGCTCATTTAGGATAGACTCTCTCTCGCGTTGGATCATGGGTCCAAAGTCCCATGCCGCGCAATTAAGCTAAAATGAGTTTTCGCCGTTATCTTATGGATAGGAACTCATGAGCCGGGCTTTTACCAAGGAAGACACGGGCGATTTCGACGAGCTGCCCGACCGCTACCAGAGCGCGTCGCCCAACTACGTGACCCGCGAGGGCCTCGCGGCCCTGCGCCGCCGGCAAGAAGAACTGCGCCAAAGCCTCGCCTCCCTGCCGAAAGAAAGCCCGCAGGCGCGGGAAGCGCGCCGCGATCTGCGCTACGTCGCGGGCCGCATCGCCGGCGCCATCTTGGTCGAGCCGCAGGCTGGCCAGGCTCACGAGATCCGCTTCGGGGCCGCGGTTGATGTGCGCTTGAAGAACGGACGGGCGCGCCGCGTCATCATCGTGGGACAGGACGAGGCGGAAGGTTCCGCCGAGAAAATCGCCTGGGATTCGGTCCTGGCCACGGCGCTTATCGGCGCCAAGGAAGGCGACCGCGTCGAGACCGAGGAAGACGGCGTCTTAGTCGTCGAGAAAATCGGCTATTGACCTTGGGCCGCGGGGGTTAAATGCCGGCGATTCTTTTTGATTTGGACGGAACCCTAGTGGACAGCCTCTCCGACATCGCCGGAGCGCTCAACCATATGCGCGGCCTCCATCGGCTTTCCCCATTGCCTCTCGAAACAGTCCGAAAATTCGTCGGCCGGGGCTTGGAGCATCTCGTTAAACAGGCTTTCCCGGAGCTCAGTTCGGAGCAATCCGACGAGCTCATCGAAAAATACCGGTCCTACTATCTTGAACACGCGTGCTCCACGGGAACGCTCTACCCCGGAGTGCGCGAAACCCTCGAGGCCCTGCGCCAAAAACCCGGCCTGAAGCTGGGAATCGTGACCAACAAGCCGAGCCTAATCGCGGACAAAACATTGGCGCATTATCTTCCCGGATTTCATTTCGACGCGGTCGCCGGGCCGGAGCGCGTCGCCGAGCGAAAACCGAGCCCACGCCATTTGCTCGATGTGCTCGCGCGGCTTGAGGTCGAGCCGGCCGACGCCTGGTATGTCGGCGACCATCCCGTGGACGAGCAATGCGCCCGGGCCGCGGGCGTGCGTTTTTTAGGCGCCGGCTATGGTTTCGGCGGAATCAAGATCGACGACGCCCGGATGATTCAATCGTTTCCGCAAATCCTCGTCAAAGCGCCGGCGCAGGACGTCATGGGAAGACGGGGATAACGGACAAAGCGCGGGTCGCTCGCGGCCAGCCCGCATTGGAACACGGCGCTTCCCCCCTTGGTGGTCAGGCGCTTGGCATGGACGCAGCTGGCGCAGAGGCCCACGCGCGCCTCCGCCTCCCGGCGCGAGGCGCCCACCGACTCTAGGTCCGCGCCGCGCCGGGCAGCGCGTCCAGAAACTTTAGGACCGCGGCCTTGGCTCCCGCGAGAATCGGCTCGCCGTCTCCAGCCAAAAGCCGCTCGAAGCTAAGCGCGCGCAGCTTCTGCAGGGATTTTTCCAGCAGGTCCTGGTCCCGAATTTTTTCCCTGGGGAGAAACCGCAGCGCCCCCATGGGATCGCCGATGAGCGCGTCGCCCACGAGGAGCGTCCCGCCGTCGCCATCGATATGGATTGCGATTTCGCCCTCGGTTTTTCCGGGCAGATGCACGATTTGGCAGCCGGCCCAGATATGGTCTCCATCCTTGAGCTTCCGGGACACCTCGAAGCCGTACTCGTTTGTCTCGGTCTCATGCATGGCCAGGGGAATCTGATAGCGCTCCAGCCACCACTGGACGTCGCGAAGGTGGTGTTTGTTGGTCACGACGGCGAGCGTGGGTTTCTGCTTAAGTTTTTGGTCCAGGAACGCCTCGTCGCCGCCAGAGTGCGGCGGCGGGTCCACAACGATGACTTCGCCCGCGCCCACGATGAGCGTGCCGTTGAAGTTGAGCCCCTTTTCCTCGTTGAACTTGTTCCACGAATACGCGTTATCGGCTAATCGAATCATGAGAGCTTCGTTAGGGCTGAATAATCAGCGCGGGCCCATTTTTTTCGCGGCACGGGACATTGCCTGCAAACGGCAGCCCTCCATGATCAGCAGCGTATGGCGCCTAATTTCGGCTTTCCGGCACTCATAGTGCCGCCCGAACACGGTGAGTTGGCGGATGGCGGCATCCACGCCCGCGGGGATGACTCCGTTTTTGCCTTCCTTGCGCGCGGCGATGAATTTCTGGTCGATGACAGGGCCCAACTGCTTGTGCATTTGCGACAATTGCGAGCCGGGCCCCGCCGGAATCGTGATCGAAAAAGATTCAAGCTTGGCGCACAAAGTGTGGTGGACCGACGTGATTTCCAGGCCGCTGCAGCTCTCGGGCGCCGACGCCGGCGCTTGCGCGTAAACGGCCGCGCCGGATATGACGACCGCCGCAAGAACGAACGATAGTCTCTTCAACATGAGATTCCTCCTCAATATTATTTTCGCAAGAAGCGCGAAAAGCCTCCGCTCCGAGTTTGATTATATAAAGAGGCCAATTTTGATGTCTATCTTGTTGATCCCGGCTTTGTCGCTTGATGGCCGATCTTGGTAAACTCAACGGGAAGGACCATCCCGTGCGATACGACCTAGCGCTCCTGCATCCGCCAAGCGTCTACGACTTCCGGAAAATGAAGCAGTTCCGGGGGCCGATGAGCGACGTCATTCCCTCCAGCTCCATTTTCGACATGTACCCCGTGGGATTTACCAGCATCGCGGGCTTCCTGGAGCGCTCGGCCCTGCGGGTCAAGATCGTCAACGTGGCGGCGCGGATGCTGCGCGACGCCAAGTTCGACGCCGAAAAGAAAATCCGCGGGCTCGACGCGCGCGCCTTCGGCGTGGGCCTGCATTGGCTGCCGCACGCCCAGGGCGCGCTCGAAATCGCCAAGCTGGTCAAGAAGCATCACCCCGCCGCGCCGGTCATCTTCGGCGGCCTTTCCGCCACCTACTACCACCGCGAGCTCGCCGCTTATCCCTTCATCGATTTCGTCGTGCGCGGAGATTCGACCGAAGAGCCCATGCTGCGGCTTATGGAGGAACTATGCTCCGGCCGCAAGAACTTTTCCGCCGTGCCCAGTTTGACCTGGAAGCGCGGCGGCGACATCGTCGAGAACGCGATGGGAGAGGCGCCCGCGAATTTAAACGGCATCAACATCCCCGACTACCGCTACGCCGTGCGCTCGGTCATCAGGGACAAGAACCTCCTGGACGCGATGCCCTACCACGGCTGGCTCGATTACCCGGTCACGGCGCTTTTGACCGTGCGGGGCTGCACGCAAAACTGCTCCCTGTGCGGCGGCTCCCGTTCGGCCTACAAGCTCAACTGCGGCCGGCAGAAGCCCGCCATGCGCTCGCCGGAAAAGCTGGTTCAGGACATCGCGTTCATCCAGCGCTTCAGCCGCACTCCCGTCTTCGTCATCGGGGACATCCGGCAAGGAGGAGAAGCTTACGTCGAGGAGTTTTTGACTCGCGTCGCCGCCTTGAAGCCCAAGAACGAGCTGGTCTTCGAGCTGTTCTGGAAGGCGGGCGACGAGTTCTTCTCGAAGATACAACGCCGCGTTCCCCGGTACAGCCTTGAGATCACGCTGGAAAGCGCGGACGAGGACATCCGCCGGGCCAACGGCAAGTTCGCCTGCTCCAATGAGGAATTCATCCGCTTGGCGCGCTCGGCCCTGGCGCACGGCTGCCGCAAGCTCGACGTCTTTTTCATGGTGGGCCTGCCGCGCCAGACCCGGGAAAGCGCCCTGAGAAACGTCGCCTTCTGCGAGGAAATCCACCGGGCCTGCGGCCTGGACCGGCGCCTCAACTATTTCATCGCGCCCCTGGCGCCCTTTTTAGATCCGGCCAGCCGCGCTTTCGAGCATCCCGAACAATTCGGCTACAAGCGCCTGGCGGCGAGCCTGGAGGATCATATCCGGCATTTCATGGCGCCCTCCTGGGAGTTCATCCTGAACTACGAGACCGACGCCATGAACCGCCGGCAGATCGTCGAGGCGATGTACGAGAGCTTCGAGAAATTAAACGACTTCAAGCTCGAGTGCGGCCTCATCGACGCCGAGACGCACCAAAAGCTTCTGGGCGAATCGCGCGCCTCGCTGGACCATTTGGCGCGCGTGCGCGAGGCCGTGAACTCCGGCGCGGACTTGGAGCTTCTACCCGGCTTCTCGGACGCCGATTTGGAGACCACGCGCACGCATAAAGAGCTGCGCTGGAGAATCCGCCGCCGCTACGCCGGCGTTTTCTCGCTGGCGTGCTTGGGATTGGAAGTCTTTTTGGAGCAATGGCAGGCACGCACGCATGCACGCTCGTAGATTTTTGATGAGAAAACCCCCACTCTGGGCCCTTGTCGTCGCGGCGGGCCTAATGGGCGCTTTTGCTTACGGCCAAGGCTCCGGTTATCCCTCGCTCGATTTTAACGGCTACCAAACCTCGCTGATCAAAGACCCTTTTGGCGGTCGCGTCGCGGTGGGATACGCCGTAAGCTCCGACCACAAGGGCGATATCCTGATCGGCGGGGCCTTCTCCGACGCCGCCGGCGTCTATCACATGGCGGTGCTGCGCCTGGAGCGCGACGGCACGCTGGATCCTTTATTCGGCTCCGGCGGCGGCGTCTATGCCGCGGCGGACCCGCCTGACTTGGGCACGGCCATGGCGGTCGACGGACGGGGGCGGGTGCTGGTCGCGGGCCTGCTGGGCGCCAGCTTCAATCAATCCGGCTTCGCGGTCCTGCGCCGATTCCTGCCTGACGGCAAACCGGACCCCTCTTTCGCCCGGGGCGCGCTGATCCGGGCCGCGGGCCCCTTCGGCGGCCACGCCGCGGCCTACGCCGTAGCCGTTCAAGGCCCGAGAATTCTTATCGCCGGAACGGTCAGCGGGCCCAAGGGGAGCGCCTGGGGCGCCGTCTGGCGCTTTTGGAACGGCGGACTGCCGGACGTCTCTTTCGGCCGCAATGGCGTCGTTCTTCTGCCCGCGCCTCCCGGCGCCCAAGCCCAAGTCCGCGCCCTGCTTCTCGGACCGGATCATTCCGTCTTGGCCGCCGGGAGCGTCGCCGGCCGGATGGCGCTGTGGAAAATTTCTGCGCAGGGGCACAGGGATAAGAGTTTCGGCATTAACGGCGTCGCGGTGGGCCTTCCGGGCCAAGCCCGAGGGCTGGCCGCGGACGCGAGCGGCGATTCTTGGCTGACTGGATTTCGGAATCAATACAATCCCGTCGTTGCGGCGGTCGCGAGGCAATCCGCGGCCGTCGCCCTGTTCACGCCGAAGGGCGCCTCGGACGGAAATTTCTCCCGCTGGGGAACGGTCGCCTTGCCGACGCCCGAGCTCTTTTCCAACGCGCAGGCCTTCGCGATGGCGCCGGACCCTCACGGCGGCTTCTACGCCGCGGGCTACGCGCGCGGCCCCAGCAATCAAGCCTGCTTTTGGGCTTTCGATTCCAGCGGGCGCCTCATAACCGGCTTCGGCTCGAACGGCATCCTGGTCCTGCCCAACGCTCCAGGCGGCGTGGACGACCGCGCCTATGCCATCGCCTTTGATCGCAGCGGCAGGATTTTGGCGGCGGGATTAAGCCGTGACAAATCGGGCGAGATCCGACTGGCCCTTTGGCGCGTCCAGCCGGCGGGTTATTGAGGCTCGAGCCCAAACGCTTCCCCTCATAGCCAGGCGCTCTCCGATTCCATGCCCGCGTCGCCTGCAATCAGCGTCGCGCCCTCGTCTTCGATGTGGATTGCGCTCCGCTACTCGCGCAGCCAGCGCCACGCCTCGGGGAGCTGCCCGCTTCGGAAGGTTTTAATCTCGCCGGAGATGAGCACGCCGGCAAGCTTGGCGCACAGGCGCTCCCAGGCCGGGCCGCCCACCATCGCGACCTTCTCGAAATCGCCCCGGTGCTTGACGTCCATGGCGGTATTGTCGAGGGCGGCCTCCATCTCCCAGCCGTCGAAGCTTTCGTCCATCCAGAAC
>DATLSD010000007.1:0-63760 GCA_035534315.1 Elusimicrobiota bacterium
AGAACGCCGACGCGTTGACGGAGCTTTGGCTCACGATGTAGCCGTTGGCGCCGGTCAGCGTCAGGCTCGAGCCGGAAATCGTCTGCGACGCCGTAAAAGTATTGCTTTGGTTCTGGTACGCCAGCGTCGGCGGCAAACTTACGGCGCTGCTAGTCGACACGGCCACGAACCCGGACCCATCATAGTATTCGAGGGCGCCCGTGGCGGTGTCGTACCACAAATCGCCGGCGTTGGGGCTGCCCGGCGCGCTGGCCGCGGAGTTGTACTCCTTGCCTTGCAGCGACGCGACGCTAAACGCATAAGGAACAGCCGCCAAAGGCTGCAGCGGGCTCAACACCTGCCCATCCACAACGATCTCAAGATAGGTCTGGCCCGAAGAGAAAACGGAGGGCATCAAGGCGGTCGAAGCGCCCAACTGCACCGCCAGAACGCCGTTATTGACGGTGATATTGTTCTGCGTCTCGTGCCACAGCGGGCTTCCCGTGTCGCAGGGCGAATTCGTGGAGCAGATGTAGAAGGCAAAGTTATGAGTTCCTGAGTACGGATTATTGTTAGTATCGGTCAGGCGGCCCTGGAAGCTAATGGTCGTGGGAAGGCTCTGCCCGAAGACGATGCGTGGAGAAGCGCAAAGCGCCAGCACGCTCAGCGCCGCGAAGAACCGGCCGAAGGTCTTCATATGACCGCCTCCCGCGCCGGAACAGGCGCCGGAGCCGGCGCCTGCGCCCGCGCTTTAGGCAGCGTCACGACGAACCGCGATCCTTTTCCGGGCCAGCTCTCGACCCGGATGCCACCGCCCATCATGACGACGGCGTCGCGCACGATGGAAAGACCTAATCCCGTGCCGGGAATGCCTTCGCCGCTTTTGCCGCGGCGGAATTTCTCGAAAATATGCGGCATATCCTCTTTGGCGATGCCGCGCCCGTTGTCGGCCACCCAGAGCACGACGTCATCTCCGTGCGCCTGCGCTCCGAAGCGCACGGTTCCGCCGTTGGGAGTGTATTTCAAAGCGTTGGAAACCAAATTAGTGAGCGCCTGCCGCAGAAGCTCTCTTTCCGCCAGGACGCACGGCGCCGGCTCGGCGGTCACATCCTGGACGGATATCTTTTTGATGGCGGCCATGGGAGCGAAAAGCGCCTTTATTTCCCGCGACATCTCAGCGAAATTAACGGCCTGACGGCGAATCTCCCGCTGGCCGTTTTTCTGCGTTTTAAAGAACGTCAAGGTATTGCCCAGGAGTTCCTGCATCCGCGCCACCGCGGCCAAGAGCGTCATCACCGAACGGCGGCCTTCCTCACCGCTGGGAAACTTGCCGTCCTCCATGAGCTCCAAGTACGCCTTCAAGCCTCCCAGGGGCGTGTTCATATCATGAGTGAGGGATTGTAGTATGTAATCGCGCCAACCGACAAAATCCTTGAGATGACCCGTCATCTCGTTGAAACGTTCCGCCAGCGCCCGGGTCTCCCGCGAGCCGGCGACAGGCACGGCGACGTCAAGACGCCCGGCTCCGACGGACTGCGCCCCACTGGCCAGCGCGCCCAGCGGCCTGGTCAGGACCGTGGATAAATAGATAGCAGCGATCACGCCAAAAATCAAGAGCAAACCGGAGATTTCCAGTGTCCGGCGGATCATGGCGTCCAACGGCTTATCGATTTCTTCCTGAAGAGCGCGGGTCTTGAAGCCCAAGCGAATGCTCACGGGAGCCGCGGACGCCGGAGCAGCCGCCCTGGCCACCGACTCGCCAGTTGAAACGGGAAACGCGCTGGAGGTCAGTTCCCGGCTGACGAACGTCAGATCCGGAGCTTCCGGCCCGGACTTATGCGAAAATCCGTTGCTGGTGAATTCCCAGAAAGCCAATTCAGGGTGCTCTTTTTGGAGAAACATCAAGTCGCTGGGCAGCATCAGAGGGTCCTTCTGGACCAAGGATTCCGCCGCGATGCGGTTGATGCCCTGAATGAGGGCCTCTATCCTATCCCGCGACTGCTGCTTCAGGATGACGCGCTCGCTCCGAATCACGGTAAACGCGATGGAAGCCACGCTCAAGGCCGTGAGCGCCACGGCCATCAAAGCCACCTGGGTCCTGATGCTCAAGGATTTCATTGGGCTTTTAACTCCTCCAGGACCCGCTCCAGGGCTTTGCGGGCTTCCTGATTGGTCGGATCGGCGTCCAAAATCTTGCGGAAGTCCTCGGCCGCCTGCTGGAAGTCGCGTCGGGTGTAGGCGTCGATGCCTTGGTCAAAGAGCGAGTCGATTTCATCCTTCGATAGAGACGGCTGCGGCGCGGCGTTCCCTTGCCAGACCGCGCCGTTGAGTCGGCGGATGGAATCGATGTAGTTGTTGATGACCGCCCGCATGGACGGGCTCTTCTCCAAGTCATACGCCTTGTTCCAGGCCCGCAGGGAGTCGTCAAAGCGGCGCAGGCCCAAGTAAGCGATGCCCGCGTCCTCCCAGGCTTCCAAGTTATTCGGCTGGGAGACCAGGACCTTGTTGGCCAAATCCAGCGCCAAGCGGTATTGCCGGCTCCGGATGGCCGTGTCGGCCCGGGTCAGCGCCGCGGCCATATCCTGCGACTCGGCCGGCGCCGCATGAACGACCTCGGTGATGCCGGTCAAGCGCTGGAGTTCCTCGAAGAACACCCGCAGCCCTTGATCGTCGGGCCGGATGGCCAGCGCGCGGGACACGTCCTCGATGGCGGTGCGGTCGTCGCCGCCCACGTAGGCCAGCACTCCCTGATGGAGCTCAGCCTGCTCGGGGTCGGCCTTGTAATCGGGAAGAACGGGATAGAGTTGGGCCACAAAATGCAGCCGCCCGAACTCGCGCAGCAGATTCGGATCCGACGGCGCGATGGCCATGGCTTGGCTGAGCGTGTCGACGGCCTTCTTATACTCGGCCGAAGCCTCCGCTTGGCGGGCCTGCGCGAGCAGATCGTTAAGTCGGGCTTGGTCTTCCGCGCTCAAGCCCGAAGTCGACGACGCGGTCAGGATGGCGCTCTTGCCTTGGCGCAGGCGCTCCATCGCTTCCAAGACCATCTCGACCGACTCCTCTTCCTCTGAGGGCTTGCCGAACCGGAAAGTCATCGCGATGCGCTGATCGCCGGCCGTGCCCGAGACGCTGTTGATGGGCATGTCGAACGCGTAGTCTACTTCGAATCGCGTCGTGCGGTAGGAGATGCCGGCCGCGAACTGGGTGAAGCTCGGGCTGCCCAAGCTCAGGGCGCCGCGAATGCCGAAATCGCCGAAGAATTGGACCGGGAACCAGCGCTCGGCCGCCAACGTGCCGATTGATTCCCGCGTGAAATAAGGCGACGCCTCGTTGTCGTATTCCACGACGACGTTGGAGATAAGGCTGCGGTAGTCCACGCCCATCTTCCACGCCATGGGCAAGGTTTCCGGGTTTCTCGGGTCGTAGGCGACGTTGGGCTGATTGATGTTGGTCGCCTCCACGCCGAAGGAGTAGTGCCGCGCGAAATTATAAAGAGCGCCCAAATCGCCCGAAAAAGCGCTTTGCACGTTGGTGCCGTTCAATACCGAGTTCTGCGAAGTGAGGGTCCCGCCGCTATCAAGAAGGTTCGCACCGAAGCTGCCGAAAGAGCTGCGCAGATACTTGAGGCTGCCGCCCAAATAAAGATCTCCCCCGAAGGGATAATAAGGAAGCTGGCGCCCGTAGGACAAATAAAAACTGTCTTCGCGGTAGAGCGAATTATTCAGAGAGAACGAATTCCAAGCCAAACCCAGAGTTCCCTCGCTGGCTTTTTTCCACGCCAACGGCTGGGCGTAGCCCAGAAATGAGGTGCCCAAGTTGGAGCCGTCGGTCAGGCCCACGTCCAAAAGAGAATAAGACGCGCCCAAACTCGGCCGGCTCAGCGTGGCCAATCCCGCCGGGTTGTAGTAAATGTCATAGACGTCGTCAGCCACGGCCACAAAAGCTCCTCCCATGCCCGGCGCGCGCGCGCCCGCGCCCAGATCCTCGAACGCAGCCATGGCCGCGGCCGGGCCCACGGCCGCCAAGCCTAATGCCAAGAGCGCGCTTCGCAGGCCTCGCATGGTTTTCATTAGCGGATCACCACCACGGTGCCGGTCCAGGTCTCCCCGCCGACCTTAATCTCATAAATATAAACGCCGCGGGCCACGATTTCCCCGTTGGAGCCGCGGCCGTCCCAAGTCAGGCACACATTAAACGTGCCGGGGCCGCCTCCATTGGAGCAACCCGTCTCGCCCATATCCGCTACGTGGAAACCGCGCACGTCAAACACCTCGCCCGAATAGTTTAGGTCCTGCGGGTTCCCGAAATTAAATTCCACGTGATCGTCGCAGCCGTGCTCGGAACTATTGGAACGCCAGGAGCAGCTCGCCACGGTCGGCGTGATGACCTTGGTGGACATATCGGAGCTGGGATCAAACGACGCCTGCGCCGGCGCCACGTAGGACTGCAGGCGAAAATCCCCAAGCATGCCCACTTGGCCGGTCACCTCTTGATTGACGGTGTCCACGGTCCCGTCGGCGTTGACGTTCTGCTGCCCGTTGTACCAGAAAAGCCCGACCGGAGCATTAGACTCGGACAACGGCACGGCGCGGGAAATGCCATCGGCCACGATTTGCCCGTTCTGGACCTTATAGCCAAGAGCCAAATCGAACATGGCATTGGAAGGCAGCGTCAAGTTCGCGATTTTCTCATTGGACGGCGCCTCGTAGGGCTCAAAGGCCACGGACTTGAATATATAAGGAGAGGCCACCACATCCTGAGGCTGATCCACCGCTCGGATTAAAAGCGGCTCTCCCGAAGAATTCCCGTTGGGCTGAACCATGCCGGCCATGGTCGCGGGAATCTCGATGCGCGTGATGTTGTCGGAATCAAGGGCGTAGAGATTGCCCTGGGTATCCACGGCCATGGCCGCGTCCGTCGTCTCGCCGGGGAAAGAATCCTGCGAGACGACTTTGTAGTAGTACACCATTCCCGGGCCCGCCATCGCTTCCTTGTCGCTGACGGCATCGGCCGGCAAAGTCGAAACCAAGACCCACGTGGGCCGGATAAGCCCGGTCGAGCGGTAGACGTCGTAGCCGCTCATTTCCCATCCGTCCGGAGCCGAAGGATCAGGAAACGCCGTCCCGTCGGTCTTGGATTTCACCTGGGCCCAGGTGATGGTCATGGAGCTGGCGCTGGGATTGATGGTCGCGGCCAAGCCCGCCGGCGCCAGGGGCGGCAAATCAAGCGCCGCCGAGGTCGTCACCCCGATGGAGTAAGCGTTCAACGTGTTCTCGCTGAAAATGCCGAAATATTCCGTCGTATCGAGCGTCAGGCCCGCTTGCACAAAAGACGGCGTCGAGAGCAGAACGCCGGAAACGACGCCCGTCTGCGTGGAAGCCACCACCGAACCGTCCGGAAGCTTCTGTCCGGGACTGTAGGCCGTTCCGTTAACCAAATCCGTCGCGCTGATGACCATGCTGCTTACGAGAACCACTGCCCCGTTCTGATTGGGCGGCGTCGGATTAAACCACGTCCAGGTCAAGGTGATGGTCCGCGCCAGCGGCGCCGAAGAAACCGACACCAGGGTCACAGGTTGGATGCTTTCCGGCAGCGTCACGGTTTCGATAACGGTCTCGAAATTCGTCAACCCCTGCCAGTTAAGGCTGGCGAGGTTAAAGTAATAAGTCCCGCCCGGCAACAGGCCATTTACGGTCAGCTGCAAAGTGCCCCCATTGGACGTCATTGCGGAATTGACGACGGGCCCGCTGTATCCTTGAGCTGTCAGGCTGGCGGCGGTCACCTCGAACCCCGCGGCGGTTCCAGACGCGGCGGGGAAAGACCAGGTGAAGGTCGCGCTGGTGTAGGACACGCCTGTCAGCACAGGAGAGACGGGCAGGTTAGCCAAAGTCGAATAGGACGCGGTGGATGAAGTTTCGGCGAAAAACTTGGTCTCATCCCCAAGGTAAACCCTGGCATAATAGGTCGTGTTGGGAGAGAGATTTTGCAGGGTGTAGGACTGCGTTGAACCCTGAACGGTTGTCGTCGGAAACTGCACGACGAAGGCGTAGCTGGTCGTCGCGGTCGGATCGAAAAGCGCCGCCTGGGCCGGATCCGAGGAATAGTCGATGCGGTAGTAGCCGCTCTCAAGAGTTGTGGGAGCCTCGCCATCGAAGCCCGGCGCGGTCCAATTGAGCGTCAGGGTGCCGGTCGAAGTGGAGAGAGCCGCCGTGGAAATCGCCGTCACGCTGCCGGGCTGGGCGAAAATATTTTCCAACCCTGGCTCGAACGAGTAATTGGCGGAGGAGGAGTAAGAATAGGTGGAAACGCCGAATTCTCCCACGGAACTGTCGAGAGAGTAGGACCCGCCGGAAGAAACTCCTCCCGCGTTGGCCACGAGATTGCGCGGAATGTCCTCGCTCGAGCCGAGCATTTTCTGCCCGGCGCGCGCGGGCAGCGCCCCAAAAGCCGCGGCCAGAACCGCGAAAGCGAAAACGGAAAAAACGCCCTTCCCCGCCTCGAAAAGCAGGCCGGAAAAAGATTTCCCGTTTCCGCGCTGGTTCATTTAGCTGGGCCTCAAGGACACCTTGAGAATCGAGCGGATGCGGGCGACCAG
Source organism: Elusimicrobiota bacterium (assembly GCA_035534315.1). Taxonomy (GTDB): domain Bacteria; phylum Elusimicrobiota; class Elusimicrobia; order UBA1565; family UBA9628; genus JAGWJU01. Next base: position 6,575 of record DATLSD010000007.1, read on the forward strand.
GACCCGAGGGCTCACCGGCTTGAAGAGATAATCCTCGGCGCCGACGTCCAAGCCCCGCACCCGCTCGGTCACGTCCCGGGCGTGCCCGGTCAGGATGATGACGGGCACGCTTTTCGCGATCGGGTCCGCCTTCAATCCGCGGCACACGTCGAACCCGCTCATGTCCGGCAGGTTGACGTCTAGGAGAATCAAATCAGGACGGCACGTCTTGACCTCCCGAAGTCCGGAAGTTCCATCGGGACAAAGAAAAACCTCGAACCCGTCCGCTTTGAGCACGTCGCGGAACGTTTGCCTTAGAATCTCGTCGTCCTCAACCACCATGATCCGGTACATGCGGCCTCCTCGAAGCTGCGGCTTATTTGAACCTCTATATATATAGATGCTTTTGGTTGCACCACAATTTCATGGCAGAAACTAATTTGTAACATTTTGATTTTAAAATAATGATTATAAATAGTTGATATATTTAAATTTTTATTCTAATTAATAAATCATATAGTCCTTGAATATCCGATATTTTAACGGTATGATTTTTACGTCATGAGCCGACACCTGCTGTTGATCGGATTGACTTCGGAGGATCAGGAGCTTGGCCGCGCCGCGGCCACGGCGGCGGGCTATTCCGCGGCCGCGTGTCTCACCGGCGTTGAAGCCGCGAAAATCATGCTGGAAAAAGCCGCGGCCGATCACTCCGGAGTGGAGTTGGCGCTGCTGGAAAAAGATCTTCCCGACATGTCCGCGCCCGCCTGGATTTCCATGATCCGCAAGACCCGCTTCGCGGAAAACCTCCCGGTCGTGGTTTTGAGCCGGCAGAACTGCCCCGAGAGCCGCATCGTGGAGATGTTCGAGGCGGGCGCCGACGATTTCATCCAAACGCCGTGCGCGCCGCAGGAACTGGCCGCCCGCATCCGCGCGGTCGTGCGCCGAAGAGCCGCGCGCGGCGAGGAAAGCCCGGTCCTGGAGATCGGACCCATTCTCCTCGATCCGGGCGCCCGGCAATGCCGCGTGCGCGGGAAAATCGCTTCCCTGCGCCCCCGCGAGTTTGAACTGCTTGACCTGCTGATGAGGAAAGCGGGCCGCACGCTCAGCCGTCCCTATCTGCTGGAGACGATTTGGGGCATGGACAAAACCGCGAACACCCGCGCCATCGACGTCGGGGTGAGCCGCCTGCGCCAAGCCTTGGGCGCGCGTGCGGGCCGCTGGATTGAGACGGTCGAGCGCTACGGCTACCGCTTCAAGCTTCCCGAAAGCTGAAGCCTAGTCGTCGGCTCCGCCGGAGGGCAACGGATGCCGGCCCGCGAAACCTTCCTCAATTGCGTGGTAGTAGCCGATTTTCTTTTCTCCCCCGCTCCAGCACAAATAAACTTCTTTGCGCCCTAAGCGGAAGGGAAAATCGACGAGCGGAGGGTTATAGCCCTTGGGAAGAGCTCCCGTATCCGCTACTTTTTGAAACAGAGCGTCAATCTGCGCGGCTAGAAAGCGGATTTGGGCCTTTTCGATTTCAAGATCAGCCGCCCGACCCTGGGATTGCTCGAGACGTCCGGCCAATTCGGCCTTCGCCTCGGCGCGATCCGCCAGGGCCGCGATATCCGAGAAAATATTCTCCAATTCCGGAATCAAAGCTTCCGCTTGCTTAAGAGTAAAATATTTCATGTCGGGAAACCCGCGTATTTCATCGCGGCTTTTCGGCGGTGGCGCGCCTTGCGCCGTTTCTGGCGCGCGATATCCTGAAGACGACGCGAAGTTTCCGGGGAAAGCCGCATTTCAATCCGGTCCACCAGCTCCCGGAGCGCCAAAAAACGGTTTAGGGCGCGGCTGCGCTCCCGCTGTACTCGAACGTTTATTTCCAGCGGCGCGTAAGCCAGACGGACGCAGCTGGACGTCTTGTTGATTTTCTGTCCGCCGGGCCCGCCGCCGCGGGTGAAGCTCTCATCAACAGCCTTGGGATCCACCCCCAAGCGCCGCATGCGGGAAAGGATTTCCTGAAGCTTAGCCGGAGTCACGCCGAAGTTTTCCCGCAGCTCCATGTGGCAGGAAAAATCTAGTTGTCGCCTGGTTCTAAATGGTCGGAAAAGAAGAGAGCGGCGCGCGCGTACTCGCGGTTTAAGCGCGCGATATTGGACACGCTGATGCCCTTGGGGCAGGCCGCTTCGCACTCGTACTCATTGGAGCAATTCCCAAACCCTTCGGCGTCCATGACTTTGCGCATGGCTAAAACGCGCCTTTCTCTCTCCGGCAAGCCTTGCGGCAAAAGCGCCAAGTGGGAAACCTTGGCCGCGACGAAGAGCATGGCTGCCGCGTTGGGGCAGGCCGCGACGCAGGCGCCGCAGCCGATGCAGGCCGCCGCGTCCATCGACGCCTCCGCCTTGGGCTTGGCTACGGGAACCGAGTTGGCCTCCGGCGCCGAGCCCGTGTTGGTCGAGATAAAGCCGCCCGCGGCCATGATGCGGTCGAAGGCCGAACGGTCCACCGTCAAGTCCCGAATAGCGGGGAAGGCTCGCGCGCGAAAAGGCTCAACGACAATGGTCTCCCCGCTCTTGAAGCACCGCATGTAGAGTTGGCAGGTGGTGGTGTTTTTCTCGGGGCCGTGCGCCTGGCCGTTGATGACCAGGCTGCACATGCCGCAGATGCCTTCCCGGCAGTCGTGATCGAAGGCGACCGGCTCTTCGCCTTTGGCGATGAGACCCTCGTTAAGAAGATCGAGCATTTCCAAAAAAGACATGTCGCCCGAGACGCCCGAAACCTCATAAGACACGAAGCGGCCCGCGTCCTTGGCGTTTTTTTGCCGCCACACTTTGAGGGTAAAATTCATCGCCTCGCCGCTCGCGCTCATACATAGCTCCTTTGCGCCAGATGGACGTTCTCGAAAGCCAACGGCTCCTTGCAGAGCTCGGGCTCGGCGCCGGCGCCTTGGTAGCGCCACGCGGCGACATGGGAGAAGTTCGCGTCGTCGCGCTTGGCCTCGTTGTCCGGCGTTTGGCATTCCTCTCGGAAATGCCCGCCGCAGGACTCCCGGCGCTCCAGGGCGTCCTTGACCACCAACTCGGAAAACTCCAAGAAATCGGCGACCCGGCCCGCCCGCTCCAGGTTTTGGTTGAATTCCTCGCCTCCGCCGGGCACCGAAACGCTCCTCCAGAACTCATCGCGCAGCTTGGGAATCTCGGCCAAGGCTTTGCGCAGGCCCGTCTCGCTGCGGGACATGCCGCAGTAGTCCCACATGATGGCGCCTAATCTCTTATGGAACGATCCGGGGCTGCTCTTGCCGCCGACGGCCAGGAGTTTATCGATGCGGCCGCGGGCGTCGTTCTCCGCCTGGCGAAACGCGGGGTGGTCCGTGCCCGTTTTAGGCAAGGAACCTTGCGCCAGATAGCCTCCCAAAGTGTAGGGAATGACGAAGTAGCCGTCGGCCAGCCCCTGCATCAAGGCCGACGCGCCGAGGCGGTTGGACCCGTGGTCCGAGAAATTGGCTTCGCCCAGGCAGAAAAGCCCCGGGACGGTCGTCATCAGGTTGTAGTCCACCCAAAGGCCGCCCATGGTGTAGTGGACCGCCGGATAGATGCGCATGGGCGTTTTGTAGGGATTTTCGCCCGTGATGTGCTGGTACATGTCGAAAAGGTTCCCATACTTTTCCCGGATGGCGTTCTCGCCCATCCGCTTGATGGCGTCGGCAAAATCCAAATAGACCGCGAGCTTGGTCGTGCCGACGCCGCGCCCCTCGTCGATGACCTGCTTGGCGTTGCGCGAGGCCACGTCGCGGGGAACCAAGTTTCCAAAGCTGGGGTATTTGCGCTCCAAATAGTAGTCGCGCTCGGCCTCGGGAATGGACTCCGGCGAGCGCGCATCGCCCTTTTTCTTGGGCACCCAAACCCGGCCGTCGTTGCGCAGGCTTTCGCTCATCAGCGTCAGCTTTGACTGGTGCTCGCCGGTGACCGGGATGCAGGTGGGGTGAATCTGGGTAAAGCAGGGATTGGCGAAGAACGCGCCGCGCTTGTAGGCGCGCCACGTCGCGGTCACGTTGCCGGAGGCCGCGTTGGTGGATAAGTAGAACATGTTGCCGTAGCCGCCCGTGCAGAGAAGCACGGCGTGCCCGGCGTAGGACTCAAGCTCCCCGGTGACGAGATTGCGGCAGATGATGCCTCGGGCGGCGCCGTCCGCGACCACCAAATCGAGCATCTCCCGGCGCGTGAACATCTGGACCTTTCCCAGACCGACCTGGCGCATGAGCGCGGAGTAGGCGCCCAGCAACAACTGCTGGCCGGTCTGCCCACGGGCGTAAAATGTGCGCGACACCTGGGCGCCGCCAAAAGAACGGTTAGCCAAAAGCCCGCCGTATTCGCGGGCGAAGGGAACGCCCAAGGCCACGCATTGGTCGATGATGGAAGAACTAATCTGCGCCAGACGGTAGACGTTGGCCTCGCGGGATCTAAAATCCCCGCCCTTGACCGTATCGTAAAAAAGCCGCCAGACGCTGTCGCCGTCGTTAGGATAATTCTTCGCGGCGTTGATGCCGCCCTGGGCCGCGATGGAGTGCGCCCGTCGCGGGCTGTCCTGCAGGCAGAAGACCTTGACGTTGTAGCCCAACTGAGCCAACGTCGCCGCGGCCGAGCTTCCGGCCAAGCCGGTTCCCACGACCAAGATATCGAACTTGCGCTTGTTCGCGGGGTTGACCAGCTTTAAATCAAAGCGGTGCTTGTCCCATTTTTTCTCTATGGGACCCGAAGGAACTTTGGAGTCTAGAGTCATCGCGCGCCTCCCGTGACCAGGGCCCACACGGGCAGAAAAGCGAATCCAACCGCAAGCACGATGGCGACGGCCACGCCCGCCCGCTTAATCCACGGCGTGTAGCGCGGGTGGCTTATCCCGAACGTCTGGAAGGCGCTTTGGATGCCGTGGCTTAAATGAAGCGCCAGGGCGCCCATGGCCAGGACGTAAAAGCCTACGTAATATTTGTTCTGGAAATCCTTCATCACCAGCGCATAGAGATCGCTTCGGTCCGCGGCGAAGCGGAATGATTTCAAATGGACGATCAGAAACGCGAGGAGCAGCAGTGCCGTCGCCGTCATGCTTCGGGATCCCCACGTCCGTCCGCCTTTGGCCCGCTGGTTTTGGTAGCCTTCGGGCCGCGCCTTGCTGTTTTGCGTCCGGGCCACGAGGGCCGCCGCGATGTGCCACATAAAGAGCGCGGCCAGGAGAATCTCCGCCGCGGGCAGAATGGGATTATCCGCTAAATGCTTAGCGTAGCCGTTGAAGGCCTGCGGGCCCGCGAGAAGGAAAAGGTTGCCGGCGAGATGGATGGCGAGAAATCCCACCAGCAGAATCCCTGCCAAGGCGACGCTTATTTTTTTGGCGATGGACGACTGCAGCACTTCCAGGAAACAACGCATGTCAATTCTCCCGAATTTAGAAAGAGCGGCGATGCCGCCGCGCGCGGCGCGTCCGGCACGGCGTCATTCTACCATTTTGGTTATAATTCAAGCACCATGGACGCTAAAAAACTTCGGCCGTTCCTGCGGCGCTCGCCGCCGGGCTCCGGGATTTTCACTCATCACAAGGATCGCTACGAGCGCGGCAACGTCATTGGGATACTAGAAGGCGGTCGCCACGCCTTCGACGTTATGCTCGGAGCGATAGAATCGGCCACAAAAACGGTCCACCTTGAGTCCTATATTTTCGATGGAAAGACGGCCCGGCGATTCGCCGACTGCCTTGCCGCCGCGGCCCGGCGCCAAGTCTCCGTTCGCCTCATCTACGATTCCCTGGGCTCCCTGGATATGGACCGTGCCGTCCTCGGCAAGATGCACCGCGCCGGCGTTCAAATCCTGGAGTACCACCCCGTCGCTCCCTGGCGCGCGCGTTGGTCCTGGTGGCGCCGGGACCACCGCAAAATACTGGTTGTCGATGGCTGCGTGGCGTTTACCGGCGGGATCAACATTTCCGATGTGAATCTGCCGTCCGACGCTGGCGGCGCCGGCTGGCGCGATCTGCACTTCCGCATGGAAGGCCCCGCGGTCTACGAACTCGATCGTCTGTTTCGAACCGTTTGGTTTAAGGAAACGGGCTCCTACTTTCCCTTAATAATGCCCGAATATCCAAAACCTCCGGGAAAATCCGCGGTTTGGGTCGCCGCCAATCAGGAATTTCTGCACCGCACCCGCATCCGCAATGCCTACCAGCGCGCGCTTTGGGCGGCGCGGGAGGAGGTCCTTCTTGCCCACTCCTATTTTCTTCCAGGCAGGCGGCTGCGGCGGGCCTTGGCCGCGGCGGCGCGGCGCGGCGTCCGGGTAAAAGTCTTGGTTCCAGGAAAATCAGATATTTCATCCGTCTGGCTCGCGGCCCGCAGCCGCTACGACTACCTGCTCAGCCGCGGCGTCCGACTCTTTGAATGGGACGGCCCCCTGCTTCACGAAAAAGTCGCGGTCGTGGACGGCATTTGGAGCGCGGTCGGCTCCTACAACATGGATCACCAAAGCCTCATGCACAACTTGGAAGTCAACCTGCACATCCTGGATCCGGCCTTTTCCCGCAGGCTCGCGGATATCCTGGCCGCGGACATGGCGGAATCACGTGAAATCAGCCTATCCGATTGGCGGCAGCGCCCTCTTCAAGAGAAAATTCTCGAGCGCTTCTTTTTCCAGCTCCGTTATTTTTTGTAGGCTAGCGGCATGCGCCTTTATCTGTTGCGCCATGGACACGCCTTGACGGCGCAGGAATCCGGGGCCGTCAGCGACGCGGAACGCCCCATTTCGGAAACGGGCCGCGCTGAAATCAAGGCCAGCCTCTCGGAATTGCTGCGCCGAGGCGGGCGCCCGGAGCTCATCCTGCACAGCCCGCTGCGCCGCGCGCGGCAGACGGCGGAAATCGCGGATAAAATCCTCCCCATGCCCCACGAACTTCGCCTTTACGAGCCCTTGGGCAACGTGCTTGCGGCCGAAGAACTCGAACCGCTTTTGAAAAAAGCGGGGATGGAGCGGGAACAAATACTCGCCATCGGGCACCAACCCCAGCTTGGCGATCTCGCGGCGCTGTTTTCCGGCCGAGAGTTTGATATCCGAACCGGAGGCTTGGTCGCGCTTGAGACTAACGAGGCGGGTGCCGCGAAGATGCTATGGAGCTACAATCCCGGCTGACGCGCTCTTGGACCGCAGGAAATCGAGCAGCGTATCCCCATATTTTTCCTTCCTGATAAGCGCGAACTCCTCCGGCGCAAAAACTTCTTCCTTGATGTGATGCTGGCAGACGGCAATCCCCCGGGGCGATAAAAGCCCCGCGCGCGCCACCTGGGCCAGGGCGGGAGAAGAATAGGCCAGCGGCTTTTTTTCCTCGTCCTTATAAGGAGGCCCCAAAAAAACCACATCGAACGCGGCAACGCCGGCGCGAAACGGAATCCACGACAAATCCTCCAGAGCGTTTCCGGGCCAGACTTTAGCCCGGCCCGCGAGACCGGATTTTTCCAGGTTCGCCGCTATAGCGTCGCGGCAAATCTTGTTTTTTTCCACGAAAAAGGCGAACTCGGCGCCGCGGGAAAGGGCTTCGAGCCCCACGGCCCCGCTGCCGGCGAAAAGATCCAAAAACCTCGAGCCGGGGATCACGTCCTTCAAAATATCGAAGAGCGACTTCTTGATGCGGGCCGAAATCGGCCGCAATCCAGGGTGACTCGGGGCGCTCAGATGACGACCCCGCACGGCTCCGGCGATGACTCGCATAATTTAGTGTCGGCCGCAGACGGCCTTAAGTCCAATTATTATAAGATAGAGTCGCATGGCGGGCAAAATCATCATCGTGGACGACGACGACATCGCCGGAGATCTGTCCCGCGCCCTGCTCAAGGACGCCGGCTTCGAAGTGGAACTTCTGACCGAGAGCCGCCTGGCCCTCAACCGCATCCGCCAGGCGCGCCCCGACATCGTCGTGCTCGACATCCTGATGCCGGGAATCGACGGCCTGAGCCTTTGCCGCCAGATCAAGAACGATCCCGACCTCCCCGGAATGAAGGTCGCCATCGTCTCGGCCAAGTCCTTCAGCGCGGATAGGGCAAGGGCCAAGGAGTCCGGCGCGGACATCTTCATTTCAAAACCCTATGACGTAGAAACCTTTTCCGCGCAGATCGGATCCCTTCTGGAGCCGAAAGAGCGCGCGCCCATTCCGGCCCACCCGGAACCCTTGGATGATTCGCCCAATCCGATTTTTCGCGTTTCGATATGGGGAAGCCGGAGCCGTTCCGAAACGGAACAGGCCCCCTCCCGCTATGGCCGCAATACGCCCTGCGTCGGCGTCGAAGCCGAGGATCACATGCTTCTTTTCGACGCCGGAACCGGCGCCGCCGCCGCGGGGCGGGAACTCGAATCTTCAGCCAGGCACAAGGAGATATGGATATTCCTCTCGCACTTTCACGCCGCTCACATCGAGGGTCTCGCCGAGTTTTCGCCTCTGGCTCAGGCCGGCGGCGCCGTGCACCTGTGCGCGGCGCCGGAAACGGGCACGGGCTTGGCCGAGCTTGTGCGCCCAATACTCGAAACGAGCGCCCGCCGCGGCCTGAAAATCCAGGCGAAAACGGATCTCTATGAACTGCGCGGCGAGCGCTATGAAATTTTGCCGGGCGTCGCCATGACGCCCTTTTACGCCAATCATCCCGGCACGACTCTCGGCTTTATACTGGAAGCCGGCGGCCGGAAAATAGCGTACTGCCCTGACGATGAAATAAACGGCGAGAGCGTCCAGGCTCTGCAGGATCACGATGAAAAAATAGCCCGGCTCTACTCGGACGCCGACCTGGTCATCCATGACGCGCGCTACACCCGCGAAGACTACCCGCAATTCGAAGGAAACGGCCACTCCAACTTTCTAAATACGGTCGATCTGGCCGGAAAATGCCGTGTAAAAAGGCTCGTCTTGTTCCATCAAGACGCGCGCTATTCCGACCAGGAACTCGATGAGATGGGCGCCGAGGCCGCCAAGAGGGCGCAGGAAAAAGGATATCCCACCAAAATCGCCGTCGCCAGCGAAGGCTTGCGCGTCGCGGTTTAGCGTCCGGCCGCGCTCCGCTTAGACAGCCCGCGCACGTACGCCAAGTTCCGGCCGTCTGCCCCGGACTCCTTGGGCGTCTCCAGAATCGCGGCGACATTTTCATAGCCCGAACGCGACAAGAGGGCCGCGATCCCCGTTCCCTCTGAAAGACGGCCTTGGCCCCAATGCCAATGATTCTCCAAATGGGACCCCAACGGAGCCCGAGTATCGTTGAGATGAAAAAGGCGTATGACCGCGGCGCCCACCAAGCTTTCGGCATGGTCCATAAAACTAGCAAGGCCACCGGCCGAGGCAAGATCGTATCCCGCGGCCCAAGCGTGCGCCGTATCCAGGCAAAGCCCGCAGGAGATGGAAAGCCGCTGGAGCGATTCGAGAATCCGCGCCAACTCCTCGAGCGTGGCCCCCATCCGGCGTCCCCCGCCGGGCACGTTCTCTAGAAGGATAGGCAACGCCGATTCCGCCGTCAGGACGGCCTCGCGGATGGCCTGGGTCAAGAGGCTTTCGGCCGAGGCGGAGTCATCGCCGGGAGAGTAGGCGCCGGCATGAAGCACGTAGGATTCCGCGCCCAGCGCCGCGGCGATGGCCAGTTCCCGGCTTAAAAGCTCTACGGATCGGCGGCGACGCTCCGCATCGCGCGAACCCAGGCTGGGCACGAAGCGTGAATGGACGATAAGCCGGGAAATGGCGGTTCTCTTCCTGGCTTCTCGAAAGCGGGCAAGCTCCTCTTGGCCCGGAATATGATGGCGCTGGTATGGAAGAATCTGCACGGCCTTGACGCCCAAAGGCCCGGCTTCGGACAAAGACTCTAAAAGGCCGCGTCGGACCGAGGCATGAACGCCAAGAATCACCGCGCTACCGGGGACGCAAACCGCGGCCAAGCAGGGAAAGGAGCCGCGCCTTCCACGGCGCGGATGGAAAGTACCACACATCGGAGGCGTCGCGCGGCCACTCATGGACGAGAACCGACTGCGGCCAGCAAAACTGCCTGAGCCCTTCCTCGGAATGGCGCCGGCCCAAGCCGCTGGACTTGATGCCCGCGAAAGGCAGCGACGGCACCGCGTAATGGATCATCGTCTCGTTGATGCCCACAAGACCCGCCTCCAGCGCCGCGCCCAATTTTTCAGCCTGCCTTAAATCCCGGCTCCAAACGCTGGCCGCGAGCCCGAAGCGACCGCGGTTAATCAAGGCGGCCGCCTCCGCGCCGCTTTTCACCCGCGCCAAGGCCAGCACGGGACCGAAAATTTCCTCGGTCATGGCCCGCATGCCGGGTTTGGCCTCCAAAATGACGGCCGGGCGGACCAATCCCGAATCCTCGTCAAGCAGCTCGCCGCCGAAGACTTGCCCGCCCGAGTTGGCCGCTTCCTCCAGGACTTCGCGAATGGTTCGCGCGTATAGCGGCGGAGTCAGCCGGCCGAAATCGGCCTTGTACTTTTCCTGAAGATCCTTTAACTCCGCGAGCAAGCCGCTGGAAAACGCCTCGTAGATTTCGTCCTCGACAAAGATTCGCCCGGCGCCGGTGCAAACCTGGCCGCAGTTGGAAAAGCCGCTCCAGATGGCGGCCCGGATCGCCCGTTTAAGCGGAGCGTCCCTTAGCACGATCATGGCCTGCTTGCCGCCCAACTCCAGGACCGCGGGTTTAAGCGACTGCGCGCAGGCGGCCGCCACCCGCCGCCCATTTTCCGGCGAACCCGTGAAAACCACCATGTCCGAGGCGCGCACGACGTCCTGTGCGGCGCGCTCTCCGCCGGTGACGACGGAGAAAAGACCTTTGGGCAAAAGACCGACGGCATCAATCAGGCGTTCTAGCCTCAGCGCCGCGCGCGAAGCCCGCTCCGAGGGCTTGAGCAGGACGGCGTTGCCCGCCAGCAGAGCGGGGGCGGCGTCGCCCCAAGGGATTAACAGCGGCATGTTCCATGGAGAGATAATCCCGATGACGCCGCGGGGATTATAGCGGACGTAGGCGCGCTTATTACCTAGAAACCACGGACGCGGCGCCGGATCGTCGCCCAAAATCCGACGGGCGTTGGCCGTGAAATAGGAAACGACGGCGTCCAGCGCCGGCATCTCCATCGCCTCCACTTCTGCGGCGGGCTTGCCTGTCTCCTCGTGGATAATCCGCGCGAATTCCGGGCTCTTGGCCCGGATTTCCCGCCAAATTCTGGCGATGATTTCGGAGCGCTCACGGATGGAATGGCCGCGCCAGCGCAAAAAAGCCTCGCGGCAAGCTCCGGCAGCCTGCGCGATGTCCTCGGTGGAGCTTTCCTGAATTAAAATCGAAGAATCGTCCATGGCGAATGGCCCGAACGCCATTATATCATCCGCTTGAGGCCTTTCCAAAAAAAGGGCTATACTGCTCACCGTGAGGCTCGTCACTTTCGAGGTTAAAACTCCGCTGGGGCCCTTCGAGCGCCTGGGCGCTCTTTGGAAGGGATCAATTGTTGACCTCAACTCGGCTTACGCCCTTTTCCTGAGAGAAAGCGGCAAAAGCTCCCCTAAAAAAATCGCAGACGCGCTAACACCTCCGGACATGCTGGAATTTCTCGATTTGGGCGAAACCTCCCGCGCCGCGGCCCAAGACGCCTTAAATTTCCTTGATGGTGACGGCGGCACCCAAATGCTCGGCGTTCGCGGGGAACGCATCCTATATAAGGAAGACGAAGTCCGCCTCTTAGCGCCCATGCCGCGGCCGCGCGCGCTGCGCGATTTCTTCGCCTTCGAGGACCACGCGCTGCAAGGCTCCAAACGCCGCGGGGAATCGCTCTCGGAGGCCTGGTACGATCAGCCCGTCTACTATAAAGGAAACCCGCGCGAAATCTATGGGCCGGGGGAAACGGTGCCTTGGCCCAGCTACACGCGCCGGTTCGACTTCGAGATGGAAATCGCCTGCATCGTGGGGGCCAAAGGCCGCGATTTGACGCCGCAGGAGGCGGCCAGGCACATCGCCGGCTACTGCATCCTGAACGATTTTTCAGCGCGAGACATCCAAAAAAACGAGATGATCTGCCGCATGGGCCCGGCTAAAGGCAAAGATTTCGCCACGGGGCTGGGGCCCTGCCTGGTCACCGCGGACGAGCTGCCCAATCCCGACAACCTCGCCATGGCCGTTTTCGTCAACGGGGAGAAATGGAGCGAGGGAAACTCTTCCGGCCGCTACTGGAGCTTCCCCGTCATGCTCTCGCACGTGTCCCAAGAGGAAACCGTCTATCCCGGCGACGTGCTGGGATCCGGGACCTACTACCGGGGCTGCGGGCTCGACTTGGATCGCTGGGTCAAGCCCGGCGACATCATCGAATTGGAAGTGGAGAAGCTCGGGCGGCTGCGGCACGTCGTCGGCGCTCCGAAATCCCAAAAGCACTTGAAATACTCGAAAACCGAGGCCCGAACCGATGGCGCTCATCCTTAAGCGGGGCGAAGTTCCCAAGACGCCCCACACCGAGTTTTACGTCAAGCCGGGCGTTTTGGCGCTCGAGGAAATCCACGGCAGCTACGGATTTTCCGGCGCCTACTCCCGGAAAATGCACGTGCGGCGCTACCCCACGGAGATTCTCGTCCAGCCGGCGACGGCGGCCTTCAATCTGTCTCCCCGAATCGCGCGGCCAGCCCCGCTCCAACCCTATCACATCAGAACAGGACGACTACCCTATGGCGGAGATTTCGTCCGATCACGAAAAGTTCTGTTGTGGGGCCCCACCACGTCTGTTGCGGCGGCTAAACCGACGCGCTCCATGCCGGAAAAAGAATTTTTCCGCAACGGAGACGGTCATGAAGCGGTGTTCGTCCAGGAAGGCTCCGGCATCCTCGCCACGGAATACGGTGAAGTCCCCTTCGGCCCCGAAGACTATCTCATCATCCCCAAAGGCACGACCGTGCAGTGGCGGCTTCAAAGTTCCCGCGCGTTTTTCCTTATCATGGAATCCGTCTATCCCATCCACTTCGCGCCGCACTACGTGAATCCTCACGGCCAAGCCACGCTCATGGCTCCGATCGTGGAAACGGAAATCACCGCGCCCCGGTTTGCGCCGCCCATAGACAAGCAGGGACGCTATACGATTTGGACCAAGCACGGCAGCGGACGCGTGACCAAATTCGTTCTCGGCCACCACCCGTTCGATTTGGCCGGATGGGAAGGCGCGCTCTATCCCTTCGCCTTTTCAAGCGCCTCGCACCACTCCATCGCGCGGGAAATCCACACAGCGCCGCCCGCGCGGCAGACGTTCCAGGCCGGGCAAGCCCCCTACGGCGGATTCTCGGTGTGCACGTTTCGCGCCCAAGTGGAGGGCTGGCACCCCAAGGATATTCCCGCGCCCTACGCCCACTACAACACGGACTGCGACGAGGCCATGTTTTTCTCCAACACGGCCTACGGCGCCCGGCGCGGCGTCATCGAGCCAGGCTCGCTGACCTTTCATCCAGGAGCCATTCCTCATAGCCCACAGGGCAACGCCGCCCTGGAATCCCGAAAAGCCCGCGGCAAGCTGTCTTCCTATCTGGCGGTCATGCTGGACACCTATTTCGAAAACCTACGGCCGACGCAGGACGCCGTGGCCGTGAGTGATAAGAGCTATCCCATCAGCTGGGCGCGCCTGGCAGCCGCTTCGCGCGCGGAGACGCCATCGGCCTAGGAACGCCATGAATATAGATCCAAAAACACTCTCCGCGCGCGAGCGCTACGCCCTGCTGATTCAAACCATCGTCCCAAGGCCCATCGCCTGGGTTTCCACCGTCAATGCCCAGGGCGCCTTGAACCTAGCTCCTTTCAGCTTCTTCACCGGCATCGCGGCCGAGCCCATGAGCGTGTGCTTCGCCCCGGTCAACAACCGCCACGGCGCCGAAAAAGACACGCTGATTAATGTCCGGCAAACGGGGGAATTCGTCATCAACTCCGTCACCGAGGAAAACGCCGCGCGCATGAACGAAACATCGGCCGAATATCCTTACGGCGTGAGCGAGTTCGAGAAAGCGGGCTTAACGCCCCTGCCCAGCGTGGCGGTCAAGCCGCCCCGGGTTAAGGAATCCCCGCTCCAAATGGAATGCCGCCTCCTGCAGATCGTGACGCTGAGTTCTGGGCCATTGGGCGGGCACCTAGTCATCGGCGAGGTCGTCCATTTCCACGCGGCCGAACCGCCCTGGGACGGCCAAGAAATTGCCCCGGAAAAATTCAAGGCGATAGGCCGCATGGGCGGAACCCGGTACGCCCGCACCAGGGACTGCTTTGAGATGAAACGCCCGGAGGCTCCGCGATGAAAAAACCGTTTCAAAACCTCGTCGTCGATCACATGACTTTTTTGGTCGAGCCGCGTTTCTACAAAGTCGCCTACGCCCTGTTCCGGATCATCTTCGGCGTCGATTCCCGGGACATTCTTTACGAGAAGCGGCGGCGCTGGCCGGGCGCGGCGAAGGAAGAGTCCATGACTTTCGCCGCGCGCATCGGCGAGGCGGAAAAAAACCGCGGTTTGGGCCAGAGCATCATCGCCGTGGTCCAGCCCAGCGAGCCCAAAGGCCAAAAATCCCACGTCCGCGACATGCTTAAAAATCGCGGCGGCAGCGCCCATTGGCAGCATATCGCCCTGCGCACACCCGATCTCCTGGCCTTCCATCGCCACGCCGCGGAGCGGGGCGTCAACTTCATCACGCCCATCTTGAAGGACGCCGAGGAGGACCTCATCCAGGTCTTCAGCGGCGAATGGATTCTGCCCGGCCGGCCGCCGTCCGGAATTTTCTTCGAGTTCGTCCAAAGAAACCCCGGCCGCGGCCTGCTTAAAAAATTGGCCGCCGCCAACCGGCAATCCTGGTTTCGCGACAAGACTTTTTTAGGCCTTTACCAGGAAAAAGAAACCGAGTACCGCGGCGGGAAGGTCGTTCCCTTCATCGCTCCGGAGCTTTTTTCCCGCATCGAGAAAATCCTGACGCCCAAGGCGCTTTGGGAGATTACTGAAAAAGACATCGCTCGCGTCGAAAAGGTGATGAAAAACTTCGCCCGCGGGCACGGCCGCGGAGCCTAGACCGACATGGACGAGCAAAACCCGGAATCCGCCGATTCCCCCAAACGCCGAACTCACGGCGCCGCCGTCGCGACCGCGGCCCTTGTCGCTTTGGCTGCGGCCGCCTCTTTTCTGGTCTACTACCGCTACCGCCAGGAAGTCAAAAGCTCCTCAACGACAAATCTGAGCGGGTTTGACATCACGCAAAACCAAGCCCCCGCCGCGCCGCAAGAGCCCGTTTCTCCCGCGCCCGAAACGGCGCCTCAGCCGGCCGATGGCGGGCTATCCCTGATCCGCGGAGGATTTTCGCAGCCCGCCCAAAACCCGGCCGCGTCACCCGCGCAGCAAGCCGCCCTGTCGCTCACCGCCGCCTGCCGCGCCCATGAGAGAGAAGTCCAGGCCCTGGCCGCCGCCTACACGCGCAAATACCCCATCATCGCCCAATACGGCCGCGACTGGATGCGCTATCCGGATCTGCGGCGGCTCGACCTGGAGTACGCGGAAAACCACGACCCGGTCGCGTTCATCAAAGGGGTCGCGGCATCCCCTAATTTCCGCATCCTGGTGCGCAAGTACGCCACCCAGCCCGCGATTCAATCTTTCGCAAAAGACGTGGTAACCCACGCGCCGGCCGACGTGCTCGCCGCCGCGTCAAGCTACCTCAACAACAACCAAAACATGACGTCTCTGGCCGACACGATATTGACGGCCCTGGGGCTTCCTCCGGGGATTATCGGCACGAACGGCTCGGGCAATCCCCAAATCAACGCGGGAGCGATGATTCAATCCCTGCTTAACAACCCGCCGAGCCAGCCGCAGCAACAGCAGAACGGGGCGCCGACCCTGTCGCCTCCCTAACTTGGGCTACTGATTCGCGGAACAGGGCCCGTTCGCCGGCATGTTTGGATTCGAATTGCAGGTCCATTGGCACGTGCTTTGGCTTTGGCAGGGAACCGTGTGCTGCTGCGTGCATTGGTTGACGATGGATTGCGAGGGGGCGGATGACGCGCTGCTTGATCCGAAACTGCAGGAAGGACATCCCGCGGACGCGCCGCATCCGGCGATTCCCGTCGTCATGCCCAGGCAGGCCAGACCCAGTAAAAACGCGAAGGTGCTCCCCATCAAAGCCGCTTTTTTGACGTTCATAAAATCTCTCCTTCCGTTCCGTCAGCCATTAGTTTATGGCCGCTCGGCCTGATTGTCAACCCTCGCTGCCGCTTTTATCCGACTTTTTACCCAGTTTAGGCGCTGCCTTAAAGATTCTTTAGGAACTTGTCCGCCACATAGCGCGGCAGCCAGAAAAGATTGATGATGGACGAATAATGTCCAAAAGGCACCCACTCTTGGCGGCTGTCCGGAAAAGCATACTTAAGCTTGCGGGCATAAGCCCGCGGAATAATGTGATCGAACCATCCGTTCATCAAAAAAACTTTCTTGCCGCTGTTTTGCGCGCGGTAATCGATGGGGTCGAGCCCCGGCCAAGCCTTGGCCATCTCCTGCGGGGTCACCTTGAGCTTACGGATGAACGCCGCGGTCATGGCGCTGTGCTCAATTAATTGCGGAAAATCAGCCCCGCCCAAAAGAAACACCGCGTATTTTGGAGTCGGATCCACGGAATAAACCGCCGCGCCGACCAAAGAGCCCAGGCTGATGCCAAAGAGGCCGATGCGGCGCGAATCCACGGAAGGGTTTTTTCGGATCCACGCCAAAGTCCTTCGGGCGTCCAGAACTGACTCCCTAAAATTAAAAGCCAGCTCGTGCGCGCTGTGAGCCAGAAACACCTGTCCGCTGGGAACCAGCGGCGCCGGGCGGCGGTGGAATTGATAGGGCATCTCGATCCACATGACGGCGAAGCCGTCCTTGCGGAAGCGCTTCATGAACTGATTCTCGATCCAAATATTTGGTTCGGCCATGCCCGGCAGGACCAGGATGCACGGGTAGCGTTTGCCGGCGGGGCCGTTGGGGACGAAGAAATGGCCCCAGACCGTGTTGTTCGCGCGGAAGAGACTCTTAAGCGCCGTGTGGTATTTCACCAGGTATTCCGTGTCGCTAGGCCCGCGCTTGACCACCGCGACGGTCGCCGAAAACGGCTTGTCCTGATAATCCAGGGGTCCGGCCCAACCCCGGGAATTGAGCGCTCCCAGCGCCGCCAGAATCAAAAAGACTTTTTTCAATTAGAACCCCACCACGAACGACAAGGCCGTTTGATAAACGTTGACGCGGCCAAGCGAGTTAGGCAAAACGGAATTGTTCTCAAAGCTCGAGGACGCCCCCGGATAGACATTGCCGTCCGTGGCGCGCCCAAGAACCCAGTAAGACCACTCCAACTTAATCCAAAAATTATTGGAAACTTGGTAGTTGAGAGCCGCCGTGTATTTGTCCATCTGCGTGGTGGCTCGCGGCCTCGAGGGATTGAGCGCATCCAAGGATGAGTATTGCGTGCCGTTTAATGTTTGGTCAAAAAACAAATCCTCAGCCGGACCGCGGCGCCACATCTGATTAAGCACTAAAACGCCGGTCAATTGCTTGCCCATGGGCGGCTTTTTCATCACCGGAAACGAAGCTTGAACATAATAGCCTTGATTGATCTCATAATCCTGGGCCAACGTGACGTTCGAAGCATTGGAGAACGCTCCCGGCGATGTTTCCAACGGGGCCAAAAACTGGTTCAAGCTATAAACATACTCGCTCGCAAAGTTTATTCCTTTATATTCAAACGTCAAATCCGCGTCGTATATCTGGTAGTTCAGGTTGCCCTCCAGGTTGTATTCGCCGCCCATGGCGGAAAGACCCAGATTGACGCCGTTTAAATCTGAAATCTTTTCCGGAATGGGCCAGGGCAGGCGCAAATCGCCCAAGGCGAAAATCACGCGCGCCCCGGGAGACTTGGCGTTGTTGTTGTCCGCCAAATTGTTGTTCTGATGGCCGAAATCGATGTTCGTGCCGTTGCCGGGAATGGGCGGAACGCCTAAATTGTCCGTGTTGGGAAAAGTGCGCAGGCGGTTGGTCTCCTCGCCCAAGCCGTTGACCACGAAAAACGTGATTTCATCCGGAATGAGCGGATTATCGATGGTGGGATAATAGCTCACCCGGGCGCCAACGTCAGTGTAGCCCACGGTCAAGGGAGGCCGCGGGGAATTGAGGCGCACGACCAAGTCCAAGCTGTCCGGCGACGAAAACAAGAGCGGGCGCGTGACCGTCAAAAAATCGTCGGGACGATAAAGTTCGTTGTAGCGGCCGAAGGGGACCAGGAATTTTCCCGCCTCAATGCGGGTATTCTTCAGGCGATCGTACTCGACGTTAAGCTGGCTTAGCTGGATTTGCCCTTCATTCGACGTCGGCGCGTTCCACTCCATCAAAAAAGGCATGCCGTCGGCGATCGGCCCTCCCAAGCCGAAATACATGTCGGCCAGATACAGCTCGTCCTGGATCTGAGCTTCGTACTGGGGATAGCGCGGTCCCACGTTGCGCCAATTCAAGGACGCGCTTCCCTCCAAATCCAGCTGCGAAAGCCGTCTGAAAAAAGACGCCAGCTTGGGATGAGATGACACCTCGTTGGCAAACCCGCCCATGGAAAAACCGGCGGAGGAAACGCCGACTTCGGGCGCCGCGGCGGAAGATAAACGCGGAAGAAACGCCGCGCACAGGAGGGCCAAGCCCGCGCATTGACAGGATCGGGCAAAAAAGCTAGCATTCATGCGCAGCCGCATTTTAGCACTTTTACCGAAGGGAGAACGGCGAAAAATGGCTTACGTTATCACGGATAAATGCCTCGGCGAAGTCTACGCCGACTGCGTGGAAGTCTGCCCGGTTGAATGCATCCACCCCGGCGATTACAAGAACGAAGGCTTCATGATCATCGATCCGGAGGTCTGCATCGACTGCGGCGTCTGCCTGCCGGAATGCCCCATCGGCGCCATCGTGGGCTCCACGGACGAAAGCCCGGAGTGGGCCAAAATCAACGCGGAATTGGCCCCCAATTTCAAGAACAATCCGAAAGTCACGCCCAGGCCGGCCAACGACCCGCCGCGAAAATCCGAAAACAAGCTCGTCCGTTAGGGCGCCTTTGCGGCGCGCTGATTGTTTTCCGGCTCCTGACGCTGCCGGCAGGCTCGGGGTTTTGCATGTCCTACACCATCGTCCATAGGACTCCTCTTGACGTCTTAGCCGATCGCGCCGCGGGGCTTAAGCCCGTCCCTTTTTCGGAAGGCCTTTTCAAAACTACCGGCACGGCGGCAGAACTCGTTTCTCCCGTCCTGGAGACTCCGGCGCCCTTCAATCGCCTGGTCGGTTCGTGGAACGCGAGCCTTCCATCCTCGGGAACGCTCATTCTGCAGGCGAAAATCCTGCCTGCCGCGCCGAAAGCGTCCTGGTCGCCTTGGTTCGAACTAGGCCGTCAAGACGGCGGCCGTTTTTTCTCGCCTGACCGGCAGGAAAACGCCTACGGTTTCGTGGACACGGACACATTGACGCTCAAAAAGCCCGCGGCGGCTTTCCGCTATCGAATTATCCTCCGGCAGCCCGGCGCGGCACGCGCGGTTCTAAGGCTCGTCGCCATGAGCGTCTCGGATGGAAAAATCCGCCCGGCGCGCGCCTTCGCGCCGGGGCCCTGGATTCGGGAAATCCGGGTCGCGCCGCGCTCCCAAATGACGGTGCAGTCCAAGTACCGCCGCGACATCTGCAGCCCGACGTCCCTGTCCATGGCGCTTTCTTTATGGGGACGAGTCTTGCCGACGACCAAGGTCGCCGAGAGCGTGCAGGATCAAACCTCCGAAATTTACGGGGACTGGACGTTCAATACGGCGTTCGCGGGCACGGACGGCCTCATGAGCTACTTCTCCTATTTGGACTCCCTGCGGGCGTTGGAGCGCGAAATCGCCGCGGGCCGGCCCGTCGTGGCGAGCGTCTCATTCGGGCCCGGCGAGCTCTCCGGTGCGCCCATCAAAAAAACCAAGGGCCACCTGATGCTGGTCGTGGGGTTCACGCGCGCCGGAGACGTTATCGTCCTGGATCCGGCCGCCCCGACCGCGAAAACCGCGCGCAGGATTTACCGCCGCAAAGAGTTTCGCGAGGTCTGGCTCGTCCACAAGAGAGGGGCCGCCTACCTGATTGGCCCGCTGGAAAACCGCGTCATGACGGTGGGCGTAACGGACGCCGATCTCCTGGCCGAGCCTTCGGTCCGCTCGAACCACAGCCGGCATGATCCCAATCTTTTGTCCCAGGTCCTTTACGGCGAGCCCGTCCTGGTACGGGCCGCGCGCGGCGATTGGGCGCGCGTCGAGGCCGAGGACCAACCGCATTTTTCCAAAAACGGCTGGAGCGGGTACCCTGGATGGATCCGCGCGGAGAACCTCGCCTGCGCCCTGCCACCGCCGACGAACCGCGTCGTGAAGCTCAAGGCCGCCCGGGCCATCTCCGGCGGCAATACTATTTTATTCTCGCTGGGAACTCGCCTCGACACGGTGGGAAGCGCGGCGGGTAAAACCGTCGTCCGGCTGGTGGATTCGCGGACAGCCGCGATCTCGCCCGGCGCCCTGGAGACTCTTTCTCCCGCGAAGAGCGCGCTCAAACGCCGGCGCATCCTGGATTCGGCCGCCCTTTTCATGGGATTTCGCTACGTCTGGGGCGGGCGCTCCGGCGTCCAAGCCCGACCCTCCTGGGGCGTGGATTGCTCCGGCCTCGCCAGTCTGGCCTACCGCACCGCCGGCCTATCGATTCCCCGCAACGCCGCGGATCAAAAACGGCGGGCGCGGCCCATGGCGCCGCGGGAAATGAAGCCGGGAGACTTGGTTTTTTTAAGCGCCGCGAATGGATCGCCGCGCATCACCCACGTGATGATTTACGCCGGGCAAGACTCGTTCATCGAAAGCCGCCACAGCGTAGGCGCGCACCGTGGAAGCTTCCAGGCGCGCTTCGGCGTCCCGCTCGCAAGATTAAAGCCGGGGCAAACCGTTTTAGATCGCGCCTTCTCCCCCCCACGCAAGCGGCGCATTTATTTCGGCGCCTATCTCTGAGGCGCGGCCTCGTTAGATTTCCTTAAATAAAGAGGTAAAATCAATCGGTGATTATCTCGCTGCTTTTTCTTACCGCCTTCTCCCAAACAACTTCCGCCGCTCCTTTTAGTTTTCCCACTCCGGCGCGCTCGACCGCGCCCATCAACGTCATCTACCCCACTGAAGGCCTCGATTTGCCGCAAATGGACCATGAGTTCCTCATCGGCTTCGTTTCGGATCCCTCCGGCAAGCTCGCCATCAACGGCCAAACCGTCCCGGTTTATAAAGACGGGGCGTTCGCGACTTGGCTGCCGGTCGAGCCGGGAAACTTCACCTTTCACTGCGAACTTTCCCTGTCCAGCGCCGCCATCGCCTATGACAGGCACGTCGTGTTCGCGGTTCCTCCCAAGCCCTTGCCGCTTTCGCCCCTGGCCATCGTCCCCTCGTCCTTGTATCCCGGCGAGAACGAAGTCCTGCGGCCGGGAGACTGGCTCGTGGCCCGCATGCAGGCCACGCCGCGCCAAAAAGCGCAGTTCTGGGTCCCCACGGCGGGCTGGCTGCCCATGAACGATGCGGGCGGCAACGGTTTTTACGAAGGAGCTTATCAAGTGCGGCCCGGAGACCGCTCGCCCCCTTTCGCCGTCAAATTCCGCGTCGGCGGCTGGTGGGGCGTCTCGGCCTTGTCCGCAGCCAAGATCTCGTTCACCGAGTCCTCGCCCCGAATCGCCGTGGCCACGGACAGCGCGGACGTCATCGTGAAGACCGGTCCGGAACAGGGCAATCTTTTTTCCGTCCTCAAGGGGATGCCCTTTGTCATTGTTGGGCGCGAGGGAGGCTGGGACAAAATTTGGCTCTCTCCAAATGAGACTGGGTGGCTCGAGGCCGACAACCTGCAAACCTTGCCCGCGGGCGCTCCGCCGCCCAACGCAGAGCTCAGCGCCATTTCCACGCGCCCCTCGGATGAAGGAACCTCCGTGCTCTTCGCCATGGACCAGCGCGTTCCTTTCCGCCTGACGGAGTCGGACGATTTGCGGACCATTACCGTGCGGCTTTATTACACCCGCTCCCATGACAATTGGATCATCTACCGCCCCAAAGACGCCCTGGTCTCATCCATCAGCTTCAGCCAGGACGCCTCCGACGCGGTGGACGTCCGGATCAACCTCAAGAAGAGCGCGATTTTATGGGGATACCGCGCGAGCTACGAGGACGACTCGGTCCGAATCGACCTGCGCCAAGCTCCCCATCTCGCCGCGGCCCCACGCTCGCCGCTCTACGGCCTGCGCGTGTTCCTCGACCCCGGGCACATGCCGTCCAAGCCCGGAGCCCTGGGCTGCCTGGGAACCCGCGAGATGGACGTCAATTACGCCATCGCCCTGGAAACCGAAGCCCTGCTCAAAAAACAGGGAGCCGTCCCCCTCATCAGCCGGCCCAACGATCAAAGCGAGGTGGGTCTGGTGGCGCGGCCCGAAGCCGCCGCGGCCGAGCATGCCGATTTGTTCGTAAGCATCCACAACAACAACACCTCGGACGGCCAAAATCCGTACGACTCCCCGCACGGCTACTCGATGTTTTATTACCACCCGCACAGCCTGGCCTTGGCCCGGGCGATTTACGCCTCCGAAGAGAAAATATTGCCCATCCCGGGGGAAGACGTGCGCTTTGGCAACCTCTTGGTCACCCGCATGACGACGTACATGCCGGCAGTCTTAAGCGAATCGGCCTACATGACCCTGCCCGAGCAGGAAGCCCTGCTCCTGACTCCGGCGTTTCGCGAAAAAATCGCCGAGAGCCTGGTCGCGGGCATGCGCTCGTTTCTTGATTCCGTGCGGGACCAAGAGGCCGCCGCTCGCTCCCGCCGAGATTCGACGGCGCGGCGCCAGCCCCGCGTTCCGCAAAAACCGCAGAAACAAAAAATAAAGCCGAGGAGAAAACAATGGACACGGCATCGAAGCCGCCGGCGCCGCCGATGAGCGCGGCCCCCCGTTTCCTGCCCGCGCTCTACGACATCCTGGATTTTCTCTCCCAAATCAAGGATTCCGACGACGACTCGAAAATTTGGGGCCGCATCGCGGACAAGCTCTGCGTGGCGCTGGACGCCGAAGCCGCCACCTACTACAGCTACCTGCCGGCCAAGCGCCAGCTTCTGCCGCGCTACAGCCTGGGCGTGGCGGCCCAAGATCTGCGCGGCACGGCCGTGGACCTGCGCACGGGGCTCTGCGGCTGGACGGCTCTGCACCGCGAGCCGCTCATCGTGGACGACGCCTATAAAGACCCCCGTTTTTTGAAGGAAGTCGACGCGCTGACTGGATTTAAGACCGCGACGGTCATGGCCCTGCCGC
The DNA here is from genome assembly GCA_035534315.1 of Elusimicrobiota bacterium. Taxonomy (GTDB): domain Bacteria; phylum Elusimicrobiota; class Elusimicrobia; order UBA1565; family UBA9628; genus JAGWJU01. The sequence continues at coordinate 29,915 of DATLSD010000007.1, forward strand.
TCATCGATCGGCTGGATTTGCTCGGCGTGCTGGAAATCATCAACAAGCGCGGCGGGACGTTTTCCGCGGAGGATCTCAAGTTCGCGCAGGCCGCCTGCCGGGCCGCCGTGACCGCGCTGCGGGCCGCGTGGCTCGAAGCCCGGGTCGACCGCATGGCGGCCAAGAACGCCAGCATCATCGAGAACCTGGGCGGAGGTTTTTTGGCCGTGGACACCAAGGGCTGCGTCATGCTCTGCAACCCCGCCGCCCGGCGCATCCTAAGCCTGTCCCCCGAGATGCCGCTGCACCTGCCGGTCGAGGAGGCCATCGGCCACGTCCCGAAAATCACCGAAATTCTCCTGGAGACCCTGGCCATGCGGCGCACCGTCGCGCGCCAGGAATTCAAGGCCGTCATCGGCGGACGCGATCGCCTGCTGGGCTACAGCACTATCATCATCCAGGACCCGCAAGGCGAGATGACCGGCGCCGGCATCACTTTCCAAGACATCACCGACGCGAGGAAACCCTCATGAATCTCGGCGACGCCGCCCCCGACTTTTCCCTCAAAGGCACGGACGAAAAAACATATTCCCTGGCCGACTTCAAGGACGCGAAAATTCTGATCCTGGTCTTTTCCTGCAACCATTGCCCCTACGTCCAAGCCTACGAGGACCGGCTCATCGCGGTCCAAAAAGACTACCAGGAGCGCGGCGTGCGCCTGGCCGCCGTCAACGCCAACGACGCCCAGAACTATCCGGAGGACGGCTTTGAAGAGATGAAGAAGCGCGCGGCGCAGAAAAAATTCAACTTTCCTTATCTGCGTGACGAGTCGCAGGACACGGCCCGCGCCTACGACGCCACCCACACGCCGCATCTCTTCGTTTTCGACGCCGGCCGGCGCCTGGCCTACACCGGAAAAATCGACGACAACTGGCAGGACGCCGCCGCGGTCCAAAGACGCTATCTGCGCGATGCTTTGGATGATCTCCTTGCCGGCAAAACCCCCGCGACGGCGCAGACCCACGCCATCGGCTGCACCATCAAGTGGAAAAAATGAAGTCCTTGACCGAATACCTGTTTTTCCACACGCCCAAACGCCGCGAGCTCGTCAACATCACCCAGAAAATCGCGGATCTGGTCTCCAAAAGCAAGGTGCGCGAGGGCCTCTGCCTGGTCAGCGCCATGCACATCACCGCCGGCATCTGGGTCAACGACGAGGAGTCCGGGCTCAAGCAGGACTTCATGGAGCTCTTAGACCGCTTGGCGCCCGAGGGCGACTACCGCCACCACCAGACCGGCGAGGACAACGGGGACGCGCACTTAAAGCGCACTTTGGTCGGCCACCAGACGACCTTTCCCGTCACCGAAGGCCGGCTGGACCTGGGCCCTTGGGAACAGATTTTCTACGCGGAATTCGACGGCCGCCGGCAAAAACGAGTAGTGGTCAAAATCATCGGAGAATAAACGCCATGAATTTCAAATCCCTGGACAGCTTCAAGACCAAGACGACTCTGGACGTCGGGAAGCACCGCTACGAAATTTACAGCTTAAAAGCCCTGGCCCAGGCTCTGGGGCCCCAAAGCCGAATCGGGAAGATGCCCTTTTCCTTGCGGATTTTTCTGGAGAATCTGCTGCGCCGCGAGGACGGCGCCTTGGTCAAGAAGTCGGACATCGAAGCGCTGGCCGCCTCAGTGGGCAAAAAACCCGAGGAGCGCGAGCTTTTCTTCATGCCGGCGCGCGTCTTGATGCAGGATTTCACCGGCGTGCCGGCCGTGGTGGACCTGGCCGCCATGCGCGACGCCATCAAGAACGCGGGCGGACGCGCGGACGAGATTAATCCCCTTGTCCCCGTGGACCTGGTGGTGGATCATTCCGTCCAAGTCGACGTTTACGGCGCGGCGGACGCCTTCAAGCGCAACGCGGACATCGAGTTCGATCGCAACCGCGAGCGCTACGCGTTCCTCAAGTGGGGCCAAAAGGCGTTCCGCGACTTCCAGGTGGTTCCCCCGGACACCGGCATCGTCCACCAAGTCAATTTGGAATACCTGGCGCGCGTGGTGTGGAGCGAAGGCGACGGGCTCAAGGCTCCGGCCTTGGCCTACCCGGACACCTTGGTCGGCACGGACTCGCACACGACCATGATCAACGGCCTGGGCGTCCTGGGCTGGGGCGTGGGCGGCATCGAGGCCGAGGCCGCCATGCTGGGCCAAGCCATGCCCATGCTCATCCCCGAGGTGGTCGGCTTCAAGCTCACGGGCCGCCTGCCCGAGGGCGCCACCGCCACGGACGCGGTCCTGACCGTGACCCAGATGCTGCGCAAAAAAGGGGTGGTGGGCAAGTTCGTCGAGTTCTACGGGGCCGGCGCGGCGGAGCTCTCGCTGGCCGACCGGGCCACCATCGCCAATATGGCGCCGGAGTACGGCGCCACGGCGGGTTTTTTCCCGGTCGACGCCAAAACGCTCGACTACCTGCGCCTGACCGGCCGTCCCGAGGAGCGCATTGCTCTCGCGGAAGCCTACTGCAAGGCTCAGGGACTTTTCCAGGACGGGACCATCGAGCCGGAGTTTTACGATTCGTTGGAGCTCAATTTGGCGGACGTCAAGCCGTCCTTGGCCGGGCCCAAGCGGCCGCAGGACCGCATCGTGCTCTCCGACGCCAAGGCGGCCTGGGAAAAACAGCTGCCGGAACTGCTCAAGGAGAAGGACAAAAAGGGCCGCCTGCCGGCTCCCGCCGGAGAAAAAGTCCCGGTGGAACTCGCGGGAAACTCGTTCTCCCTTTCGCACGGCTCGGTCGTCATCGCGGCCATCACCTCGTGCACCAATACGTCCAACCCTTCCGTCATGATCGGCGCGGGGCTTCTGGCCCAAAAGGCCGCGGCCAAAGGCCTGCGGACAAAGCCCTGGGTCAAGACCAGCCTGGCGCCCGGCTCCCAGACGGTCATGGACTACCTCAAGGCCGCGGGCTTGGTCGAGCCCTTGGAAAAGCTTAATTTTCACTTGGTCGGCTACGGCTGCACCACCTGCATCGGAAATTCGGGACCTTTGCCGGAGCCCGTGGCCCAGGCCGTGTCCGACAAGAACCTCATCGCGGCGGCCGTGCTCTCCGGCAACCGCAACTTCGAGGGCCGCGTCAATCCCCTGGTCAAGGCCAATTACTTGGCCTCTCCGCCGCTGGTGGTGGCCTACGCGCTGGCCGGACGCATGGACATCGATTTGATGCGCGAGCCGTTGGGAACCGGGAAGGACGGACAGCCGGTTTATCTCAAGGATATTTGGCCCTCGAACCAGGAAGTCTCCGCCGCCGTGGCGCGCAGCGTCCAGCGCGGCATGTTCTCCGCGCGCTACGCCGAGGTGTTCCGCGGCGACAAGAACTGGGCGTCGCTCGAAGCCGCGGCGGCGGAACTCTACGCCTGGGAGCCGGACTCGACCTACGTGCGCCTGCCGCCCTACTTCGAGGACATGCCCTTGAACCCGCCGCCGCTCCAAGACGTCCGCGGCGCGCGCGCGCTGGCCGTGTTCGGCGACTCCGTCACCACGGATCATATTTCTCCCGCGGGGAACATCCCCAAGGACGGCCCGGCCGGAATTTATCTGCAGGAGCGCGGCGTCAAGCCCGAGAACTTCAACTCCTTCGGCTCGCGGCGCGGCAACCACGAGGTCATGATGCGCGGCACCTTCGCCAACATCCGCATCAAGAACCTCATGCTGGACATTTCCGGAGGATACACCCTGCACCTACCGGAAAAAACCCAAATGCCGATTTTCGACGCGGCTCAAAAATACCGGGCCGCGGGCGTGCCGACGGTGATTCTGGCCGGCAAAGAGTACGGCTCGGGCTCGTCGCGCGACTGGGCGGCCAAGGGCCCGGCGCTTTTGGGCGTCAAGGCCGTCATCGCGGAGAGCTTCGAGCGCATCCACCGCTCGAACTTGGTCGGCATGGGCGTCTTGCCGCTGCAGTTCCTGCCGGGCGAAAGCCGCCAAAGCCTGGGACTAACGGGCCTTGAGACCTTCGAGATTTCGGGAGTCGCCGCGGGCTTGAAGCCCCGGCAGCAGATGCTCGTCAAGGCCGCGGCCCAAGGCGGCCCGGCCAAGACTTTCCAAGTCACTGCCCGCATCGACACGGCCATCGAGCTGGAGTACTACCGCTACGGAGGCGTGCTGCGCTACGTGCTGTGCCGGATGATTTCCGGCCCGGCCCGGAAAAGCGTCAGCGTTTAAAAGCGGGAAATCCGGAAGCGCTGCAGGTTGATGTCCGGCTTGCGGTCCTGGGCCAAATCCGCCAGCGCCTTGCCGAGGACGGGACCCATCCCGAAGCCCTTGCCGGAAAATCCGCAGGCGACTAGGGCGTTCGGCGCCCCAGGCAGGCGATCGACGATGAAATCCCCGTCCTTGCCGGAAACATAATACCCAATCGAGCTTTCGCTTTCCGTGAAGCGTTCGAGTTCGGGAATGAAGCGCCCCAAAAATTTCCGGCATTTTTTCTCGAATGCCGTGCCCGCGTCCTTAGCGACGGCCGGATCCGGGTTTTTCTCCAGCGTCCCGGGACGGTCATCCACGAATTTTAAGAAGCCATGGATGTGCAGGGGGAACCCGTAGAAGCCCGCGCTTTTAACCGAGAAAACGGGGAAATGCTGGGGGCGGTAGCGGCCCGAATTGAGCAACGGCCGGACGTAAATCTGCGCCTGGCGCGTGACGCGCACGGGCAAGCGCCACTGGGCCAGGAGCTTCGGGGTCCAGCAGCCGCCGGTAAAAAGGAAGCGGTCTCCCTCCCAGAGATGGCCCGCGGAATCGCGCAGGCCGCGGATGCCGTTTTTATCTTTGATGATTTGCGCGATGCGGACATGCGGCCTGACTTTGGCGCCCTGCTTCTGGGCCAAGGAGGCCAGTGCCTGGACCGCGCGAAACGCCCAAATGATGCCTCCGTCCTTGTGGAAAAGGCCCCAGCGGACGGCCCGCGTGTTGATCATCGGGTAGAGCTTGGCGATCTGTTTTTTCTCCAGGCGCTGCGCCGGGATGCGCATGTCCTTGAGGACCTTGAGGCTCTCCTCTTCATAGCCGTGCTCGGTCTCGGCCAAGTCCAGCATCCCATGCGGGCAGAACACGTCCGCTCCGTTTTCCTTGTTCAACTCCCGCCAAAACGCGAGCGCCTTGGCCGCCATCTCGGAGTAAAACGCGTCCCGGCCGTGCGTCAGGCCGAAAAGCTGCAGGTGATCGCCGGAAGCGGACCAGCGGTTGGGAACCTCGTATTGATCCAGCAAGGTGACGGGCACGCGGTTCTTGGACAGCCAATAGGCCGCGGAAACGCCCACGATGCCCCCGCCCACGATGACCACGCCCTGCTTCGCCATGAGAGGATAGTCTATCTAATTTGCATGAAGTTGCGGGAATATCCGGCCCCCGTATCATCCGCCGCGCCAATTCCCTATTTGAGGCCCTTGACAGGTCAAGGCTCCGTCTTTACACTCGGGAAGAGGGCATTTTATGCGAATACCTCTGGCATCGGCCGCCGTCAGCCTGCTCCTGGCCCGCGCCGCGTTCGGGCAGGACATGAAAGCGGCCGACCCGGTGGAAGAAGCCTCCTTTCCCGCCGGTGTTTCCGAGGCTTTTTCCGCCATCAACACGAGCCTGCCCGGCCTGGGGCAGGCCCCGGCTTTTGACTCCTTCACGGGCGATTTGCGGACCTTCGAAAATGAAATCCCCGCGATTAAGCCCCAAAACCGCTTAGCCGTGCTGCGCACGATGTCGGCGAGCCTGGGCGGAGAGGCGCGCGCGGCCCAGGACGCCACAGGGGAAACCGCCGCGGCCCTGGACCAGGGCCTGGCGGACCTGGACAACGCGGTCGGCAACTGGTCGGGCGCGGACGATTTCTCCCGGAGAGTTCTGCGGACCAATCCCGAGGATCCGGCCGCCTGGCTGAGCGTCTCGCAGGCGGACATGGGCGCAGGGCATGCGCCCCAAGCCCTTGCGGCCGCGCGAAAATCAACGTCTTTTGCCCCCAAAAATCCAGCCGCCTGGAGAAGCGAAGCGTTGGCCTACGCGGCCCTGGGGAAAAAATCCCTCGCCGCGGGCGCGGCCCGGCGCGCCTTGTCCCTTAATCCCGCCGACGCGGCCGCAAAGGCTCTTCTGCAGATTTTAAGCGAGAAAAACCCCCGCTTCCACCTGGGCAAAATCACGACCGGCTGGGACAATCCCGCCGCGGGCGCCTTTCCCGAGCCGGCCGGCTCCCTCGCAACTCCGGGCTCCGCCGCGGCGCCCGTTTTTGCCCCGCCCAAAGCCGCAAGGCCGGCCGCCGGCTCAGGGCTCGCGGCGCCCTCTCCGGCGCCGTCGAGCATCAACGGGCTTTTGCGCGACGCGGCGTATAAAATCGCCGTGGCGGATTACGCCTCGGCCTTGGCGGACGCGGCCCGGGCCGCGGAGATGAATCCCCAAAATCCGGCGGCCTATTACTACCAAGCCGCCGCGGACAATCTGCGCGGCCGATATCAATCCGCCGTCGCCAAGGCCACGCGCGGCCTGGCCGTCGACCCGGCGGACGTCTTGCTGCGCGACGAGCGCGCTTGGTCGTTCAACCGCCTGGGCCGGGTGGAGGACGCCGTCGCCGACGCGAATTCCGCCCTGGAGAGCAACCCGCAAGACCCCTACGCCTACGCCAATCTTGGCCGGGCCAACGAGCAGGAAGGGGACATCCGCTCCGCCTTGGCTGATTTGGGGCGGGCGGCCGCGATAAATCCGGACTTTACGGCGCCTTACCAAGAGGCCCTGCGCCGCTACGGGCTCCTGCCGAAAAAAACCGGACAGGTTCCGCCGGCTCCCTGGAAAAGCAGCCGCGACAAGACTTTCCTTTTGGTCCTGGCTAGCTCCCTGGTCGGCGGAACGCTTCTTGCCCTGGGCGTCCTGGGGCTGGTCCGCCCGACGCAGGCCGCGTCTGCCCGGAAATTCCGGGCTTAAGCCGCCGCGAAGGCCCGGCGAAAGGCCCTCAGAGTTTTCTCGCGCGTCGGCGCGTCATGAGCCGTGGACAAGAAAGCGGCCTCGAATTGAGCGGGCGGAAAATAAACCCCTCGCTCCAGAAGCCGGTTAAAGAAACGCGCGAAGCTGCGCGTGTCCGCATTTTTGGCATCGGCGAAATTGCGCACCGGGCCGGCGGTAAAGAAAAGCGTGAACATCGAGCCTGCAGCGTTGGCGCGGAGCGGAATCCCGGATTTCTGAGCAAATTCCAGAGCGCCGGCGACGATTTCCTTGGTCGCCTCTTCGAGCGCGGGATAGGGGTTGGTCTGGCGCAAAAGATCCAGGCATTTTCTTCCCGCGGCCACCGCGACCGGATTTCCCGAGAGGGTGCCGGCTTGATAGACCGGGCCCAATGGAGCAAGGAGTTCCATAATCTCGCGCCGCCCGCCGAAAGCCGCCAAAGGGAATCCGCCGCCCACAATTTTTCCCAGGCACGTTAAATCGGGTTTGATGCCGTAGATTTTTTGCGCGCCGCCAAAACCGAGGCGAAAACCCGTGATGACCTCGTCGAAAATCAAAAGGGCCTTGTGCTTGCGTGTCTCCGTCCGCAGCGTCTCCAAAAATCCGTCGGCGGGCAGGACCACGCCCATGTTGCCGGCCACGGGTTCTACGATGACGGCCGCGATGCCATGGCCCCACTTTGCAAAAGCGTCCTTGACCGCCCGCGCGTCGTTGTAGGGAAGGACAATCGTGGTCTTGGCCCACGCCGCCGGCACGCCCGCCGAATCGGGAATGCCCAGCGTGGCGGCGGCGGAGCCGGCGCCGACCAACAGGCTGTCCACGTGGCCGTGGTAGCAGCCGGAAAACTTCACGACAAGAGAGCGGCCGGTGTAGGCCCGGACCAAGCGCAGGGCCGAGCAGACAGCCTCCGTGCCCGAACTGGTCAGCCGCGCGGATTCGATGGACGGAAAGGCTTTTTTGACGGCCTCGATTAAAAGCGCCTCGGCCTCGGTCGCGGCGCCGAAGGTCGTGCCCTTGTCCATCGCGCTTTTTGCCGCGGCGAGAATTTCCCGCCGGGCATGCCCGAAAATCAAGGGGCCCCAGGACAGGCAGTAATCCACGTAGCGGCGCCCGTCCGCATCGAAAAGATTGGCGCCCGCGCCGCGCGCGGCGAAAATCGGGGTTCCGCCGACGGCCCTAAACGCGCGGACCGGAGAGTTGACGCCGCCCGGCATCGCGCGCAATGCCCGGCTGAAGAGCCGCCGGGATTTTACGCCAGCCAACGCGCGGCCTCCAAAGCGTGGTAGGTCACGATAAAGTCCGCTCCGGCCCGCTTAATCGCGGTCAAGGCTTCCAAGGCCGCTTTTTTTCCGTCTATCCACCCCGCCTTGGCCGCGGCCTTGATCATGGAAAATTCGCCCGAGACGTTGTAGGCCGCGACCGGAACTGGGCATTTTTGCCGCACGGCGGACAAAACGTCCAGGTAGGGCAGCGCGGGCTTGACCATTATGACGTCCGCGCCTTCTTCGATGTCCAGAGCCGCTTCGCGCAGGGCTTCCCGGAAATTGGCCGGGTCCATCTGATAGGACGAGCGGTCGCCGAACTTGGGCGGAGACTCGGCCGCGTCGCGAAAGGGACCATAGAAAGCGCTGGCGTACTTGGCGGCATAGGCGAGAATGGGAGTTTCTGAAAAACCCTCCGCGTCCAGGCCCCGGCGGATGGCCGCGACTTGGCCGTCCATCATGCCGCTGGGCGCCACGACGTCTACGCCGGAACGGGCTTGGGACGCCGCGGTCCGCGCGTAAAACTCCAAAGTCTCGTCGTTGGCGACGCGTCCTTTGCGGATGATTCCGCAGTGGCCGTGATCGGTATACTCGCAGAAGCACAAGTCCGCGATGACGACCAGGTCCGGAAACTTCGCCTTGGCCGCGGACGCGGCGCGCTGCACGATGCCGTCCTTGGCCCAGGCGCCCGAGCCGCGCGCGTCTTTCTTTTCAGGAATGCCGAAGAGGATAATCGCGGGAACGCCGGCGGAAACGACGGCGGGAAGCGCCTTTAAGAATTCGTCGCAGGAATACTGAAAATGCCCTGGCATGGAGGTGATGGGCCTCTTTTGGCCGCGGCCAGGACGGATAAAAAACGGCAGGACGAAATCCTCGGGCGACAACGAGGTTTCCCGGACCAGGCGGCGCAGGCCCGGGCTTTGCCGCAAGCGGCGGGGACGCTCAGCTGGAAACGCCATCGGTTTTTCTCAAATCAGAGGAGGCGGCCTGTACCCCGAATTCTGTCTGGCCCCGCCGCTTGCGCGGACGCGGAGCGAGGGAATCATTTCTCTGATGCGGCCACCGGGCGGCCGCCTCGTCTATCACCCGAGGTTGCGCGGGCCGCGCGAACCGCCCTACTGCCTTGCTCCCGGCGGGGTTTGCCTGGACCCGCTGCCTCGCGGCAGCGGCGGTGAGCTCTTGCCTCGCCTTTTCACCCTTGCCCGCCCCGGCAAAGCCGGGACCGGCGGTTTGTTTCTGTGGCACTTTCCATCGCCCGGGCCTTTCGCCCCGGGCGTCCCGCCTTTCGGCGGGCGCCGCGCCCGGTGGAGTTCGGAGGTTCCTCTCCGCCGCCTTAAAAGACGGCGAAGCGACTCCCCGGCCGCCTCCAAAATTCATGATTTCGCCCCCGCGTTCCGGCGTTTTAGGCGGTTTGCGCCGTCAAAGATTCCGGGCGGTAAAGGATTCGCTGGCAGTTCTCGCAGGCCACCACTTGGTTTGCCCGGGTCAAATTGACGATGACCTGCGGCGCCAAAGCGATGCGGCAGGCCCCGCAGTGCGCCCCGTCCACCGCGACGACGGCGTCGAGCTTGCCGCGGGCCCGGATATGCTCGTAAAGCTTAACCGCCTCGCCGTCCGCTCCGCCGGCGGCGGACTCGTTGCGCTGCGCCAGAGCCGATTCAAATGTTCCCTTGACTTCGGCCAATCGCGCCTCGGCCCGCGCGATCTCGCCGTTGAGGCCTTTTTCCACCGCCGCGATGTCCCCGGCCATGGCCTTTTCCTCGCGGCGCGCCTGGTCGATTTGCTCCATGATCTCCAAAATCCGGGTTTCGATCTCGCCGGCGGCGGCCTTGTCCTTGTCGATCTCCGATTGCAGGGCCTTGAAAGCCTCGTTGGTTTTGACCGCGTTCAATTCTCGGCCGTGCTTTTGCGCCGACTCTTCCTTTTGCGCCAACTCAAGTTCTTTTTCTTTCTTTTTCTTTTCCAGATCGAGAGTTTTCGTCTTCGCCGCGGCGGCCCGGGATTTTTCCGTCTCGATTTTTGCCCGCAACCCGGCGATTTCTTCGGGGATACCGGCCATGTCGGCCTTCAGAGCGTCGAGAACTTTGTCGCGCTCTTGAAGCGCGATGAGACCCTTGAGGGACTCCTTGGAGAGAAGCATCTTTTTATTATTATACAATTAAAATGCCGACGATGAAACAACCGATTTTTTCCACTCGCGCGCAAGACCGCTGAAGCGCCATGCCCCCGTCCAACGAAGCCTTCGAGAGCCTTTTTGAAATCGGGCGGCTGTTGTCCTCGAAACTGGACCTGGACGACCTCCTGCGGACCATCCTGGAGGCGGCCGCGCGCGTAGTCGGCTCCCAAAGCGCCTCGCTTCTCCTGCAAGACGAAGAAACGCAGGAGCTCTACTTTCACGTGGCCCTGGGCCTGGGGGAAGCGGCCGCGCGCGTACGCTTGAAGCCCGGCCAGGGAATCGCGGGGTCCGTGGCCCAGAGCCGCAAAGGCGAGATCATTTCCGATGTCCGCAAGGACGCGCGCTGGTCGCCGGAGACGGACGCGCGCTCCGGTTTTGTCACCCGCTCCATCCTGGCCGTGCCGCTGGTCATCCGCGGACGCCTATTGGGCGTGCTTGAAGCCATCAACAAAATAGACGGCGCCTTCGCAGACGACGATCTGCGCGGATTCGAGTCCTTCGCGTCCCAGGCGAGCGTGGCCATCGAGAACGCGCGGCTTTTTTCCTCTCTCAGGGAGGAAAAAGCCAAGCTGGAGCTGGTTTTTGCCGAGATGACCGACGGCGTTATTCTCTCCGATCCGGCGGGCCGCGTCCTGCTCGCCAATCCCGCGGCAAAAAGGCTTTTGGGGCTGACCTCTTTGAGCGTGCCGCTGGCCGCGGCATGGGGAGGGTTCACGTTTTCCCTTCCGCTTGAGACCCTGCTCGCCTCCTCGGCCCACGCGCCTTTTGAGGCGCGCCGCGACGCCCCCAAAACCCTCATTCTGGGCGGGACCGCGGGACCCTTTGGCGCGGCGGGCACGGGGACAGTCTCCGCCGCGGACGGACGCCTGCCCCGGCTCTGGATATTCCGGGACGAAACCGAGGAGCGGCAGAAAGACAGGCTCAAGCGCACGTTCTTGTCCCTGATTTCCCATAAGCTTCGCACGCCCCTGACCGCCGTCATCGGCTACTCGGAGATACTCCTGCGCGACCTGGAAGCCGAAAAATCGGATCCGGATCAGCAAAAGGCCCTTGAGGCCATCACCCTCCAAGGGCGCAAGCTCGCGGATTTGGTCGATCGCTTGATGCGCTACGTAACCCTGGAGAGCCCCGAGGGCGCGCCGCGCCCGGACGCGCCCTGTTCGCTCGATGCGGCCGTCTCAGAAGCCATAGGCGCCCTCGCCGAACGGATGCCCGCCGGAGTCGCTCTTGACTACCGAAAACCCGTCCAAGACCCGCGCGTGCTGGGAAGCCGGGAGCAAATCGTGGAAGCGGTAAAAAATTTGGTGGACAACGCCGTCAAGTTCAACGCCAAGCCCGCGAAGCGCGTCGAAATCGGAATCGAACGAAAAAACGGCTGGGCGGCGCTCGTCGTTTCCGACGACGGCCCGGGAATTCCGCCGGAGGAGCAGGAAAAAATATTCAGCCAGTTCCACCAGGTGGAAGCGTCCTTCACCGGGCAGGTGGAGGGCTGGGGATTGGGGCTGCCTTTTGTCAAGAAAGTCGCCGAAATTCACGGCGGCCGAGTGGAGCTTGATTCGCGCCTGGGCCGGGGCACGCGCGTCAGCGTCATCCTGCCGGCTCTTAAAGAGGAGACATCATGAGGCTATTGGACATTCCCCGAACCGCGGACTACGCCCCCCTGCTCTCCGGGCCCGGCTACGGTGAGTTTTTCCTGGAGGCCACCGAGAATCTCTCCATCCTTTTCGAGGACTCCAAGGTCGAGGCCGTCGGCCAAGGCTCCGACTCCGGCATGTCCTTGCGCTTCCTGCGGAGCGAAGGAGGCGCAGTCCAGACCTTGATGTCGAGCGCCAAGGGCACAGACGCCGCGGCGGCGGCACGGCTTCGAAAAAATCTTCTGGACGGGCAGGCGCCGGGAAAATCCGTTTCCCTGGAACCCTGGTCTTTTTTTCGTCCTCCCATCCGCATCGCGCCGGAAGAAAAATCCTTGGATGAAAAAATAGCGCTGCTGCGCTCCCTGGACGCGCTTATCCGCGCGGAGTTTCCCCGCATCCGCCAAGTCAGCCTCAGCTACGGCGAAGGCCGCCGAAATCTGGCGATTCTAAACTCCGACGGACACTGCCGCTTCCAAGAGCGCACGGCCGTCATTTTTTCCGTCTCGGTCGTGGCGGAGAAAGACGGCGTGCTGCAGACCGGCCGCGAGGTCGCGGGCGCTCTCAAGGGCTACGAAATTTTGGAGGATCAGGATCCCCGGACGCTCGCGCGCCAAGCCGCGCGCCGAGCCTTGGCTAAATTGGAGGCGCCCAAGGCCAAGGCCGGAGAGATGCCCGTCATCCTCGCCAGTTCGGCCGGCGGAACATTCATTCACGAGGCCATCGGGCATTCCCTGGAGGCGGATCACGTCCAAGAGGGCAGCTCCCCCGCCTATAAAGGAAAAGTCGGAAAAACTATCGCGCCCGAAAACCTTTCGGTCATCGACGACCCGACCATCCCCTTCGCCCGCGGCAGCTTCGGCTTCGACGATGAAGGCATCGCGGCCGCGCCGACCGTTCTGGTGAAAAACGGCGTGCTCCAAGGCTACCTCCACAGCCGGGCGACCGCCATGGAGGAAGGACTGGCCTCCAATGGGCACGGCCGCCGCGAGTCTTACGCCTGCGCGCCGATTCCGCGAATGTCCAACCTCTACATCGCTCCCGGCCCCGATAATCCGGCCGGCATTCTCAAGGGCCTCAAGGCCGGGCTTCTGGTCACCCGCATGGGCGGCGGAGAGGTCAACACGGCCACCGGAGATTTCGTCTTTGAAGTGGACGAGGGCTATTGGATCGAGAACGGCGTCAGAAAGCATTTGGTGCGGGACGCGAATCTTCTGGGCGTGGGCCCGGAAACGCTTAGATCCATCGACCAGATCGGCTGGGACATCGGCTGGGGCATCGGAACCTGCGGCAAAAGCGGGCAAGGCGTCCCTGTCTCGGATGCCCAGCCCACCATCCGCATCCCCAAGCTGCTGGTGGGAGGCGCGCATGAATAAAGCCTTGGCCGTCTTTTTCGCGGCGGCGCTCTCTCCCGCCGGAGCGCGGGCCATGGGCCGCAAGCCGCCGGAATTTGCCGCGCAGACCCTGGCGCCCGTGGCCCGGTGGCAGGGCGCTTTTTGCTCCGTCGTCAAGCCCGAGGAAGACATTGTTTTAAACGCGGATCAATGGGCCGCCCTGTGGAAAAAAATCGGCGCGCCCGCGCCGAGCGTGAATCTCTCGACAAATTTCGCGGCGGCGGTTTTCCTGGGAACCCGCCCCACCGGCGGATACGGCGTCGTATTCCTGGACGCCTCCGTTGTTAGGGGGACTCTCATCATCCCCTATCGAGAAAAAAAGCCCGCAGGCATGGTGTTCGAGGCGCTCACCCAACCCTACGCCGTGCAGCTCTATCCCAAAACAACCCTGCCCGTCCGCTTGGAAAACGCGGCGCAGCGCGGCCGCGAAAAGAACCCATGAGGCGCGCGGCCGTTTTTCTGGCCTTGGCTAGCGCGCTGGCCGGCGCGGCGTTCGCGCAAAACGGCCCGCAAGGCCAGAATTCTTCCCCCGATTTATGGGGCATGGACTCCAGGCACAAAGCCGTGGTCGACAGAGCGACCGGCATTTACAAGGACGGCAAAACCGCCGCGGGCCTTAACGGCGGCATCCGCCCCGAGGAGCAGGCGGAAATTCTCAGCACCATGTTCGAGGGGCAAAGCGCCGACATCCGCAAAATCATCACTCCCCAGACCTCGCCCGCGGGAGCCGCGGCCGCCTCGGAACCGCAGGCCGCCGGATACCTCGATCGACTGAGCCTCTCTCATCTGACCGGCTACTCCCCCAAAATACAGGCCCTGCAAAGCCGATTGAACGCCCAGGCCGCCGGAATTCCCGGCACGCCGCGCCTCGCCGAAACGGGCAAGCTCGATTACCCGACGCTGAGCTACCCCCGCTATGTGCTCTACTATGATTTGTCGCGAATGAAGGCTCGTCTCCGCGCGGAAAAGATTTCCGAGGTCGGGAATTTTTTCGCCGATCCCGCGGCCCAAAAGCAAGCGGCAGTCCTGGGGCGCGCCGAATCGGCCATCGCGAGCTTTGATCAAGCGACCCAAGCCGCGAAAAATCCCCGGGCAATCACGATCTCTCTTATCCGCGCTCTCAGCGGCAAGCAAAAAGAAGCTTCCCGCTGGATATCCGAGGCTGCGCTGCTGCAGCAAAAATCCCGCGCGGAGCGACGGCAGGCGCTTTTTAGTCCGGCGCTTTATTCGCTGGTCTTGGCGGCGCCCGTGAATGACGGTGTTAAAAGGGCCTACATCGCGCGCGGGAAGGGCTTTTTTTCAGTTCTGAAGGAAATCGCGGACGAGGACGGCCGCGCGGCGCAGCTGCTCGAATCCAAATCCTGGGAGGCGTCGCTGCCTTTGGTGGCGCAAATCGAATCGCGCAACGCCGCGCTTAACGGGAGTCTTTCCCGCTACCTGCCGGATTACGTCAAAACTCCCTATCTTCTCGACTCCGTGTCCAAGCAAAACCCCGCGCCCGGGTTGTGGGACAAGATATCGGCTTGGATTTATCCCGCCGGCGCTCCAGCCAGGAATGCGGCCCAGCAAGCCGCCGAGCTCGGCCGGCTGAGCTCGGCTTTTAGGGACATCGCCGCCGGCAATCTGGAGGCTGCCCACACCATACTGGAACTCGTCAGTTCCTCCGGCTCTTAGCGCCCGATTTCCGAAACGGCCCTGACCGCGGCCCGGCGCACTTCCGGCGACGAATCGCCGCTCTCCATCCGGATCAGAAGGGGAACGAATTTCTTGCGCGCCTGCAGCGCGGGGTAGGTCGCGATTGATAAATCGGCGACGGCCGAGAGGCGCACCTCCCGGTCCGGATCTAAAAGGGCCCGGCGCAGAAGGAGAAAAACGCGCGGATCCCAGCTGTGCGCGGCGGCCAGGGACGCGCCCACTTTCTGCGCCCGGCTTCCCGACTCAAGAAGCCGGGAAATCTCCGCAGCCGCGGCCGGCCCCATCTTTCCCAGCGCGAAAGCCGCCGCGACGCGGACCTGGGCGCGCCGGGCGTCCAGGAAGCGGGAAAGTTCGGCCGCGTCGCGGGAATATCCGATGCCGCCCAAAGCCAGAAGCGCCGCGGCGCGCACATTCTGGCTCGGATCCCGCAGAGCGCGCAAAAGCGCCCGGCGGCTGCGCTTTTTTTGAAGGAGCGAGGCGCGGATTTCGTGCTGAAACTCCGGGACGTCCCGCGCTGCCCGCGCGCGGACTTGGCGCGCGAACTCGGCAGCCGCCGGGCCTCCCGCCGAATCGAAGGGGTTGGACGCTTTGAACGCGAGGGACTCTTCGTCCGCCAGCGAAAACGCCGGATCCAATGAAAGGACGGAGTAGTAGTCGCCAATCGTCCGCCTGCCGAGTTCGTCGGCCTCCAGGGCGGTCAGCGGTCCGGTGGAAATCGCGACTTCCCGCGCCAAGCGCAAAAGCCCCAGGCGGCCCATTTCGTTGCCCGGCTCCTCATCCAGCCAATGCCCCAAAACAACGGCGGCCTGAGCCCGCGCCCGCCAATCCGGATCGGTCTTGAGCGTCCTAAAAACGGCCGCCCACGCGGGCTCGGACGGCGCGAACCCAAGCAAATCCAGAAGCAGAACCTTCTTGAGTCCCCGCGCGCCGCGCAAAGCCCGCAAGTCCTCGGCGGCCAGCCGCTTTCCCTGGGCCTCGGCGGCCAGCCGAATCCAAAGAAGTTCGTCGAAATTCTCCGGCGAAAGAAGGGCCGGAAGCCGCGCCGCTTCCCGCGGACCGAACGACAAGAGCCGGAGCATCGCGCGCGCGGCCGCAGTCCCGTCGAGATTGGCTGAAGCCAGAACAAAGAGGCAATCCTTCAACGCGTCAGGATGGGACTCGCCCGCGCCGGCCAGAATTTTCTCAGCCGCGATCCTCTCCCGATCCGCGGACCGCGCGCGCAACGCCGGGTTCTCCGGCCAGATCGGAGCAGCGTGCGCCGTACCCGGACCTATGATTAAATTTCCCGAAACGATGGCCGCTCCCCACGGCCCAAAGCGAAGCGCCGCACTTCCGCGAACCGTTCCCGGGGTCCATGATTCCTGCAGAACGTTGCCCTCGCCGGCAATATCCGCCAAAACATAGCTCGGCCCATCGCGCCCGGCCGCCCCGAACCCGAAATCAGGGAGTTCAAGAACGTTGCCGTTGCCCGAGACTTTGACGAGGGCCTCCCCGTTGACCTGCGCGCTGGCCGAGGCCCATTGCGAATAGAGCGTATTGGAATCACCCTCGACCAAAAGGTTCCCAATCCCCCGATCCCAGCCGAAAGCAGGCCCGACGCCCCAGTTTTCGACCGTATTGCCGCTTCCTTTTATAGACAGGCTGCCCACGGCCATGTGAATCCCGGAGCCTTGGCCGTAGCGCCTGGCCAAAAGATGGTTTTCGTTCCCAAAAATTGCAAGCTCCCCGAACCCGTGCCAGTACCCGCTTCCCTGCGCGTTGTAGCTAGAATCCAGCCGCGCGCCGCTGCCGTCAAGAACCGCCAGCCCGACGCCGCCCGCCGCGAAAGCCCTCGGACCGTACCCGACGCCCTGGCACAGGCTCAAAAACGCCTTGTCCTCATGGCCGTCCGGCTCGGCGAATCCGCAGGAAAGGCGCGCGCCGTCTCCCCGCAGGCGAAAAAGCCCCGCGCCATTGGAGAACCCGAAACCCTGCGCGGCGAAGTCGGCGGACAAATCCGAACCGGCGCCGCTGGAAAGGAACACTCCGGCGCCGAAGGCTCCCGCGCCCTGGGAAAAGCTTCCGCTCTTGATTTTTAGAGAACCGCCTTCGACCTCAAGGGCTCCGACTCCGAACAAGCCGGCCCCGGCTGAAAAATCTCCCGCTGAAATCGTCACGCGCCCGGAGGCGGGCAGGAACATCATGCCGACGCCCAGGACTCCGCTTCCCGCGGCCGCGCCCGAGCTATCCACGACGGCGTTTTTTCCCAAATCAATGATGACGCGAATTTGGCCGGGTCCCGCGGCCGCCGCGGGGCCGCGATAAACATCGCCGTTTCCGAAATCAATGATCAAGGCTGCGGCCGACAAATCCGCCGGGCCGTACTTGTCCGAGGCCGCGCCGGAAAGGACCAGCGCCCCTTCCGGCAAATCCCAACGCATCCTGGGAAACTTCCGCATACGGTCCGCCTCTTCTTGCAGAACAGGGATTTCCCGTTCAACGTTCTCGGCCACGCCCGCGGCCGCGGTAAAAAGCGCCGCCCGGTCGAACTTGGCCGCGGCGGCGTAATAAGCGGGTTGCGGCCGCACGGCCGGCCGATCGGTCAAAACGGCCTTGAAAAAATCCAGAGCCGCGGCGCGATCGGCGGGCGGCAGCGAATCGACGGTTTCGTTGATGAGAACCTGCGCCGTCGCGACAGCGTCATAAATTCGGCCGAGCGCTTCCAAGAGGCGGGGAGACGCGCCGCGGCGCGAAACCCGGCGAATGACGCCTTCCGGCAAGGACGACTCGACGCGAACTGCCGCCGGCTGGGCCGAAACGCTCAAAAGTCGCCGCGCCGTGCCCAAAGCGGCATAAACGCTCTCATCCGCATCGAGCGCGCCGCCCCAGGAACGCGAGCGAGCGGGAATCTCTAGAGGATGGGAGAGCAGCATCTCGATTTCCGGCGCGGCCATGGGCGCGGGCCATCGCGAAGGAATCTCGTCCCAATCGGACCGGGAAACGCCCAGAGCGGCCAGGCCCCGCGCCATGGCGGCCCGCGATTGGTCCTGTTTTTTTTCCAAGGCAGCGCTCGATCCCAAGGCAAGGACCGCAAGAAGCGCGGCCGCCAGAGGCGCGGATTTCATTCCGGGATGACGGGGCTCGCCAAGCGCAGAGGGACTTGGCACGAATCCGCGAAAAAAGGCAGCAGCGACTTTACTTTCGGCATATACTGCTCGGCCGCGCGCTCTCCGGCTTCGATGAGAGCTTTGGCTTTTTCCAACTGCGTCCATGAAAAACCGGCCAATTCCGGCCGTATGACGACGTCCGCCAGGCCTAACCGCGCCTGGGCCACCCAGTTTTCCATGGTGAAGAACATCTGGGAAAAGGTCCGGAACATGGAGGGCGCCTTGAACGCTCCCGGCAGCGGCAGGCTTTCTAAAAGGGCGGCTCCGGCCGCCGCGACGCCGTCTTCCTTCGCGGCGAAAACGCCGCCCGAGGAGCCGTTAATCGGCCCGATGACCTCGGAGGCGATGAAGATGTCGGCTCCCAGCGACGGCAGGACGCTGACGGGAACGGGATTAACCAAGCCGCCATCGACCAAATAGCGCCCGGAGAGGCGATACGGGGAAAAAATCATGGGAATCCCGCAGCTGGCCCGGACGGCCTCGGCCACCCGACCTTCCTTCAGGACAATCTCTTCCCCGTTTTGGATATCGGTGGCCACGCAGGCGAAAGGCGTCCCCAGGTCCCGGAATTCCTTGGAGCCGAAATAGGAGCGCAAAAGACGCAGGAGAGTTTCCCCCGCGAAAAAACCCGACCGCGGCACGGTCAAATCCCAGAGGAGATTCTCATAAACCCAGCCGCGGTCGATGGAGCAGGCGATGTCCTCCATCTCTTCCGGCTCTATTCCCAAGGCGAACATGCCGCCCAAAAAAGATCCCATGGACGAGCCGGAAACCGCGTCGATGGGAATCCCGTGTTTTTTGAAGATTTTGAGGATCCCTATGTGCGCGAAGCCGAAAGCCGCGCCGGAACCAAGCGCCAAACCCACCCGCAACCCGGAAAGCCCGCGGGCCAGACGCCCGATGGCGCGCTTGGCGCCCGGACAGGCGTCCAGAGCGGCGTAGGGCGACTTGGTCCTTGCGTATTCGGCGGCGATCGCGCCGGGCCAGGGAAAAACCTGCGGGCTCACGCCGGCGGGGGCGGCCGCGTCCTCCGGTTCCATCTCCCCCAGCCAAATCCGCGTCACCCTCCGGACATCGGCCGCGGGAAACACCTGGCCCTCCAATTGGCGGTATTGCGGCTTGTACAAGGAGGACCCCGCCAGCAGCACCACGTCGGCCTCGGACAAAACGGCTTTTTGCGCCGAGCTGGGGTTGGCGCCCGAACAGATCAGGACGTAGTCGTGCGACTCGCGCAGAATATTCAGGAAAAGATAAATCGCCTGCTCCCTGAACTCGTCGAAAACGCCCGCCGGAAGATTGAGCACTTTTAATCCCGACACATGCTGCTGAATCATGGTCTTGATGAGCCTGGGATCGCGGAAATTGGCCTCCAAAAGCATGCCGCGGCTGACCAAGACCGGGGTCAACCCCAGAGCCCGCGCGATGCCGCCCGCCTCGGAGGACATGTCGACCACGAGGACGCTGCGCCGGCTTTGCTCCAAGAGTTCCAAGGCCAGGTGCAGGCAGAAAAGAAGACGGTCCTCGGCGCCCAGGGCCGCGTTCAAGGACACCAGCTGGCTGTGAGCCTTGGCGAGATCCTTGTCGGCGCCGCCGGCCGGCACCAGCCGCCGCGCCAGAACGCGGGAAATATGCAGCAGGACCGAGGGCCGATCGCGCAGCATTTGTTCGAAATCCCCGCGCACCATCTTCAGGAACTCGCAGGTCGTCAAAAGCTTGACCGTCATGGACCGGGGCTCCCCGGTCAGAAGGCCTCCCTCGCCGATAATTTCGCCGCGGCCCAAGACCGCGACCATGCTTTCCGAATCGCCGAAGGCGTGGACGATGCCCACCTGCCCCGAGGTGATGATGTAAAAGGCGTCCGCGTCGTCTCCCGGCTTGAAGAGAACGGAGCCCTTGGAAAGCGAGATGGGCTGCAGGCAGGCCGCGATGGAGGTGATATCCTCCGAGGAAAGTCCCGAAAAGAAAGGAATGCGCTTTAAAAAAGGCTCCTGGAGTGAAATTTCCTCGGGAGTCATTTTGATATAATAAAAGGCAAGTCCCAATAGGCGCAGGCCAAGAGCCCAATCACCGTCTTGGAATCCTTTATTTTTCCGGAACGCACCAGCCGCAGAGCTTGGCGGAAGGGAATGATTTCCGCCGCCAAAAACTCGTCGGCGTCGCACGACGGCCTGCCGGCGGAAAGACCGCTGGCCGTAAAAATATGAATAACCTCGTTGGCGAACGCCGGAGTGGGGTAATAGGAAATCAATTTTTTGACGGACTTGGCCCGGTAGCCGGTTTCTTCGGCGAGTTCGCGCCGGACGCAGGCCAGGGGCTTCTCCCCTCGGTCGAGCTTTCCGGCCGGAATTTCCAGCGTCTCTTCCCCCACCGGATAGCGGTATTGGCGCACCAAAACGATGCGCTCCGCATCAATGAAAGGAACGACGGCCCCCGCGCCCGGATGATCCAGATATTGGCGCTCGGCCCGGTGGCCGTCGGGAAGCGCGACGTCGTCCACGCAGAAATCGACGCTGCCGCGGTAGAGGCGGCGCCGGCGGACGCATGTTTCCAGGAAAGAAACGCGCCCCCTGCTGTGTTTTTTCAAATTCGCCCCTTGAACCGGCCGCGGGGCATTATAAAACAATAGTCATGGCGACTTCCACCGCGTCCAAGGCCGAATTCGTCCACCTGCACAACCACTCCGAGTACTCCCTCATGGATGGGCTCATCCGGCTGAGCTCGCGAGACGGCAAGCCCTCGGAGACGCTCAAAAATCTGGCCTCCCGAAAAACCAGGGCCATGGCCCTGACCGATCACGGCAACATGTACGGGGCCGTGGAATTTTACCAGCAGTGCTCCGCGGTCGGCGTCAACCCCATCATCGGCTGCGAAATGTATCTCTCCAAGGGATCGCGGACGGACAGAGGCCATTCCCAAAAGGAAAATTGCCACCTGACCGTCCTGGCGAAGAATTTGGACGGCTACCGCAACCTGATGAAGCTCTCCACCATCGGCTTCATGGAGGGCTATTACTACGATCCCCGCATCGACAAGGACGCGCTGGCCCAATATGGAAAAGGCCTCATCGTCTTGTCCGGCTGCCTCAAGTCTGAAATCAGCCAAGCCATCACCTCCGGCGATTTGGCCCAAGCCGAACGCCTGGCCGTCCGCTTTCGCGACAGCCTGGAGCCCGAGAGCTTTTATCTGGAGATCATGGACCACGGCCTGGAGAAACAGCGGCAGGTCACGGCCGCGCTCTTGGAAATTCACAAAAGGACCGGAATTCCGCTGGTCGCCACCAACGACTGCCATTACGCCCATAAGGACGACTTCGAGGCGCACGACGCGCGCGTGTGCATCTCCACGGGGCGCAAAATCGCGGACGCGGATCGCCTGCGCTTCGAGAGCCACGAGTTCTACCTCAAAACTCCGGAGGAAATGGCCGCGCTCTTTTCCTTCGCGCCCGAGGCCATCTCCCACACGCTCAAGATCGCCGAGATGTGCCACATCCAGATTCCCCTGGATCAAACGATTCTCCCGGACTTCGACGTTCCCAAGGGGCACACCCAGGACTCCTATCTTGAATCGCTCTGCCTGGACGGATTGAAGGACCGCCTGGGCAGCGTGGCGCCCGAGTACCGCGAACGTTTGAGTTACGAGCTTTCCGTCATCAAGCGCATGGGGTTCTCCGCGTACTTTCTCATCGTGTGGGACTTCATCAATTACGCGCGGGCCAACGGCGTCCCGGTCGGACCGGGGCGCGGCTCGGGCGCCGGCTCCTTGGTCGCCTACGCGCTCAAAATCACCAGTCTTGATCCGCTCAAGCACGGCTTGCTCTTCGAGCGCTTCTTGAACCCGGACCGCAAGTCCATGCCCGATCTGGACATCGATTTCGCGGACACCGGCCGCGAGCGGGTCATCGAATACGTCCGCGGCAAGTACGGCGCCGAGAGCGTCGCGCAAATCATCACCTTCGGCTCCTTGGGCGCCAAGCTGGTCGTGCGCGACGTGAGCCGCGTCATGGGACTGCCCATCTCGGACGCGGACCGCATCGCCAAGCTCATTCCCGGCGGGCCCAACGTGAGCCTCTATGAGTCCATGAAAAGCCCGGAGATGCTCGCCGCGGCCAAGGACCCGCGCATCAAGAAGCTGCTGGACTTGTCCTTGCGACTGGAGGGATTAAAGCGCCACACCGGGGTGCACGCGGCCGGCACCGTGATCACCAGGGACCCGGTCGCCAACCACGCGCCCCTGGCCAAGAGCGCGCGCTCGGACGTGGTCACGACCCAGTACGACGGCGACATCCTGCCCAAGCTGGGCCTCCTTAAAATCGACTTCCTGGGCCTGCGCACTCTCTCCATCATCACCGACGCCGTGGACTATGTGCGCGCGCGCCAAGACCCCGCCTTCGACATCGAAAAAGTTCCCATGGACGACGCGAAGACCTTCGAACTCCTGCGCTCGGCCAAGGCCTTGGCGGTCTTTCAGCTCGACAGCCAGGGCATGCGCGACCTGCTTTTTCGCATGCAACCCTCGGCCTTCAGCGACATCGTCTCCCTCATCGCGCTGTTCCGCCCCGGCCCCATGCAGTCGGGC
Organism: Elusimicrobiota bacterium; assembly: GCA_035534315.1. GTDB lineage: Bacteria > Elusimicrobiota > Elusimicrobia > UBA1565 > UBA9628 > JAGWJU01. The sequence continues at coordinate 52,738 of DATLSD010000007.1, forward strand.
ATGCTCGACATGTTCGTCGAGCGCAAGCACGGCAAGAAAAAAGTCGCCTACGATCACGCGCTGTTGGAGCCCATCCTCAAGGACACCTACGGCTGCATCGTCTTCCAGGAACAGGTCATGGAAATCTCCAAGACCTTGGCGGGATTCACGCCCGGACAAGCCGACGGCCTGCGCAAGGCCATGGGCAAGAAAATTCCCGAAGAGCTGGAAAAAATGCGCGACACCTTCGTCAAGGGCGCCGGCGAGCGCAAGATTTCCGCCAAGCTCGCCAACAAAATTTACGATCAGATGGTGCAGTTCGGGGGCTACGGCTTCAACAAGTCCCACTCCGCGGCCTACGGCGTCCTGGCCTACCAGACCGCGTACTTGAAGGCTAACTTCCCGGTCGAGTTCATGACCGCGGTCCTCTCCTCGGAAATCGGCCACTCCGCCGTGGACGTCGAGGGCAAAGAGAACAAAATGGTGACCTATCTTGAAGAATCCAAGAGCATGGGCATCCCCATTTTGCCGCCCGACGTCCAAAAATCGGAGGCGCGCTTCTCCATCGAGGATTCCGGAGCCATCCGCTTCGGCCTCGTGGCCGTCAAGAACGTCGGCGCGGGCGCGGCGCAGTCCATCATCGAGGCCAGGAAGCAGGGCGCGTTCAAAAGCCTGGACGACTTCTGCGAGCGCATCGACGTTCACGCCGCCAACCGCAAGGCGATAGAATCGCTCATTAAGGCCGGCGCCCTGGACTGCCTCCTGCCCGGCCAGCCGGCCGGCGCGGCCCGCGGCCGCCTTTTATCCGCGGTCGAGTCCGTTCTGGAGCGCTCGGCGCGCCGCCGGCAGGACATCGAGTCGGGCCAAGGCCTCCTTTTCGAGGCTTTCGGGCCCGAGGCGCCCGCCGAGGCGCTCCCGGAAGGCAAGCCCCTGAATGATTCGGAGATTTTAAAGAATGAAAAAGAGGTCCTTGGGTTCTACTTCTCGGGCCACCCCCTTTTGAGCGTCAAGGACAAATTGTCCTGCGCGGCGACCCACGAAATCGCCAAGCTGGGCCAGGACATTTCCGGCCCCGTGCGCTTGGCCGGCCTTCTGGTCCATGTCAAGCGCATGGTCACCAAATCCAAGGGCGAAAACATGGCCAAAGCCACGCTCGAAGATCTCTCGGGCGAAATCGATCTCCTTATTTTCCCCAAGGCGTACGCTTCGGGCCTGGGCGACCGCTTGAAGGTCGGAGAATTCGTCGCGGTTTCGGGACGCCTGAGCTTTCGCGGCGAGGGGCCCGGCGGCAAATCGGAGAGCCCGTCTCCCGAGGGATCCGCCGAAATTATCGTAGACGACATCATGCCTCTGGACGCCGCGATCGTGCGCTTCAGCCGCCGCTTGAAGCTCTTTCCGGGCGCCAAGGCAGACGACGCGGCGGCCTTGGAGGAGCTTAAAGCCGTGCTGGAAACCGCGCACGGCTCGTGCCACGTTCTCCTGGAGCAGCGCACGACCGAAGGCTTGGCCTGGCTGGAAACGGATTATTGGGTGCGGCCGGAGCAAAATTTGCTAAAATCCATCGAAAGAATTCTTGGGGAAAAATCATGGCGGATAGAAAGCGCATCCTAGTCGCGGACGACGATCCGGATCTTTTGGAGCTTCTCCAGACCTACCTGACCCATCAGGGCTACGACGTCATCGCCGCGGCCAAAGGCAAGGACGCGCTCAATCTGGCGCTCAGCGAATCCGTGGACCTCATCATGCTCGACGTCATGATGCCCTACATCGACGGATACCACGTGGCCTACGAGGTGAGCAACAAGCTGGGAGACAAAGCGCCCCGCATCGTCATCGTGACCAGCCGCAACACCAGCCGCGAGCAGGGCATCGCCTTGATGAGCGGCGCCTATGAAATCATCCAAAAGCCGTTCGACATGAACCAGCTCTCCACGCGCGTGGCCCAAATCATCGCCGGCTCCGGCGCGGCCAAGTAAAACCACATGGGCCGCTCGCGCGCCTTAGCGCTTTTTTTGGTCTTGGGACTCTGCGCCGGCGCGCGCGCCCAGTCCGACGCCGCCGCCCCGGCCCCCGCAAATGCGCCGAAGCCCTACATCCCCATCCGCCCGCTTAATCCCGGGCAAGACCAGAACGCGGGCGAGGAAGAGGCCAATCCGTCTTTGGACGTCATCGACGCTCCGACGGCCGCCACTCTTGACCAAGGCTCCTTTTACAGCCGCAGCCGCTTTTATTCCGCCGGCGGAATCCTGCAGTACCTTTCGTTCGGCGTCTTCGATGGATTGAACATCGGGGCTTCGGTGTCCCTCGATAGCCTCATCGGGCGGCAAAGCCCCATCCGCGTGCGTGCGCCGGAGGCCCAAATCAAGTACCGCTTTTACGACGGCGGGCGCTTCGTTCCCGCCATGGCCGTCGGCTACGACGGGCAGGGCTACGACTACGATCAAATCACGAAGAACTACAACGAAAACCGCCGCGGCATCTACTGGGTGGCCAGCCAGGAGCTTGGAATTCCCGGCCTGGAGGTGCACCCTTCCGTGAACCTCTCCGATTTTAACTCAAGCTCCTTCGGCGGCGCCATTCCCATTACCTACACCTACCAGGATCGCGTCGCCGCCATGCTTGAATGGGACAACATCAACAGCCTCATGTCCCAGAGCCGCTTGAACGCGGGCGTGCGGTTTTTCGTGACGCCCGCCCTGCATATCGATTTTGCCGTGCGCGGCATCGGCCAAAGCGGCCGGTTCCCGGACGGGACCCACCGCGGCACGGAGCGGGTCATCCAGCTGGTCTATACTGGTTCTTTTTAAGCCGCGGCAAAAGCCGCGCAAGGAGGAATATTTATGGCGCAGACGACCACGGAAAAACCAACCGGTTCACGGAGCCACTTCCAAAGCTTGTCCGCGGGCAAGCTCATGGGCCTAAGGCAAATCACGGACCCTGAGGGGCGCTTTCGGGTCCTCGCCATGGACCAGTCCAACTCGTTTAAAAAGGCGCTGCGCGCCATGCATGAGCGCGCGGGGCATCCCGCCGAGCCGACCTACGAGGAAATACGGGACGCCAAGCTGGAGATGGCGCGCATCCTGAGCCCTTTGGCCAGCGCGGTCCTGCTTGACGTCAACTACGGGGCGCGGCAAGTCGTCAACTCCTTCGCCCTGCCCAAGAACATCGGTCTCATCGTGCGCGTGGAAGCGTCCAAGGACGCCGGAACGCCGTCCGAATACGAGCCCGGCTGGTCGGTCGAGCAAATCAAAAGAATGGGCGCCTCGGCCGTCAAGCTTCTGGTCTATCTCGACACGGAGGACGCGGCCAACGTCAAGGCTCAGCTCGGATTCGCCGAGCAGGTCGCGCAAGAATGCCGCCGCCACGACATCCTGCTCATGACCGAAGAGCTTTCTTTTCCCAGGAAAGGCGAGGAGAAGACTTCACCGGCCTACAAGGCCCGCAAGGTCGCCAACATCTTCAAGGCCGCCGAACTTCTGGGGCCGCTCACGGACATCCTCAAGCTGGAATTCCCGGGAGACATCCGCAACGACCCCGAAAACCGGCTCAAGGACAATCTGGCCAAACTCGACGCCGTCGCCATCCGGCCTTGGGTGCTTTTGTCCGCCGGGGAGAAGTTCGATCTTTTCTCGAAGCAGGCGGAGACCGCAATGGCCGCCGGATGCTCCGGCTACATGGCCGGACGCGCCATCTTCAACGAGTATTTCGAGCAGCCCACGCCGCAGGCCCGGCACGCGTTCCTGGAAAAAACCGGCTCCGAGCGCATGCGCACGCTCAACGCCATCGTCGAGAGCAAGGCCCGGGGCTGGATGAAGCGCTACGAGCTTAAGGCTTCCGATTTGGCCGCGGCGGTCGCGCCGGATTGGTACGCCGCGGGAAAGATCAAGAAGGCCGCCGCGTCTTCCTCCGGAGATTATTAAGATGTCCAAGCGGGTCGGCCTGTTGACCGGGGGCGGCGACTGCCCGGGGCTCAACCCCGCCATCCGCGCGGCGGTCATACGGGCCTTGGGGCTCGGCTGGGAGTGCGTCGCCATCCCCGAGGGCTGGAAGGGACTCCTGGAAGCGCAATCCTGGCCGCTACGCCTGGAAGCCGTCGAGGATATCGTTGGCCGCGGCGGCACCATCTTGGGAACCTCCCGGACCAACCCGTACAAGAAAGAGGGCGGACCTCAAGCCGCGATGGCCGCGTTTAAAACCTTGGGCCTTGACGCTCTCATCGCCATGGGCGGCGAGGACACCTTGGGCGTGGCCGCCAAGCTCCACCGTGACTTCAAGGCGCCGGTCGTGGGCGTGCCCAAGACCATGGACAACGACCTCTCCGCCACCGACTACACTTTCGGCTTCGACACCTCCGTGACCATCGCCATGGACGCGGCCCAGCGCCTTCTGGACACCGGGCGCAGCCATCGGCGCATCATGGTCCTGGAGGTCATGGGGCGCCACGCGGGCTGGGTGGCCCTTTACACCGGAATCGCGGCCGGGGCGGACGCCGTGTGTCTGCCAGAACGCCCAGTGGACGCAAAAAATCTCTCGGAGACTCTTAAAGCCGCGCACCGCCGCAAGGGCGTGGCTTTGGTGGTGACCTCCGAAGCGGTCGAATTTTCCGGCGAGGACAAGAAGGCCGAGGCTCTGGACGAGTTTGGGCACATGATTTTAAAGGAGCGGGGGGTGGGCGAGAAACTCGCCGGGCTCATCCAGAAGCATACCGGCGTCGAGACCCGCGCGGCGGTCATCGGGCACATCCAGCGCGGCGGCCCGCCGACGCTTTTTGATCGGATGCTGGCGACCCGCGCGGGCTTAAAAGCCATGGATTTGGCGCACGTGGGCCGCTTTGGGCTCATGGCGGCCCTGCGCGGAAACGACATGACCGCGGTGCCGCTTGAGGAGGCGACGGCCAAGCTTAAAACCGTGACCCCTGAGTGGCTCTCCCTGCTTGACCAGCTTTGCCCGGCCCTAACCCATGAGGCCGCGCCGGCCGGAAGGCCTTCATGACGGAAACCACCCAGAAATTCCAGCGCCGCAAGGTGTTGGTCAAGCATTGGCTTCAGTTCCGCTACATGTCCCTGGTGTTCTTCAGCGTGCTCCTTCTTTGCGCCATCGTCTGGATGGACGCCTACTACACCATGCTGCGCATGGCCCTGGCGAGCAACCCGGGCCTGGGCCCGCTTTTGTTCCAATTCAATAAAATCCTCATCGCCAAGATGTTCATCTACCTGGCCATGATCCTGCTCATTTCCCTCTATATTTCCCACCGGTTCGCGGGGCCCATCTACCGGTTCGAGAAAAGCACGGACATCGTGGCCTCGGGGGATTTGACCCACCGGGTCACCCTGCGCACCGGGGACGAGCTCAAGGAGCTTCAGGACAAGTTCAACGCCATGCTGGCGGCGCTCCAGGCTTTGGTACTCAAGGACAGGAGCCTCGCCCGGCATCTCTCGGAACGATTGGCCGCGGCGGCGCAGCGGCTTCCCAAAACTCCCGAGGCCGAGGCCGCGCGGACGGAGATATCCTCCCTTGGCCAGGACCTCGGTCGCCTAACCGAGTCGTTCAAGGCTTGACGCCATGGCGGATAACATCGCTCTCCGCGCCGGTCTTTTTCTGGCGCTGTGCGCCGCCCTGCCGGCTGCGGCGCAGACTCCGCTTGAAAAATCGTTTTCCTTGGAAGACGCCGTGCGGCTCGCCGAGCTCAACAACGCGGATCTGCTTTCCGCGCGCCAGGGCGAGATCATCGCCGAGGAGCGCGTCAAGGAGGCTGAATATCTCTTCCTGCCCGAAGTCGGGCTGCAGGCCACGGCCACCCACTACGACGCCCGCTATCCCTTCGCGCCAACGGGCAACGACATCATCCTATTCCCCAACCAGTTTTTAAACCAGCCCGGAATCGAGGGCGTTCCCACCGGCAACATCTATTCGGGCTACGGCTACTTGACCATGTCCCTCTATGAGGGAGGTCGCACCCTCAACACCCTGCGCATGGCGGAAGCCGCGGAAAAGCAGGCGTTTAACAACGAGGAATCGGCCAAAATGCGCGTCATCCTCGAGACAAAGAAGGTCTTCTACCATCTCCTGTTGGCCCAGGAAACGGCGGCCGCGTGGGCGGATTATGCGGCGCGGACGGAAAACTTGGCGGATAGAACGCCCAAAGCCTCCTGGAGAAGCCTGGAGGCCCAGGCGGACCTCGAGTATGCCCGGATACAGGCTGCGTCCGCCGAACACGACTTGGCCCTGGCCCGATTGACCTTCCTTAAAAATCTCAACCTGGAGATGGACACATCGTTCACCGTGAAAGGCTCCCTGGAAGCCAAGCCCGTCTCCATGGACATAGAGCGCGCCGTGCTTTGGGCGCTTGAGCTTCGCCCGGAGCTGCAAGCCCAGACCTACCAAGCCCAGATGGACGCGATTTCGGTCAACCTCGCTCTGGCCCGCCGCAGCCCGACCGTGTTCGTCGCCGGAGACTACGGCGTCACCGGCTTTGATTTTCCCCTTCAACTCAATAATTGGGACACGACCATAGGAGTGCGCATCCCCTTCACCTACGACTACTGGAGCCAAATTAAGGAGAAGCAGGCGGAGCAGCGCCAGGGAGAAATCCAGCGCTCCGAACTCCAGGATCAAGTCCGCGTCGAGGTCCGGAAGGCTTATGAAACCCTTCAGTACTGGCAGAAAGAATATCCCATCCGAAAGGACGAATACCTCAAATTTCAGACGCTTTACTCCCGCCTAAAAAAAGAAAACCCGCAGAACGCCCTGGACCGCATCGACGCCCTCAAGAGCCTCACTGAAATGCGTCTCTCCTACTTGGATGCCGTAACCCGCCACATCCTGGCCAAAGCGGAGCTTGAACGCGCCGTGGGCCGGTCCATCACGCCGTGAGGCGCCGGGCCGCGGCATCATTTTCTTGTGCGGCCCGGCACTGCTTGCCTCCCGGTTCGCGGCGCCGGCTCCTCGGCATCGCCCTGGGAGCGCTTTTTTTGTGCGCCGGTCCCTGCCGCGCGGCACTGGATCTCTCGCAGGATGGCTTGCTGCGCGATCATCTTTGGAACGAATTTTTAGCCCTTCCCCAAAGCCGGCGGCCGGTCGTGGGCGTGGCCCTGTCCGCGGGCTCCGCGCGCGGCCTGGCCCACGTCGGGGTCCTCCAAGCGCTCGACGACGCCGGATTCCCCATAGACGTCGTCGCCGGAACCTCCATAGGTTCCGTCATAGGCGCCCTCTATGCATCGGGAATTCCCGCGGCGAAGGAGAAAAAACTCCTGGAAAACGTTGATCTGGGGTCCATCGCGAATCTGGGGACGTTTAGCCTTCTGCGCCTGGTGATCTCGGACAGACTTATCTCCTCGCGCGGCGTCGCCGCGGCGCTCAACCGTTATTTGGCCGGCAAGCAGTTCGAGGATCTTCCCAAGCGCTTCGCCTGCGTCTCCATGGATCTCGATTCCGGCGAAGCCATCTTGTTCCGGCAGGGAAACGTCGGCGATGCGGTGCGGGCGAGCATGAACCTTCCCGGGGTCTTCGCTCCGGTGGAGTACCGGCAGCGCTATCTGGTCGACGGCGGCGTCGTGGACTATATTCCCGTGGACGCCGCGCGGATTCTGGGCGCGCAATGGGTTCTCGCCTCGGTGACGGAACCGGACTATACGCTCGCCCGCCCCAAAAGCGCGCTGCAAAATCTCGATCAAGTCATCGATATCCGCAGCTCTCTCATGGCCGACGCCCAGGAAAAAATCGCGAATTTCGTCATTGCCTCCGGCTCCGACGGCATCGGCACGTTCCAGTTTGACCGGGCATCCGAGGCCGCCGACACGGGCATCGTGACGGCGCACAAGCGCATCGGCGACGCCGAGGAGAACCTCATTCTTTTCGCCCTTAACGACATCATGCCGGATTTGTCCGCGAAACGGCCGCGCCCATGAGATTCTCGCTCCTTATGCTCGCTGCTTTGACGGCCGCCGCGCCTGCCAAGGCTTGGTGGTTCGGCCGGCAGGGGCCCGACCCATATAAAAAAACCGCGGCAGCCTACGAAAGCGGCCGCTATGCGGAAGTCATCCAGGACCTTTCCTCCGATTCTCTGCAGCTGGTTTCGCCAAGGCACCTTGCCCGCGCCTACGAATATCTGGCCGAGAGCTACGCGCGCACCGGGCGCTTGACCGATGCTCTAGGCACCTACCAGCTGGGCGTCAAGCTTTTTCCCAAAGACGCCCGTCTGTTGGCGGGATTTGGCGAATTGCTGCATCAAGCGGGCTTAAATGAACAGGCCAAACCCTTGTTCGATGAGGCCCTGGCCCTCAACCCGAACAATCCGCAGGCGAATCTCGGCGTGGCCGAAATCGACGCTGCGCTGGGCTTTTACCGCCGCGGCCGGACGCATTATTTTAAGGCGCTCGAAACCATGAACAACAACCCGGCGGTTTGGGCCGAATACGCCGAGGTCCTCTGGCGCTTGAAGGACTATCCCACGGCCGAGGATGCCGCGCAGGAATCCCTCTCTCTTTCCTCGTCGACCCAGACCGAAGTTCTCCTGGCTTTCATCCAACGCTCCGATGGCCGCCTGCGGCAAGCCCTCGGCACTCTCGGCCGAGCCGCCGCGCAAAGCCCAGAGCGCACGGACATCGCCCTGGCTCGGGCGCTGTGGATGATGGAAGCCCGGCAATGGAACAAAAGCCTGGCCGTAGACCAGGCCGTGCTGGACCAATTCCCGCAGAACCCCTTGGGGCTTTGGATCCGGGCTTCCATTCTGCTCCAGAAGGGACGGCGCCGCGAGGCCACGGCCGATCTCACGGCCGCGGCGCAAGCCCAGGAAGAGTCTCCCTTCGTGGCGGCGGTCGCCGCGAAGATGCTTGCGCGCCTTGGAACTCCGGCGGCTCAGTAATGCGCCTTCCCTTTTTCAAAATGGCCGGCGCCGGCAATGATTTCATCCTGCTGGAGCGGACGCCCGGAATTCCAAGCGGCAAGCGCCTGGCCGTCCGTCTCTGCGATCGCCGCAGCGGAATCGGCGCGGACGGCCTCCTGATAGTGGACGCGCGTGCCCGCACGCCGCATATGAAAGATTATGCTGCGGCCCGATACTTCAACGCCGACGGCTCCGAGGCTTTCTGCGGCAACGGAACCCGCTGCGCCGCCTGGTGGCTTTACCGCCGCGGAAAAATTAGCGGCCGACGCTTCGTTCTGGAAACATCGGCCGGACCCGTGCGGGCGAGGATCACCGGGAAGAAGCGCGCCGCCATCCTCATGCCGGCCCCGAGCCGACCCCGATTGGGACTCAAGCTCCGCGCCGATGGAAGCGTCCACAGGGTTCATTGGATCCGCGCGGGAGTCCCTCACGCCCTCGTCGAAACGAAAGATCCCGCGTCGGCGCCCTTAGAGCGCCTCGGACCCCTGCTGCGGCGCCACCGCGCCTTTGGCCGCGCGGGTGCCAACGTCGATTTCGTCCGCTTCGAGAAAGACCGCGTGGTTCTGCGCACCTTCGAGCGCGGCGTCGAGGCCGAGACCCTGGCCTGCGGCACGGGAGCCGTTGCCGCGGCCTGCGTGGGCCGCGCCCTAGGTCGCTTGCGCGGCGCTTCGGTGCGCGTGCTCACGGCCGGCGGAGACCTGCTGCGCGTTGATTTCAAGTCTTCACGCAACGGCGGCCGAAGCGGAGCGGGCCCCGACATATGGCTGGAAGGCCCCGCCGCGGAGATATTCTCGGGAGAAATCGATTTATGAAAATTAAATTTTCCGGATGCTACACCGCCCTCGTCACGCCTTTTCGCAGCGACCTGAGCCTGGACGAGGCCGCGTTGCGGCGCTTGGTCCGCGCGCAAATCGCGGGCGGGGTCTCCGGCCTTGTTCCCTGCGGCTCCACCGGCGAGGCCAGCGCCCTTGAGCACGCGGAATGGCGGCGCGTGCTGGCGATTGCCATCGAAGAGGCCGCGGGGCGGCTGCCGGTTGTCGCGGGAATCAGCGCCAACGCAACCGCCAAAGCATCAAGCCTGGCCCGGGAAGCCCAGGCCCTGGGGGCGGACGCGCTTTTGGTCGTGTGCCCCTACTACAACAAGCCGACGCAGGAGGGTCTCTACCGCCATTTCAGCGCGGTAGCCAAGGCCGCGGGCATCCCTTTGATCCTTTATAACATCCCCGGCCGGACGGCCGTCAACTTGGCGCCCAGCACCGCGCTCCGGCTCGCGCGTGATTATCCGAGCATCCGCGCGATCAAGGAAGCCTCCGGCAGCCTGGATCAGGCCTCGGAAATATTGGCCGGAGCCCCGCGCGGCTTTGCGGTGCTCTCCGGGGACGACAGCCTGACCCTGCCCATGATGGCCGCGGGCGCGGCGGGCGTGGTCTCGGTGCTTTCCAACGTGGCCCCAAAAAAAGTTGCTGCGCTTTGCCGCGACGCGGCCGCGGAGCGCTCGGCGGCCGCGCGGCGCGCTCACTTAGGCCTTTTTGGGCTGACCAAGGCTCTTTTCGCCGAAACCAACCCCATCCCGGTCAAGGCGGCCTTGTCCATGATGGGGCTCTGCCGCGACCTTCCGCGCCCGCCGCTAACGCGGTTAAGCGCCAAACCTCGGGCCGCTCTGCGCCGCGCCCTGCAAAACGCCGGACTTATCTAGCGGAACGGCAAGCCGCCGCGCCGGGGTGACCGGCGCAGACCAGGGATTTTAGGCTCTCCAGATTTTCCCGCAAGGCCGTGTTCTGCCGGAGAATGTCGCGGTTCTGTTTCTGGAGGTCTCCGATGTCCTTCATGTAAGCCTCTTGGTTGCCCCCGGCGTGAACGAAGCAGAGAATATTTCCGGTCTCTCCGTTTTCCCCCATCGCCCCGCTCTTCGTTCCGAAATTCTCCAGCGCGATGCCCACCGTCGGCCCCGGCCCAGCCGCCTTCATCGCGTAGCCGGGACGGGACGAGGACGTCAAGTAGTCCCCGATTTTAATCGGTCCGCCCTCCAGGTCCACCTTCACCGGCACGCGCCCCGCCAGCACCAACGGCTTTCCCGGATAGCTCTTGTCCAGGCTCATCACGTGCGACTCGATCTCGAAGCTGCTCGAGCCGTCCGATATCACGCCCAACAGCCCCGAT
>DATLSD010000008.1:0-11019 GCA_035534315.1 Elusimicrobiota bacterium
CATTCGAGCCGGAAATGTCGGACGCGTTCAAGAGCGCGGTGCTCCCGGGCATGACCGTTTTAGACATCGGGGCCAACGTCGGATACTATACCCTCCTCGCCTCTAGTCTCGCAGGCCCCTCTGGCAAGGTGCTGGCCTTCGAGCCGGAGCGAACGAATCTGAGTTTTTTATTAAAAAACGTGGCCGAGAACGCCTGCTCCAACGTGATGGTGTGTCCTTACGCCGTGTCGTCTGATTTCGGCTCCGCCGTTTTGCACTTGGCACGGCACAGCAGGAGCGGCCATTCGATGGTCATACCTCCTCAAAACCGCGAGGCCGGCGGCGAGCAGACAATTGTAACCGTCGGGCTCGACGGTTTCCTGCCGCAAGCGTTGCGTCCCGATGTCATCAAGCTGGACATCGAAGGCGCGGAACCCTTGGCCCTTAAAGGCATGGAACGGCTGTTGCTCGAACCGAAGCTGAAAACCGTTTTCATTGAGTGCAATTCCTCAATGCTGGCCGCGCAGGGGACGAGCTCCGAAGAGGTCCTTGGCGTCCTGCGGCGACACGGATTTTCTTGCCGCGGCCTCGATGGGATCAATTTCCTCTGCTCGAGAAGCACCCAAGCTTAAAAGTTTCGTCGGCGGGATTTAAGCGAAGAGGGAGCCGTACTTTGCGCTGATGGCCGAAAAGACTTCGGCGGCTGCCAATTGCTCCAGGCAGGCGTGATGGCCGCAGGTGGCGAAATTGATGACGCCCGAGCCCTCGGCGCGCAAGCCCATGCGCACGCAGGGAGAGCAGGCAAGCGGCCGGAAAATCTCCAGGTGCTTTTCTTTGTCCCAAAAAACGCCGTACCCCGGACGATCGGACGGGCCCCAAACGGCGGCGGTGGGAACACCCATCGCCATGGCGGCCTTGGAAAGCCCCGTGTCGTTGCCAAGAAACAAACGGCAGCGCCGCACTACCGCGAAAGTTTCCATGAGCCCGAGCCTGCCGGCCAGGTTCAGGCAGGGCGCGCCCAGCGCGGCGAGAAACCGAGCCGCCTGATCTTCTTCATCGGGACCACCCAATAAAACAATTTGAACGCCATGGCGCTCGCTTAACTTCCTGCAAACCCCAGCCCATTTCTCAGCCGCCCATATCTTGCCGTACTGGCTTTTGGGCGACCCGATGTGGAGGCCGACGGCCCGCAAGCGGTCGATTCCTTCCATGTTCTTTTCAGCCGAACGCGCCTGCTCCGAAGTTTCCGGGATATCCGGCGGGTTCGCAGCCGTCAAAGGCAGTTCACAACCCAAGGCCCTGATCAGGCGCAGATTCCGGTCCACGGTGTGCTCCGAATCCTCGGCGACCCGCACTTGGCGGTTGAGCGCGAGGCGCCGCTCAAATTCGTCGCTGATAAGCCCCCGCCGGAGGCGCCAAAGCGCGTAGCGCGCCCAGGACCACCCTTTGCGAGGCGCGATCAAAGGCCGACAGTGGCCGATGCGCACGGGAATATCCAATATCGCCGGAATAAAAAACCGAGCGGATGTGGCGTGGCTCATAATGACCGCATCGAAGCGACCACGGACAATCTTGCGGGCGATCTCCGTTTTCATATCCCGGGTGCCTGAATCCTCGAACTCCCATATCTCATCGGCGAAAGCCATCGCCGGCACAAGCTCTTCCGTGGTTGGATAGCATGGGCCCATGAAAACGATTTTTGCCTTGGGAAAGAGAAGGCGCAGGCAGCGCAGGGCGGGCAAAAGAAAAATGCAGTCTCCGATTGCCGCGTAACCTAGAATCAAAATCCGCCGAATATCCTTCGCCGGGACGCCTGGCGCGTTTCTCCGTCCAAGGGTCCGAAGCCAAAGAACCCCCAGTCCCGCCAAAACGCCCGACGCATGGATGGCTTTCCTGAACATGTTCGTTTTTAGCGGCGGGTGCCGCTGCCCCGCCAGGAGACGCCTTTATAAGACGAAATGTGGACGTCGGAGAAGTCGGCGTCGTTAAACCAGCGCGCGATTTGCTCCCTGGAAATGAAGTGGGTCCTTGGCGCGTTGAGTTTGTCAAAAACGTTTAAGAAATTATGGTTGAAGGACAGGCGCCGGAAATTGGCGAAATAATCGTAGAACGGAAGAATCGGGCGCAACGGCAGAAGGTATATCGTCCAAATCATTGGATAGAGCGCCGCAGTGAGAATCCAGGCCAGAGCTCTGAGCAGGGAATGCGGCCAGCGTCTTAAAAAAGCGCGCTTGGCGGGTTCGAGAAGCGCTCGGTTGAGAAAATTCCCCTCCCAGGAGTAGGCCCAAACGATGACGCGCCCTCCAGGACGGACGTTCTTCTTCAAATTCTCGAACGAGATATCCGGATCATCGGTGTGGTGGATGACGCCGATGCAGTACGCGCAATCAAACGGCTCCGGAAAGCGGGCTTCCGCCACGTCGCCTTCCACGATGCGGACATTGGGCAATCCCTCCGTTTCATGCTTGGCGATGTCCACGGTATTCAAGTCGAGGCCGACGACCTCGCGAGCCAACGGCGCCACCAGGCGCGCCATGTGCCCATGGCCGCAGCCGGCGTCCAGCACGCGCAGTCCGCGAAAATGCTCCAGCCGATTGGGGTAGATCCACTCCGAAAAAAGGAAAGACAGTTCTTCCGGCTTGTATTTAAAATCCTCCCACTCCCTGGCCCACTCCTTCTGTTTTTCCTGAGGCACACTCGGATCCTTAGCGAACCGGGATTTTTTCCTGATTAAGCAGGGGCGCAATCCGCTCGAGAGTTTCACGAAAAGCCGGAGAAGCGGACTCGGGGCGATAGCGGCGGCGCAGCCAGGATGAGCGGGCCGCTTTGGCCGCGCGCAGCAGCACGGAAGGAACGAAGCTCCCCCAATACACCGGCGCGAAGAACCGGCGCGCCCCCAACTCCTCTCCTAGGAACTGCCGCGCCTGGGACGGATTGATGCTCTTGACCATGAAGGAGGCCGCCGCCAAAGCCAGCGCGCGCCGCCGCGCCGGGAACTCGCTTTCCGGAAGGCCGCCGGACGCGAGCGCTGCCAAGGATTCCCGATAAGCCGTCCGATGCTCCATCGTGATCTGCTCGGCGTGAAGCCGCCGCACGGCCAGAGGCTCCCGGATAACGCCGACTTGGAGGCCGGACTTGAGCATCCGGGCGTAGAGCTCGGTGTCCTCCAGCACGCGCATGTCTTCGCGGAAATACCCGTATTCGGCGAACGCATCGCGCCGCACTGCCAAGTTCGTCGTCAGGTAGGGCAGGAACGAGTCTCCGACCGCCCACCAGCCCGGCACGCGGCCTTCGGGAATAGGCCGGCGGGGATCAAAGACGGTGCCGACGATGCGCCCCTCTCTGAGCACGTAGGCGTTCGAAAACCAGAATCCGGCCTCCGGACGTGCCTCAATCGCGCGCTTAAAAACCTCCAGACGCTCCGGGAGCCAAATATCGTCGGAATCGATGAACGTCACGAAGCGCCCGCGCGCCTGGCGGATGGCGTGATTGCGCCGCGCATGTTGGCGGCGGTTGTCTTCGAAACGCGCGAGCCGCAAAGCGGGCTCGGCGCTAAATTCCCGAAACACCCGCGGCGTATCGTCCGTGGATCCGTCGTCCAGGACGAAGCATTCGAAGTCGCGGCAGGTCTGCGCCAAGACGCTCTTGACCGCCGTCCTCAGCATGGCGGCGCGGTTGTGGGTCGGAAGGACGACGGAAAAAAACGGAGGCGCTTCGCTCAAGACTCGGCGAGAAGGCTCTCGATGCGTCCCACCAGCGTTTTGGACAGAGGCTCCGTATCGGGACCGAAGCGATCGGCGATTTCGCCGCGGCGGCCGACCAGGAACTTGGCGAAGTTCCAGGGAATTTCCCCGTTATGGCCGGATTCCGTGGTCAAAAATTTATAAAGCGGGTGAATTCCCTCGCCTTTAACCTTGATCTTCGAAAACAGGTCGAAAGTCGTCGAGTACTTCGTGCGGCAGAACTGCGATATTTCCGCGTCCGTGCCGGGCTCCTGGGCGCCGAACTCGTTGGCCGGAAAAGCGAGAACCTTGAGTCCCTTGTCCTTGAAGCGCTCGTAGAGTTTTTCCAGCCCTTCGTATTGCGGCGTGTAGCCGCATTGGGACGCGGTGTTGACCACGAGAAGCACCTGGCCCTTGTAGTCCTCCAGCTTCTTAGTGCGGCCGTCGATAGTCTTCATCTCGAAGGAATAAATTTTTCCGGCCGGCGCGGCAGTCGTCTTCATAAGTCCCCCTCGAATACGGCGCAGCCGCTCCTTGGCGCCGAACACCACGTTGGCCGCTGAAAGGCCCGCCTTGCGCGCGAATTCGCTCATTTTCAAGCGGCATTCTACATATAATCGGCAATCTTCTCCAAATGAGCTATCATAGAATCGCCCCAGGCGGGCGAATCTATGTGCGGCATCTGCGGCATCGTCTCGAAAAAAGGCCCTTTCCAGGATCGCGAACGCTTAAAGCGCGCCAACGATCTCATCGCCCACCGCGGCCCGGACGACGAGGGTTACTACGTCGAGGGCCCCGTGGGTCTGGCCATGCTCCGCCTGGCCATCATCGATCTCAAGACCGGCCGGCAGCCCATTTCCTACGCCGGCGATTCGCTCTGGATTGTCTTTAACGGGGAAATTTACAACTACCAGGAGTTGCGACGCGGCCTGCTGGCCCGCGGCCGCACGCTTAAGACCCAGAGCGACACCGAAACCATCCTGGCGCTCTACGACGAGATGGGAGCCGCGTGCGTCAACAAGCTCCGCGGCATGTTCGCCTTCGCCATTTGGGACAAGAAGCGAGAGAGGCTCTTCATCGCGCGCGACCGCCTGGGTAAAAAGCCGCTGGTCTACGCCGACACGCCAGATTTCTTCGCCTTCGCCTCCGAGCTGCGCTCCGTCGCCGTGTGGCCGGGCATTTCCGGCGAGATTTCCCCCGAAGCCCTGGACGAATATTTGTCGCTCCAATACATTCCCTCCCCCGGCACCATCTACAAATCGATCAAGAAGCTTCCGCCCGGCCATACCCTGACCCTGGAAAAAGGCCGCATTCACGTGGAGCGCTACTGGGATTTGCCGCTGGGCGCGAGGCCCAAGACCACGGATTTCGAGGAAGCCAAAGCGCTCGTCGCGGACAAGCTCAAGGAGTCGGTGCGCCTGCGCATGATTTCCGAGGTGCCCCTGGGCGCGTTTCTCTCCGGCGGCGTCGATTCTTCCATCATCGTCGCCTTGATGAGCGAGCTCTCCGAGCGCCCGGTCAAAACTTTTTCCATCGGGTTCGAGGAGCAGGCTTTCTCCGAACTCCATTTCGCCAAGACCGTCGCCCAACGCTACGGCTGCGAGCACACGGAATTCGTCGTTAAGCCTGAAATGGCGGAAGTCCTGCCCAAGCTGGCCTGGCATTACGGCGAGCCTTACGCCGACGCGTCCGCGCTCCCCTCATATTATGTTTCGCGCGAAACGCGCAAGCACGTCACCGTGGCCTTGAACGGCGACGGCGGAGACGAGAACTTCGCGGGCTACGTGCGTTATTTCGCGATGAAGTTGAGCCGGCTCTTCGATTTCCTGCCCTCGCCGGCCTTGGCCGCGCTCAAATCCGGCGCCGAGTTCCTGCCAGAGTACCACGCGCCCTACGGATTCTCCTGGCGGGTCAAGCGCTTCATGCGCTCTTTGCTGCATCCCGATTTGGCGCAGCGGCATCTCAAGGTCGTGGGCTATTTTACGGAAGAAGAGAAAGAGGGCCTCTACAGCCCCGAATTCAAATCGCGCCTCGGCAGCGATAAAGGCTCGGCGCTAAAATACCTGCAGAAAGCCTTCGAAACGTCGAAAGGGGAAGATTTCGTCAACCGCCTGCTCTACGTCGACTTCAAAACCTACCTTCCCGAGTGTCTCATGGCCAAGATGGACATCGCCAGCATGGCCAACTCCTTGGAAGCCCGCTCGCCGCTCTTGGACCACGAGTTCGTGGAGACCGTCTTCAGTCTGCCGGGCGATTGGAAGCTGCGCGGGTTGACCGGACACAAGTGGCTCATGAAGGAAGCCTTCAAGGACAAGCTGCCCGCTTCGATTTACAAGCGCGGCAAGATGGGATTCGGGATTCCCCTCGGCGCCTGGTTCCGCGGCCCATTAAAAAAATACTGGGAAGATCACGTTCTCTCTTCCCGGGCTTTGGGACGTGGTTACTTCGCCGAGCCGTCACTGCGGCGGTTTTGGGACGAGCATCAAAGCGGGCGCCGCGATCATGGCTACCGCCTGTGGGCGCTTTTGATGCTGGAGCTCTGGCACCAAAACGGCGCCCATCCGCAGTAGCCGCCTTCGGCGCCGGGCCCTAGATGTTAAGGGCGGAGATGATGAACTGCACGCCGATGGCGACCAGCATGAGGCCCATGAGGCGGTTGATGATGTTAAGCGCAATGGGGCTAAGCCTCTTCGCGCCGGACACCGCGAGGGTCAAAATCAAGTAGCTCAGCAGCGACACGAGCGCGATGACGCCGTAGAAAATGGCCGCCCTAGGAAAGGAATGCGCGTGGCCGATCAACACGATGGCGGTGGTAATCGAGCCGGGGCCGGAAAGCATGGGAATGGCCAGCGGCGTTATGGCGATGTCGTCCTTGCTCATGGCCGCTTCGGTCTCCTCGGCCGTCTCGCGCAGGGGAGAGGGCTGCGCTCGCAGCATGTCCAAGGATGAGAGCAGCAAAACCAGCCCCCCGGCGATCTGAAAGGCCTTGAGCGTGATGCCCAGCATCCGGAAAATCAAGGGCCCCCCCGCGGCGAAAGCGGTCAGCACCAGCCAGCAGACCAGGCAAGCCGTGCGCGCTATTTTTTTGCGCTGGGCGGCGCTGTCCTGCGGGGTCATCGCCAAGAACGCCGGGATGGCGGCAAACGGATCGACGATGGCGAAGAGCGAGCCGAAGGTTAGGAGCGCGTATTCGAGCATAAGCCGCTCCGATTACACCATTTTTAGGAGCGACAGCGCGTGGCCCCAGAGCGTTCCAAGGGTGCGGCGGTCCTCGTCTTCAGCGATGGCGACGCCGCAGGCCCAAAAGAGGGCGACTCCCAGAATTCCCGCGGCGATGAGTTTCGGCCAGGTGTCCAGCCAGGAATGAACGCCTAAAAGCACGCCCGCGAGGAGGCCGCCGCAGACGAAAGGCGCGTGAAGCCCGTTGGAAAAATACTCTTTCCAGCCGAGCGAAAGCACGCGCTTGTGGACGAATCCAAGATAAATCGAATCAGGGATGAGCTGAGCGAGCAGGGAGCCGAAGCCGGCGCCCGCGATTCCGTAGTGCGGAATCAAGAGCTTCCACGCGACGACGCTGATGACGGCCTGGCCCCAGACCACGACGGATGTGTAAAGAGGCTTGCCTCCGCCCATGGCCGCGGAGCCGGGGATATAGTTGAGCATCAGCATGATTTGAGCCAGAACCAAAAACCTCGCCGGCCAGACGCTGACGCTCGAGAAGCTTCCGCCGACCCAGAGTCCCAAAAACTGCGGCATCACGGCGAAAAGAAAAATATAAATGGGCAGCAGCATCCAAAGGAGCCCGCGCGAAGTTTTTAGATAAATCCGCTTGATCTCGGAGGCCGAGTCGCGCACGAAGGCCTCGCTTAAAACCGGCAGAAGCACCACCGCAACCGCGGACGGAAAAAACTGCAGGCGCTGCAGGAGTCCCGCCGGAACGGAGTACAAAGTCATCCCGGCGATGGACGTGCCTCGGGCGAGAAATATTTTGTCGAATTGGTAGGTCACGATCCAGGCGATTTGCCCCAGCCACAGGCTTAAGCCGTAGCCGCCGAATTCCCTAATCCCGTGCCCCTGCCCTGGGGCCGCGCCGCGGTCCCATAAAGGCTTGAGCACAAAGGCGGCGATGGAAACGGCGACGAAGCACAGCCCGATGTTGAGCGCGGCGTACCACCGCGCGATCCCGCGAATTCCATATCCCTCGAAAACGGCGAGCGCGGCGCCCAGGATCATCAGCCCGTTCTGCGCCACGTAAATGGCGCTTTGCCATTTAAAAATCTGCAGCCCGGCAAGCACGGACGAAGCCCACGACGTCAACGAAATCGCGAGGCCGGCGACCGCGAGACACCGCAGCGTAAACACGCCCGGAGCGACCAACGGCCCGGAAACGTGGAACACCCGGACGATCAAAAACCTGGCTCCCAATCCGATGGCCAGAGAACCCAGGGCCGGCCCGACGGCGTGCAGCGCCAGCGAATAGCCGACGGCCCGCCTGATTTTCCCCGAATCGCCCGAAGCGGCGAATTCGGAAAGGAACTTCATGATTGCGGGCGACGCTCCGAAGCATAAAATCAGAAGATAGCCCGCGACCGCGTTGAGAATGATGTAAAGCCCGTAGACTTGGACGCCGAGCTTATGGATGAGATAGGGCGCCAGCAAAAAACTCAGCGCCATGACGCACACCTGGCCCATCATGCTCCAAACCACGTTTTTGGCGAAGCGCACCGAGCGGGCGCCGTTGTTTTTAGGCATGGGATGTCGCGATGACGTCAAACCGGCTTGCATGCTACCAAATTGCCGCCGCGCGCAAAACCGATGCGATGAAATCCCATAGAAAACAAAAAGAAAGAATTAGTAGCATATGGCCCGTCGGCACAAGAATCCATGGACATCAGCGTCGTGATACCGACCTTGAACGAGGCCGCAGGCGCGCCTCCGCTGGTCTCGCGCCTGCATGCCTTGCTTTCGGGGCAGCGCTTGTCCCATGAAATCCTGGTCGTCGACGGCGGATCGACCGACGGAACGCAGGATCTTGTCCGCGCGGCGGGCGCCGACGTCCTGCACTGCCCCCAATTGGGCTACGGCCCGGCGTTTCGCCAAGGCGTGAGCGCGGCCCGCGGCGACTTCATCCTGACCATGGACGGCGACGGCTCGCACCCGCCGGAAGCGGCGCTCGACATGTGGCGGCTTCGGAACGACGCCGACTTGCTCATCGGCTCGCGCTACGTTCCCGGCGGCTCGGCCCTCATGCCCTTTCACCGGCTGGCGATGAGCCGCATCCTTAACGTTCTCACGCGCGTTTTCTACGGATTTCCAGTCCGAGACGCCTCAGGCGGCTTCCGGCTTTACCGGGCGTCCCTTCTTAAATCACTGCCGACGCGCGCCCGGGACTTCTCCATCCAGCAGGAGGCGCTCGCGCGAATTTTAAAATTAGGCGCAAAAGTTCGCGAGATTCCCATCCAGTTCAAGCCCCGCGCCGGCGGCCGTTCCAAGGCTTCCGCCCTGAATTTGGGAGCGTCCTACATGCGGCTGTTTTTCGAAATTAAATCCGCGGCGCGGGATAAAAACCCATGATTTTCTCCATCGTCATCCCCGCCTACAACGAGGAGGGCTCCGTCGCCGACATCCTGCGGCGGAGCCTGGCCGCGGCCCAAAAAATCAAGGGCGCCGGGCTCGGCGTGTCCGAGGTGGAAGTGTTGCTCGTCAACGACGGCTCATCGGATAAAACGGAAGCCATCGCGCGCGAATTCAAGGACGCGGCGGTGATTTCGCATCCGCGCAACCGCGGCTACGGCGCCGCGATCAAAACCGGATTTAGCCGCGCGCGCGGAGACCTGCTGGGCTTCCTGGACGCCGACGGCACCTGCGATCCCGACTTCTTTGTCCCCCTCATCGAGCTATGCCTCCGGGAGAATCTGGACGTCGCCGTGGGCTCCCGGCTTCATTCCGGCGCGCGGATGCCGCTGGTGCGGGTGATCGGAAACCGCCTTTTCCGCGCGCTCGTCAACGCCGTCGGATCGTCCTCCGCGACCGACGTCGCCAGCGGCATGCGCGTGCTGCGCAAAAGCTCCCTGCCGCGGCTCAACCCGCTGCCCGACGGGCTCGATTTCACCCCCGCGATGAGCGTGCGCGCTCTCCTCGATCCGCGCCTGCGGCTCAAGGAAATTCCCATGCCCTACGAGGAGCGCGTGGGAGAATCCAAGCTCAGCGTCGTCCAGGACGGCCTGCGTTTTTTGCGCATCATCCTGGAGACGTCGATGACCTACCGCCCCAGGTTTTTCTTCGGACTGGCCGCGCTGGCGTTCGCCGCGCTCGGGCTTTGGGGGCTCGCCGCGTCCTGGGGCGGGCCGGCCAGCCCGCTGCTCTACTACCTGCGCAACGGCCGGCTGGAGAATTGGATGATTTTCCGGTGCGTCTTCGTGAGTTGGTGCCTGTCTTCCGCCGCTTTCCTGGCCGCTTTCGGATGGACGACGCAGTCCCTGGTCCGAGCGGTCAACGAGGAGGATTTCCGGCCCAGGTCCGGCGTTTTCGTGGCGCTCGCCGCTGCAAGTCTCGCCTTGGGCCTGTTCCTTAGCCGGCGCATGCTGGCGTCCTACTTGTCGAGCGGGACGATTCCGACCAACTACTGGATATTCATCGTGGCGGGGACGCTTTTCGCGCTCATCAGCATTGAATTTCTGGCTTTCGCCGTTTTAGAACGCGTCGCGTTTCTGCTGAGGGAAAGAACCCGCCGGAGCCCTTGAAAACAATGAAGCTCTCCATAATCATTCCCTGCTACAACGAAGCCGCGACCATCCTTCAGGCCGTGCGCGCCGCCCAAAAGGCACCCGTCCCCGAAGCCTTCACGGCCCGGGAAATCATCGTGGTGGACGACGCCTCCGCCGACGCCACGTGGGACGTCCTGCAAAAGGAAATCGCCCGGGACGAAAGCATGAAGCTGGTCCGCCATGAGCGCAACCGCGGCAAGGGCGCGGCCTTGCGCAGCGGCTTTGAGCGCGCCTCCGGGGACGTCCTCATCATCCAGGACGCCGATCTGGAATACGACCCGACGGAATATCCGCAGCTTTTGGCGCCCATCATCGAAGGCAAGGCGGACGTGGTCTACGGCTCGCGCTTCACGGGCGCCCGGCCCCACCGCGCCGCGTATTTCTGGCACATGACGGGCAACCGCTTTTTGACTTTTCTCACCAACCTGATTTTGAACCTGAACCTCACGGACATGGAGTCGGGCTACAAGGTTTTCCGCAAGGAAGTCCTGCGCTCCATGACATTAAAGGAGAACCGCTTCGGGTTCGAGCCGGAATTCACGGCCAAGGCG
>DATLSD010000009.1:0-22317 GCA_035534315.1 Elusimicrobiota bacterium
CGGCTAATTTCGAGAGCGGGACGCTGGCCTCGGTGGTGACGGTGCCTGGCGGGCAGGTGAGCGGGAACATCAGCGGGAACGCGGCGAACGTGACGGGGACGGTGGCGGTGGGCAACGGCGGGACGGGCACTTCGTCCCCGGCGCTCGTGGCGGGAAGCAATATCAGCATCACTGGTTCCTGGCCGAATCAGACCATCAATGCGGCTGGCAGCGGGCTTTCCGTTTCCGGAACGCCTACCGCCAATTACGACGCAATCTGGAATAACTCAAGTACTTTGAAGCAGGGTCTGCTCTATGAGAGCGGCACCAGCGTCGGCATCAACACCGGCGGCACGCCGAATGCTCAGTTGGATATAAAAGGATCTAGCGAATACGAGATCAACACGGGCAACTCGAGCTACGTCCAGCTCCAGGTAGGCAGCACGGCCGTGGCCCGCGTTTACGCAAACTAAAGCGCCGCCTCTGTCTGCTTAAGCGGCGTTTTTGGCCAGGTGGATAATGGTCCGCCACTCTGCTGGCGTCACGGGCTGGACCGAAAGCCGGCTGCGGCGGAATAAGGCCATGTCCCTGAGCGCCGCTGTCTTGCGCAGTTCTTCCAGTGCGACGATTCTGGGAAAATTCTGCAAGAAGGACACTTCCACCGAGGACCAAAGGGGGGACTTGAGCGTCGCCTTGGGGTCGTAATGGGCGTCGCCGCGCTTGAATTGGGAAGGATCGGCGAAGGCCGTCCGCGAGACGGCCATGACTCCCGCGACGCCCGAAGGCTCCGCGTTGGAATGGTAAAAAAACGCGTTGTCGCCCGATTTCATGACCCGCATGAAGTTGCGGGCCTCGTAGTTGCGCACGCCGTCCCAAACCGTCTTCTTGTCGCGCTTTAAATCGTCGATGGAGTAAACCGCGGCCTCGGACTTCATAAGCCAGTATTTCATCGCGCGCGGCCGCCTTTCTTGGGCGCGGAGTAATCGTAGCTTTTCGCCGTGGGCGCGTAGGGATACCACCACGGCTTGGCCTGTTGCTCGAAGTCCCAGTGCACGTGCTTGGCCTGCTGGAACTCGCGCAAACCCTCCTCGCCCAGTTCCCGCCCGCCGCCGGTGGCCTTAAAGCCGCCGAAAGGCCCCGCGTCGTTGTCGGTCAAGGGGTCGTTCACCCAGATGGTGCCGGCCTGAACTTCCTCGAAAAAGCGCTTGACCTTGCGGGCGTCGTGGGTGTAAAGGTTGGCGCCGAGGCCGTAGGGGGAATCGTTGACCAGGGCCAGCGCCTCGTCAAAAGTTTTGTAGGCCATGACCGGGCAGACCGGACCGAAGGTCTCCTCGCGCATGACGGCCATGGAATGGTCCGCGCCCGAAAGCACGGTCGGCTCATAGAAATAGCCGCGCTGCTGCGCCGCCGGCCTCCGGCCGCCGCATAAGACTTTGGCGCCGCGCTTGCGGGCCTCCGCCACATGATTTTCCGCTTTGCGGCGATAGGAATCTCCAATCATCGGGCCCACGTCCGTCTTGGGGTCCAAGCCGTCGCCGACCACCAGCGTTCGGGAAAATCCGGCCAAGCGCTCTAGAAATTTTTCATGCACGCTGCGGTGGACGTAGACCCGCTCGGTCGAGGTGCAGACCTGCCCGGCGTTTAAAAACGCCGCCCAGGCGACGGCCTTGGCCGCGACGTCCAGATCCGAGTCCTCGCAGACCACGAAGGCGTCCTTGCCGCCCAACTCCAAGTGGGTCTTCTTGACCGAGTCTGAGCACAGCCGGGCGATGCGCCGGCCGGTCTCGAGCGATCCGGTAAAAGCGATCAGGGAAACGTCTGTGTGGCGCACCAAGGCTTCGCCCGCGGTCTCGCCCCGGCCGGTCACGATTTCCACCGCGCCCTTGGGCAGGCAGTCGAAAATGGCGCGGAACTCCAGGGTCGAGAGCGGCGTCTGCTCGGCGGGCTTCAAGACCACGGTGTTTCCGGCGGCCAAGGCGGGCGCCAGCTTCCAAGCCATGAGCAAAATGGGGTAGTTCCAGGGCACGATGGCGGCGATGACGCCGTAGGGCTCGTGCACCACGAAATTGAGCTGGCTTGGCTCGATGGAGGGGATGACGCGGCCGCGCTCGCCGCGAATCATGCCCGCGTAGTACTCGAAGCACGACGCGGACCAGCCCATCTCATCGACGTTCTCGCGCAGGGGCTTGCCGCCCTCGAGCGTCAAAAGCCGCGCCAAGCTTTGCGCGCGATCTTTAATGCGCCGCGCCACCTCCTCGAGCATCTTGGCGCGCTCGTGAGCCGGAGTCTTGCGCCACGGATTCCAAGCTTTTTTGGCGCGAGCGACGGCCCGCGCGATTTCTGCCGGACTCTGGTCCGGGATTTCGCCCACGGCCTCTTCCGTGGCCGGGTTGACGACCGGAATGGTTCGGACCGGAAGCTTTTTGACGGCGGGGCTCTTTCGTGGCATGGTTCGCGCGAAATTATATCAACTTTCCAAAGGCGGTGAAGCTCCGTCCCGATATTGTAAAATCGGCGTGGCGCCCGCGTAGCTCAGCGGTAGAGCAACCGCCTTGTAAGCGGTAGGTCGGGAGTTCAATCCTCCCCGCGGGCTTTCTTTTAGAAGAAACCTGTTTCCTCAATAAGTCCGCGGCCTTTTGAGGGCGTCACGCGGAAAACCGTCCAAAAACCGCGAAAAAGCCGGAGCCGCCGGTAAAAAACCGCTTTAAAGCGGTTTTTACCTCGCGCCGCCCGCGTTCCGCCCGCGTTTTTTGTATACTTTGTCGTCGTGGTTCCGTTATCGATTTCAATATTTTCGACGCCCGTCCGCCAAGGGGTCGCGGGGTGATTTGGGTCCTCATGAGCGCCCTTCTCGCGGCCACGGGGGTCGTTCCAGTCGCGGCCCAGGATTCGGGCTCGCTGCCGCCGCCGTGGGTCATCGGCCAGGTGGCGGTTTCCGGCACCAAGAACGTCAAGCCCAGCGTCGTTCTTTCCCAGGTCAAGGCGCGCAAAGGAGACCTCTACGACCAATCCGATTTGGACCAGGACATCCAGAATCTCCTGGGTTTGGGCGACTTCAACGGCGTCCAGGCCGACGTCACGTCCCTGGGCGCTCCCGTCCCCGATTACCTGCGCCGGGTGGCGGGATCGACTGCGACCGTCAAGCTGACCTTCATCGTCTCGGAAAAGCCGGTCATCGAGCGCATCGACTTCAAGAATAATTTCAAGCTCTCCCGGGGCGCCTTGGCCGACGCCATCTCTTTGAAGAAGGGCGATCCGCTGGACTTGGTCAAGCTGGAAGACGACAAGGAGAAAATCCTCGAAAAATACAACAAGAAGGGCTTTCTGGACGCCACGGTCGAGTCCCAAATCGCCACCGACACGGGCACCATGAAATCGGTCCTGACCTTCAAGGTGAACGAAGGAGCCAAGTCCCAGATTTTCTGGGTTTCCATCAGGGGAGTGCATGCCTTCAAGCCCAAGAAAATCCTCGGCCTGATGAAGAACCGCCGCGGCAAGGTGTACGCGGAAAAAGATCTTCCCGAGGACATCCACGCCATCCAGGCCTACTACCGGCATCGGGGTTATTTGGACGTGGTCGTCAGCTCGCCCACGGTCATGGTGAGCTGGGACAAGACCCGGCTCTACATCAGCCTCTCAATTCAGGAAGGGCGCTCCTACCGCTTCGGCAAGACGTCTTTTGTCGGAAATTTGGTCTACACCAACGCGCAGCTCGCCAAGGCGGTGACCTACCATGCCGGCAAAACCTTCGACGACGACAAATACCAGGAGACCATCCGCAACATCCAGGAGCTCTACGCGGACAAAGGCTACCTGCACCTGCAGGTCAATCCGGTGCGGACGCTCGATCCTAAAACCGGCTGCTTGAACGTCCAATTCAACTTGATCGAGGGCGACGTGGTCTACGTGGACAACGTGGACGTGTCCGGAAACGTCGAGACCAAGACCTACGTCCTGAAGCGCGAAATTCTCGTCAAGCCCGGCGAACCCTTCAACGCCAAGAAGGTGCGCCGGAGCCGCGAGGCCCTGATGAACCTGGGCTTCCTGGACGACGTGGGCGTCAACTTGGACAGTCCGGGCAATCCGGACCTGGTCGATTTGGACTTCAACGTCAAGGAGGGCAAGCCCGGCATGCTCACCGCGGGCGCGGCCTACTCCACCATCGACGGGCTCTTCGGCACCTTGTCCCTGCAGAACATGAACCTCTTCGGCCGGGCCCAGCACGTGGGCGTGCAGTGGTCCTTCGGCTCGCGCGTGCGCAACTATTCTCTCAGCTGGAGCGAGCCCTGGGTCGGTAACCATCCCTGGACTCTGGGGGCGACCCTCTTCGACACGATGCAGCTGAGCCCCTTCGGCAGCGATTTGACCGCCTACACCCAGGAGAGCAAGGGCGGCTCCATCTTCCTGGCGCCGCGCTTCGCGGATAACCTCTACCAGCTCAAGTTCACCTACACCTTTTCCCGCACCAGCATCAGCGGCATCGATCCGGCGCTGCCGGCGAACTCGATTTTGACGCCCGGAACGAGCAACTTCTCGGCCGTAAGCGTGGAGTTCGCGCGCGACAGCCGGGACAACATCTACGACCCGACCAGCGGCAGCCGCAACTCGGTGAGCCTGCAATTGGCCGGCGGGCCCTTGGGCGGGGACATCAACTTTTTGGAGCCGGGGCTTTCGGATTCCGTCAACTATAAGCTTTTCTCCATCGACGATTATCCCTTCGTTCTGACTTTGGGCAACCGGGGGGCCTACATCGGCCAGTTCGGAGCGACCGCGCATGTTCCGGTCTACGATTTGTTCTTCCTGGGCGCCCCTGACACCATGCGCGGCTACGAGCCGACGGGCCAAGTCGGCAACCCCAACGGCGGCTACATCTACGACACGGCCACGGCCGAGTTCGGCTTCCCGGTGGCCAGGGAAGGCGAGCGCACTATCGCCAAAATCGTCTCGTTTTTCGACATCGGATCGACGTGGACCAATTTCGATCAAGTCAGCATGAAGGTCGGCTCGCAGGACACCGAGCTGAAGACGGACGTGGGCATCGGCATCAGGCTCACGACGCCGGCGTTTCCCATCCGGCTCGAATGGGGCTACGGCTTCAACCACGCTCCCGGCGAGAAGATCTATCAAATCAGCTTCGGGATGGCGAACCTGTTTTAAAGGAAGGAAACGGAAAGGAAAGAATGAAACGGAGAGAAATGGAAGAAAAAGAAAAGCAGGAAAGGGAAGGCCGTTGTTTCCGCTGGATGCCGGTTCTTTCCGCTCTTTGCACTCTTTCTTTTTCCTTCCTTTTTCGCCTTCCTTGCGCCAATGCCATCGAAATTTCCCTGGAACAGAACCGCACGGAACACTCCAGCATCGGCTTCGTGGACATGCAGCGGCTCTTTCAGGCCTTTCCGGAAACCCAGCGGGCAAGGGAAAGCTTCCAGGAAGTCGTGGAGAAGACCCAGGAGCAGTTAAACCAGCAAAAAGCGCAAATCCTGCGCCTGCAAAACACGCTCGCCGATCTCCAAACTCAGCGCGAGGAGCTCATGCAGGGCCAGCAGGCGCCGCCGGAGACTCCTCCAGCGGTGCCGCCCGCTGTTTCCACCGAGGCCGCCGTGCCCGCGGTGGCGGCGTCCACGCAGGCTCCCTCGGTGCCGGTCGCCGCGTCCTCCCCGGAGCCGAGCGGCTACGCGGTCAAGCCCTCCACGCCCAGCGTTTTCCCGGCGCTGCCGGGAGTTCCCAGCGCGGAGATAACGCCGGCGCCCGCCGAGACGGCCGCGCCCGCGCCGATTCCGGCGGTGGCCGTGAGCAGCCCCGCCGCAACCGCGCCGCCGCAGGTTTCCAGCGCCGCCGCCGCGTCGGCGCCCGCCGCGCCGCGCCCCCTGCCGGTCGCGCAGCTCTCCTCGGACGTGCGCCAGAAGCTGGCCTCGCTCGATTCCCAAATCGCCGTGACGGACCAGGAAATAAAGCGCGAGCAGGCCGACTACGGCGACCGCGAGGCCGCCGCGGAAAAAAATCTCGTGGATTTGGAAGGGAACAAGACCGATATCCTGCTTGGCGAGATCAACAAGGCGATCCAGATCGTCGCGGACCAAGAGGGCATCAGCGTGGTCGTGGACAAGGGAAATATCCTCTACGGCCACGACGCGGTTGATTTGACCGACAAAGTCTTGAAGCAGCTTCAGGAGATGCGATGAGCGCGCGCGAAAAAATCAGCGTCACGGCCGGGGAACTGGCCCGATTGGCCCAGGGCAGCCTGGTCGGGGAAGAGTCTTACGCCCTGGAGGGCGCTCAAGGGCTCGATGAGGCCGGGCCCAAGGACGTTTCCTTTCTGGGCAACCCGAAATACGCCCAAGCCGCGGCGTCTTCCGCCGCGGGCTGCCTGTTTTTGCCGGCTTCCGCCAAGGAATTGCCCGCCAAGGCGCCCGCCAAGATTTACGTCGAGGATCCGCAGTACGCCTTCTCCCTGGTGCTGGGGCTTATCGCCGAGAAAAGGGCGAAAAAGCCCGCGGTCGTCGACGCGCGGGCCGTCGTGGACCATTCGGCGCAGCTGAGCCCCGGCGTGGGCGTGGGGCCCTTTTCCGTCATCGAGCGCGGCGCCGCGGTGGGCCAGGACACTCTCATCGGCGCGCAGTGCTACATCGGCGAGAACGTCCGCATCGGACGCGGCTGCCGGATTTATCCCCAGGTCGTCATCCGCGAGGACTGCGTCGTGGGCGACCGCGCGGTCATTCACTCGGGCACCGTCATCGGCGCGGACGGGTTCGGATTTTCGACGGACACAAAGACGGGCCGCCACCGCAAGATTCCGCAGATCGGAAACGTGGTCATCGGCGAAGACGTGGAAATCGGCGCCAACGCGGCCATCGACCGCGCGACCGTGGGCTCGACGACTATCGGCGCCGGAACCAAGATCGACAACCTGGTCCAAATTGCGCACAACGTGCAGGTAGGGCGCGGCTGCCTTCTGGTTTCCCAGGTCGGCGTGGCGGGTTCCAGCGCCTTGGGCGACGGCGTCATCCTGGCCGGCCAAGTCGGCGTGGCCGGCCACTTGAAGATCGGCGAGCGCGCCATCGTGATGGCGCAGGCCGGCATCATGTCGGACGTGGAGAACGGCGCGATTGTCTTTGGCTCTCCCGCGCGCCCGCGCCGCGAGGCCTTCCGGCTTCAGGCGCTCTCCGGACGCCTGCCCGAGCTCTTCGAGGCGGTCAAGGAAATCAAGGAAAAGTTGGGCCTGGGCGGGGCTTCCCGCGGACCCAAGGCGGAGGCATGAACATGGATTTGAGCCAGACGACGATTGAGCGCGAAATCAGCCTGGAGGGCATCGGCCTGCACACCGGCAACCGCTCCAAGCTGACCTTCCGGCCCGCCCCGGCCAACGCGGGCATCCGTTTTTTTCGCACGGACCTGCCCGGAACTCCCATGATTCCGGCGCGGCTTCATTTCGTGGTGACCACGGTGCGCGGCACCAACCTCGGCTTGGGCGAGGCCAAGGTGCACACGGTCGAGCACGTGCTCTCGGCCCTGACCGGCGTGGGCGTGGACAACGCGGACATCCTGGTCTCGGCCAATGAGCCGCCCATCATGGACGGCTCCGCGCTGCCCTTCGCCCAGGCGCTCTTGAAGGCCGGCCTGCGCCGCTACCCGGACGTTCCCAAGCGCTGGCTGCACCTGCCCGGTGAAATCGCCTATCAGGACGGCAAGGCCAAGTACCGGGCCGTGCCCTCGGAACACTTCGAGATCAAGGCGACGCTTCTGCACGATCATCCGCTCATCCCTAGGATGAGCCTGGAAATCCGCTGCGAGGAGACGGGCTACCTCTCG
Organism: Elusimicrobiota bacterium; assembly: GCA_035534315.1. Classification (GTDB taxonomy): domain Bacteria; phylum Elusimicrobiota; class Elusimicrobia; order UBA1565; family UBA9628; genus JAGWJU01. Next base: position 7,786 of record DATLSD010000009.1, read on the forward strand.
GAAATCGCCCCGGCCCGCACGTTCTGCTTCGAGCACGAGGTCGAGTTCCTGAAATCCCAGGGCCTGGCGCAGGGCGGCTCATTGGACAACGCGATTGTCATCGGCAGGGACCGCTACCACACTAATTCCGGCGGGCTGCGCTACGCGGATGAGCTGGTGCGCCACAAGATTTTGGATTTAATTGGGGATTTGTCCTTGATGGGCCGTCCCCTCTTCAAGATGCGCATCGAGGCGGAATGCCTCGGCCACGCCCACAACGTCGAGTTTGCCAAACGGCTCGACGCGGCGGCGACCGGGATGCGCAGGACCGCAAGGACCGTGGAGGCGTAAATGACGACAGAATCATCGCAGACGGCGGCGGGAGCCCCCGTGCGCACGCTGGGAATCGCCGAAATCCGCAAGGCCATCCCGCACCGCTACCCGTTTCTCCTCATCGACAAGGTGGAGATTTTGGAGGAGGACAAAAAAGCGGTGGGCACCAAGTGCGTGACCATCAACGAGCCGTTTTTCCAGGGCCATTTTCCCGAGCATCCGGTCATGCCGGGCGTGCTTATTTTGGAGGCCCTTGCCCAGACCGCCTGCGCCATGCTCCTTTCCAAGGGCGCCTACGAGGGCAAGATCGCCTACTTCATGGGCATCGACGGCGCCAAGTTCAGGAATCCCGTGTTCCCGCCGGGCGTCTTGAAGCTCAACGTGGAAATCCTGCGCCTGGGCCGCGCCGGCAAATTCCGCGGCGAGGCGCGCTTGGACGGCAAGGTCGCGGCCGAGGCCGAGATGACCTTCGCCGTGGTGGATAAATAGGGGGCCATGATGAGCAATATCCATCCTACCGCCGTCATCCATCCTTCCGCCAAAGTCGATCCCGCCGCCGTCATAGGGCCTTACGCGATTATCGGCGAGGGCGCCGTCATCGGCGCGGGGACCAGCGTGGGCGCGCACGCGGTCGTCGAGTTCGCGGCCTTGGGCAAGGACAACCGCCTGCACCCCGGCTGCTACGTCGGCACCGCGCCGCAGGATTTGAAATACGGCAACGAGCGCACGCGCCTCGTGATGGGCGACCGCAACACCGTGCGGGAGTGCGTGACCTTGAACCGGGGCACGGCCGCCCACGGCGAGACGCGCATCGGCAGCGACTGCCTTTTTATGGCCTATTCGCACGTGGCCCACGACTGCACGCTGGGCGACGGCGTCATTCTGGTCAACTCGGTGGCCGTGGCGGGTCATGTGGAAATCGGGGATTTCACCGTGGTCGGGGGCTTGGCCGCCATCCACCAGTACCTGCGCATCGGCAAGTACTGCATGCTGGGCGGAGGCTCCATGCTCAACAAGGACGTGCCGCACTTCTGCACCTGCCAGGGCTATCCCGCCGCCTTGCGGGGCTTGAACAGCATCGGCTTGCGCCGCGGCGGCTTCGGGCACGAGACGGTCTCGGCCATCAAGCGGGCCTACAAGACGCTTTTCCTCTCCGGCTTGAGGCTCGAAGAAGCCATGGCCCGCGTGCGCGGCGAGTCTAAGGACCCGCGGGTCTTGGAGATGCTCGACTTCATCGCGGCGTCCAAGAAAGGCGTGATGCGGCCGGCCTCGGGAGTCGAGGCCAAGGAAGAGGCGGTCCTCTAGCCGGTGGCGACGGTCGGGCTCATCGCCGGCTCCGGACGCTTTCCCATCCTGGTCGCTCAGGAGGCCCGGCGCATGAACGTCGACGTCGTGGCGCTGGGCATCCGCGGCGTGACCGACGCCTCCCTGGAGCCGCTGGTCTCGCGCCTGGACTACTTCAAGCTGGGGCAGTTGGACGCTCCCATCAAGGCGCTCAAGTCAGCGGGCGTGACCCGGGCCGTGATGGCGGGCAAGGTCCAGCACGCGTCCCTCTTCGGCGGCGTTCTGCCGGATTTTAGGGCCATCAAGGTTTTCGCGCGCTTAAAGGACAAGCGGACCGACACCATTTTAAAGGCCGTGGCGGACGAGTTTTCTCTCGAAGGCATCGAGCTTATCTCCTCGGCGGCCTATCTCTCTCATCTTTTGGCCGGCGAGGGACAGCTCTCGCGCCGCGGCCCGGACGCCGAGGAAAAAGCCAATATGCGCCTGGGGTGGCGCGCGGCCAAGGCCGTGGCGGGCCAGGACATCGGGCAAACGGTCGTGGTCTCCGAGAACGCGGTCGTGGCCGTGGAGGCGATGGAGGGAACCGACGCCTGCATCTTGCGCGCCGCGGACATCGCCGCGTCGCACGGCGGAAAGCCGCGCCTGACCGTGGTCAAGGTCGCCAAGCCCGGGCAGGATTTGCGCTTCGATATCCCCGTCATCGGGCTTGATTCCCTCCCCGTCTTCGCCAAAGCCCGCGTTTCGGCCGTGGCGCTCGAGGCCGGGACGACCCTGCTTTTCGACAAGGAGAAATTCATGCAGGAAGCCGACGCCGCGAAAATTTGCGTGATGGGATTCGCCCCCGAGGGGCCCGCGTCATGAGCGCCGAGGAAAAGCCCAAGCGCCTCAAGGTCGGCGTCATCGGCGCCGGCCGCATGGGCGCCAACCACGCCAAGGTCTTCAACCGCAACCAGGAGAACTTCGAGCTCGTCGGCGTGTGCGACGTCAACTTATGGAGGGCGCAGTTTCTGGCCTGGCAGTGCAACACCATCGCGGTGCGCAGCTACGAGGATCTCATCGCGCGCGCCGAGGCCGTGGTCATCGCGGTGCCCACGCCGCAGCACTTCGAGGCGGGCAAAGCCGCCATGGAGCGGGGCGTGCACTGCCTCATCGAGAAGCCCCTGGCCGAGTCCATCGAGTCCGCGAAGAAGCTCCTTGAAATCTCGCAGGAAAAGGGCGTGGTCCTGCAGGTCGGCCACGTCGAGCGCTTCAACCCCGCGGTCCTGGAGGCCGTCAAGCACGTGCGCAACCCGCGCTTCATCACGGTCGAGCGCCTGGGCCCTTACGACCCGCGCACGCAGCACATCGGCGTGGTCATGGACCTGATGATCCACGATTTGGATATCCTGCTGACCCTGGTCGGCGCGGAGATAGAGTCCTTGGAGGCCGTGGGCGCGCACCTCATTTCACAGCACGAGGACATCGCCAACGTGCGCGTGCGCTTCAAGACCGGCTGCATCGCCAACCTCACCGCCAGCCGCATCTCGCTCACCAAGTGCCGCAAGCTGCGGATCTTTCAGGAGGACAGCTACATCTCGCTCGACTACGCGTCGAGCGACTTGAAGATTTACAAGCGCAAGGTCCCGGTCATCAAGACCTTGAAGGACGTGGAAATCCTGCGCCCCAAGCTCTCCACGGTCGAGCCCTTGAAGAACGAGCACCTGCATTGGCTTGACTGCATCCGGCACAACCGCAAGCCCTGGCCGAGCGCCGAGCGCGGCATGGAGGCCTTGAAGCTGGCCCTGCAGGTCTCGGACGAGCTCGAGCGCTACGTGGTCGCGCCGCAGGCGGGCGTGCGCTCCTTGATTCCGCCCTGGGTCCAGGATCTGCGGACCATCGCCAAGAGCGTGGGCAAGGACATCATGGGAGGCGCTTCCTGAGCGAGATACTCGTCGTCGCCGGGGATCCCTCCGGCGACGTTCATGGGGCCAGGCTCATCGAGGCCTTGAAGGCGGAAATCCCCGGCTTGCGCACGGCGGCCGTGGGCGGGCCGCTCATGAGGCGCGCCGCGGACGTCTTCATCGAGGACCTCGCCTCCCGGGGCATCTCCGGGTTTTTGGAGCCGCTTTTTTCATTGGGATTTTTGCGCGCGCTGCTGGCGCGCTTGAAGGCTTATCTCCTGGAGAAAAAGCCCGCGGCTCTCGTCGTGGTGGATTACTACGGCTTCAACCGCCGGGTCCTGCCGCTGGCCAAGGCCGCCGGCGTGCCGGCCTACTACTACGTGAGCCCGCAGGTTTGGGCCAGCCGGCCCGGACGCGCCGCGGTCATCGCGCGGCTGGTCCGCCGCGTCTTCGCCATTTTCCCGTTCGAGGAGGAGGTCTACCGCCGCGCGGGCGCGGCCTGCACTTTCATCGGCCATCCTCTCTTGGACGCCGTGCCGCCGGCCGCGGAGAACAAGGACATCGGCAACCCCCTGCGGGTCGCTCTTCTGCCCGGCAGCCGCGCCATGGAGGTGCGCCGCCACCTGCCGGTGTTTTTGGACGCCTTCGACGAGCTCCGGCGCCACTTTCCCGCGGCCGAGGCTTGCGTGTTCGCGGCCGCTTCCCTTCCCGACGAGGCCTATGCCTCGGCCGCGGCGCGCGGCGCGAAAATTATCCGCGAGTCGGACTACAAGGTCCGCGCCCGGATGGACGTCGCTTTTTGCTCCTCGGGCACCGCGACTTTGGAAAACGCGTTGCTGGGCTTGCCCATGGTGGTGATTTACCGCCTGTCCTGGCCCACCTATTGGATTGCGCGGGCCCTCATCCGCGTTCCCTACATCGCCATGGCCAATCTGCTGGCGGGCAGGCTTTTGGTCCCGGAGCTCATCCAGGGCCGGGCCAATAAGAACGGCATCGCGCGGGCGGCCAAGGAAATTCTCGAGAGCCCCGCCAAGCACCGGGAGCTGCGCGCGGCGCTGGCAAGCCTGCGCGGGGTCTTGGGCGAGCCCGGCGGCGCGCGGCGCGCGGCGCGGGCCATGGCCGAGGACTTGCGAACGCTTGGCCGGCTTGACGGCCCGGCGCTGGCGCGCGCCGCGGAGCCGAGGGCCTAGGCCATGGAGCGTCAGGAAATCTTGGACCGCTTTCTCGCCTACTCCCCGCACGTGGACGTGGCCATGCTGGCCAAGGCCTACGACTACTCCGTCAAGGCCCACGCGGACCAGGCCCGCGCCTCGGGCGAACACTACTTCGTGCACTGCGAGGCGGTGTCGGCTTCCCTCATCGACTGGAAGATGGATTTGCCCACGGTCTGCGCCGGGCTCCTGCACGACGTGCTGGAGGACACGCCGGTCACCGCCGAGGAGATGCGCAAAGAGTTCGGCGACGAGGTGACCAAGCTCGTGGCGGGCGTGACCAAGCTCGACCGCCTGCAGTTTTCCTCGACCAGCGCCGCGCAGGCCGAAAACTGGCGCAAGATGCTTTTGGCCACGGCGCAGGACATCCGCGTCATCGTCATCAAGCTCGCCGACCGCCTGCACAACATGCGGACGCTCAATTTTCTCTCCCGCGAGCGCCAGAAGCGCATCGCCCGCGAGACCCTGTCCCTCTACGCGCCCCTGGCCCACCGCTTGGGCATGTTTCAGTTGAAGAGCGAGCTCGAGGACCTGGGCTTCCAGTACCTCTACCCCGAGGAGTTCGACGAGTTGAGCGCCAAGGTCAACGCCCGGGTCAAGGTCGGCGAGGCGACTTTGGCCAAGTTCAAGGAGGCGGTGGAAAAGTCCGTGGAGAAGACCGGCATCCCGCACCGCATCCTGGCGCGCTCCAAGAGCCTCTATTCGATTTACCAGAAGATGCTGCGCCAGAACAAGCCCTTCGAGGAAATCCAGGACGCCCTGGGCGTGCGCATCATCACCGACACCGTGGCCGACTGCTACGCGCTCTTGGGCGTGGTGCACACGCAGTTCAAGCCCGTGGCCGGCAGCTTCACCGATTACATCTCGCTGCCCAAGATGAACCTCTACCAGAGCCTGCACACCACGGTCATGGGCCCGGCGGGCGAGCTCGTCGAAATCCAGATCCGCACCGAGGAGATGCACCGCACCTCGGAGTACGGCATCGCGGCGCACTGGCGCTACAAGACCGGCGAGGAATCTCGCGATCTGCACCTGGAGGAGAAGCTCAACTGGCTCCGGCAGTGGATCGAGTGGCTGCAGGACTTGAAAAGCCCGCGCGAGTTTTTGGACAGCCTAAAGACCGATTTGGAATTAAACCAGGTCTTCGTGTTCACCCCGGCGGGCGAGGTCAAGGTCCTGCCCGGCGGCGCCACGCCCTTGGACTTCGCCTTCGCGGTGCACACCGAGATAGGCCAGGCCTGCGTGGGCGCCCAGGTCAACAACAAGATGGTCAAGCTCGACTACAAGCTCAAGTCCGGCGACATCTGCAAGATTCTCACCAAGAAGGGCTCCGAGCCCAAGAAGGACTGGCTCAACATGGTGCGCACGGCGCGCGCCCGCTCCAAGATCCGCCACTTCCTGCGCGAAAAAGGCATCGTCGCGTAGAGCCGTTCCGCCTCCGGCGACCTCTTCCGTTCGCCCCGTCTAGGGTGTCTTGTGGCTCAGCTCACTTCAGAAGCCGCCGTAGGCGCGCAGGTCCGCGGCGTGGCGGATTTCTTCCCGGCGCAGTTCGGCCAGGTTGATTTCGCCGCGCTTGAGCGCGTCTTTGAACGCGGCTTGGTCGCGCGGATGGAGGTAGCGGTAGTCGTGGGCGGCGATCCAGGCCTTGGGCGCGGCGCCGCGCGCGACGAAGAAAAGATCCTTGGAGTCCCAGTAGACCAGCGCCCAGTTCCGGCGCGGCATGTAGAAGACGAACCATGGCCGGCGAAAGGCCTTGGTCTTTCCATTCGGATAGAGGCGCGTGCTGTCCAGCAGGATGCCCACGTTGGGCAAAAGCGCGGCGTCGGCGCCCTCGCGCTTCAAGTAGCCCTGCCATTGCCGCGCTGAGGCAAAGGCGTCCTCGGCTCGGGCGTGCTGCTCGTGAAATATGTAGCGCCCGTCGCCGAAGACCCTAAACCACGGCCGCAGCCTCCAGGCGAGGTAGCCGCCCCATTCCCAGGGATGGTAAAGCCGCAAGGGTTCCACCTCGGGGCGCTCCGCGGCCATGAAGCGCGCGGCCGCGCGCGGCAGGTCGGGGCCGTGGAATGAGCTGTCCCAGTTCAAGCGCGGCAGGACGCCCAGTAAAAAGGCGGCGTAGGCCGCGAGGAAAAGTCCCGACGCCCGGCGGGACGCCCGCGGCTCGGGGAAGAGTTCTTGCGCCAGGGCGGCGAGGAGAAGACAGGCCGGCGCGTTGAAATAGGCGGAAAACCGCGCGTGCCGGATGGACAAGACGGCCAAGGGTACTGCCGCGAAAACCAAGCTCCAGGGGATTTTTTTCAGCGGCGTCTTGCGCGCTGCGGCTAAAATCGCGAGGCCAAGCCCGAGCGCCAGCGCGGCCCAGAACGGCCAGTACAGCGGGTCGTTGAACGGCAGAGGGCTCCATTCCCGGATAAAGCGCGTCATGTCCGGAGCGCGGTGAAGGTGGCGCAGCAAGACGACGTAGGGGCCAAAACCGTAGGGATTGCACAGGCTGCCCAGGACCGCCGCGCCCAAAGCGGCCAGCTTGGCCTTGGCCGCGGCGCGGTTTCGCGCCAGCACCTCGGCCGCGATGTAGCAGGGAAAAAGCGCCAGGCCCATGATGAAGGCCGCGTGGGCCTGCGACCAGAGGGCGAAGAGCAGCAGCGTCAGGAACAAGGGCCAAGAGCGCCATTTCTCCAGGCGGCTTTCCAATAAGAGAAGCGTCATGGTGAAGAACAGCAGAGAGAGCAAATCCGGCGAGAGGCCGCAGTGCGGCAGCATTTGGGCGGACCAGAGGACCAGCCCCGCCGCCAGCCAAGGAGTCTTCAAGCCCCGGCAGGCCAGCAGGCGCGCGAAAGCCCAGGTGCTCGCGGCGATGTAGAGAAATTTCAGGGCCATCAGGGCCGGCATGCCCCCGGCGCGCCAAAAAGCGCCCGCGCCCAGCTCCCAGAGCCATTCGAAGTCGACCCAGGGCGCCCCGGCCTTGGTCCAGGAGAACGGATCGCCCAGCGGCAGGCCGCGGTGGGCCCAGAGCCAGCGCGCGTCCAGAAGGTGCCAGAACAGGTCGTGGTTGTAGTTGGGGATGAAGGCCGGCGGCAGGCACAAGGCCAGCGCCCAAAGCCAGAAGGTCTTGCGGGAGGCGGCCGGCTCGTCGTTCATCGCCTCTTGATCTTAGTCCAATGCGCGTTGCGCCGCAAGGATCGTTTTGATACGATGAGGGCCATGAGCGCGAACATCATCGAAGCGATGCAGGGCCCGTTTTTCGGCGTGGAAAGCCGCCTGGCGGCGAAAGTCCCGGAGATCGCGGCGGCGTTTCTCCTCCTTCTTATAGGATTATTCGCCGCCCGGGCGCTGCGCATGGCGGTCGAGGGGCTCTTGAACCGGGTGCGCTTCGACGGCTACGCCAGCCGGGTGGGCGTCAACGAAATTTTGGCCCGCATGGGCTTTGGCAAGTCGCCGACCTACGTGCTGGGATTTCTGGCCTATTGGCTGGTGCTCTTCATCTTCATCGTCTCGGCGGCCAACGCGGTGAACATCACCGTCATCTCGGGCCTCCTGGGGCGCTTCGCCTTGTTCCTTCCGGCCATGGTGGCGGCGGTGCTCATCGTCTTCGGCGGGCTTTTGTTCGCGGGCTTTCTCTCGGAAGTCGTCTCCCGCGCGGCCTCGGCCAACAACGTGCCGGGCGGCCAGGGCCTGGCCAAGGCCTGCTACCTGACGGTGGTGGTTTTCGCCGGGATGACCGCCCTGGACCAGCTGGGCATCCGCCTGGAGCTTATTTCCGCGGCGCTGGAGATTTTGCTGGCCTCGGCCGGCTTGGCCGCGGGCTTGGCCTTCGGGTTGGGGGGAAAAGAGGCCGCCGCTGAATTAATTCGCGAGTGGATGAAGAAGCGGAATTAAGGGCGCTTTAGCGCGCCGGACGCTTGGCGCGGCCGGACTTGATGCAGTCGGTGCAGACGTAGCCCGTGAGCGTGCGCCCGGAGAGGACCACTTTGAGCCGCTGCAGGTTGGGACGGAAAATGCGCTTGGTCGCTTTGTGCGAATGGCTGTAGCTAAATCCCGCCACAGGTCCCTTGGAACAAACGAGGCATCGAAAAGCCATATATGATCTCCGCTAGGCATAGAGAGTAGCAAATGCCCCCGCCCGGCGCAAGCCCGCGTCCCGAGGGAATGCTCTCCCCCGCGCGCCTCTTGAAGGGCGTGGGGCCGCGGCGCGCCGAGGCCTTGGGGCATCTGGGCATCGAGACGGTCGGCGACGTGCTCTATTATTTCCCGCGGGACTGGCAGGACCGATTTGCGCTCCCGGATTTCTCCAAGGCCTTTCCCGGCGGCCTGGTGGTGGCGCGCGGCATCGTGGTCCGCGCCGGAGAATTCCGGGCCGGCCCGCGCATGGCGCTTTTCAAGGCCACGCTGGCCGTGCCGGGCGGCGCCCAGGTCGAGGCGGTGTGGTTCAAGCACTTGAGCCGCCGCTACGACGTGTTCGCGCCGCTCAAAAAAGACGTCGTCCGCGGCGCGGAAGTCTACGTGGTGGGCCGGGCGGAGGCGAGCCTGGTCGGCGTGAGCGACATCCAGGCCGAGGAACACTACGCCGCCGACGATCCGCAGCGGGTTTTAAACGTCGAGCGCATCGCGCCGGTCTACGCGCTGACCGAGGGCTTAACGCAGAAATGGCTGCGGAGCCTGGCGGCCGAGGCCTTGAATCTCGCGGCGCCGCGCGCGCCGGACATCCTGCCCGAGGCCCTCATCGCGCGCCGTGGGCTTTTGCGCGCGCCCCAGGCCCTGCGCGGCGTGCACTTTCCGGGTTCGCGCGGCGAGCTCGCGGCCGCGCGCGAGCGCTTCGCCTACGAGGAGCTTCTTCTTTTGGAGCTGGCCTGGGCCCTGAAGCGCCGGGAGACCAAGCGCCTGGCCAAGGGCTTTGGCTACGAGGTCAAGAGGAGCCTCTTGACGCCCTTCCGGCAGCGGCTGGGCTTTGATTTGACCGCGGCGCAAAAGCGGGTCATCAACGAGATTTTCGACGACATGCGGGCGCCGAGCCCCATGACCCGGCTCCTGCAGGGGGACGTGGGCTCGGGCAAGACCGTGGTGGCGTTGTCCGCCCTCTTGCTCGCGGCCGAGAACGGCCGGCAGGGCGCCTTCATGGCTCCTTCGGCGATTTTGGCCGAGCAGCACAAGGCGACCTTGGACAAATTTCTCTCCGGCCTGCCGGTCAAGACCGGGATTCTCACCTCGCGCACCACGGCCAAGGAGCGGGCCAAAATCCTGGCCGCCGCGGCCGAGGGCCGCCTGGACATCCTGGTCGGCACGCACGCGCTTTTGGAAGAGGACGTGCGCTTCAAGAATTTGTCCGTGGCCGTCATCGACGAGCAGCACCGCTTCGGCGTGCGCCAGCGCGCGACCCTGCGCCGGAAAAACTCTTTTTTGGATCTGCTGATCATGACCGCCACGCCCATTCCGCGCACGCTGGCCTTGGCGCTCTACGGGGACCTGGAGGTCTCGGTCATCGACGAGATGCCTCCGGGCAAGGCCGCGGCCCAGACCCGCATCACGGACGAGGCCGAGGCCTTTTCCACGATGCGCGAGGAGGTCCAAAAGGGCCGCCAGGGCTACGTGGTCTACCCCATCATCGAGGAGTCAAGCCGCCTGGACCTGCGCTCGGCCAAGGCGCAGTTCGAGCGCTTGAAGAGCGAGGTGTTCCCGGATTTGAGCGTGGCCCTCATCCACGGCGCCATGCCGGCCGCCAAGAAGGCCAAAATCATGGAGGAGTTCTCGGCCGGAAAGCACCAGGTGCTGGTGGCCACGCCCGTCATCGAGGTCGGCATCGACGTGCCCAACGCGACCGTGATGATCATCGAAAACGCCGAGCGCTTCGGCATGGCCAGCCTGCATCAGCTGCGCGGCCGCATCGGCCGGGGCACGGCGGCGTCCTGCTGCTTTCTAATCGCCTCGCCGCAGACCGAGGAGGCCCGCGCGCGCCTGGCCATGGCGGCCGAGACCGCGGACGGCTTTCGCTTGAGCGAGGAGGATCTGCGCCTGCGCGGCCCGGGCGAGCTTTTGGGCACGACCCAGCACGGCGACGTGGCCTTGAAGGTCGCGGACCTGGTCAAGGATAAGGAAGTCCTGACGCGGGCGCGCGCGGACGCGGACTCCTTGTTGGCGGCGGACCCGCGCCTTTTGGCCCCGGAGAACAAGCCCCTGCGCGAGCGGCTAATTGAACTCTATCAGCGCCGCTGGGGCTGGATCGACCTGGCTTAAGCCTTCGGCGTTCCGGAGGAGCCGCCCGTTTTCCGGGTCTTCCCGCTCTTGAGCGAGCGCAGCTCGGTGAGAAGCATGGCGACGTAGAAGCTCATCGCGACGCCCACGACGACCGCCGCGGCAATCGCGTAGGCCTTCAAGGCGGGGAGCATGGCCTTGAGCGCCTGCATCCAGAGAAATCCTTGATCGGGGGCGTAGGCCTGCGCCGACGGGGCGGTCCATGACGGCGGAAAGCCCGGCAGGTTGGGGCTGGAAATCGTCAAGGCGTGCGCGGCGGCGTGGGCGCCCAGGAAGTGCGCGCCCAAGGCCGCGGCCGCGGTGCCGAGCACGGCGGCCCCGATGAGCGCGCCGATGGCGCCGTAGAGCGCCGGGCCGATGTTGAAATACCCGCCGCCTCCGCCGTCGGCCTTGGCCTTCTTCACGCCGATGTATCCGCCCAAAATCGCTCCGAGGGCGGCTCCGCCCAGGCCGGGCAGAGCGGCATGCAGGAGGCTCGCTCCCAGCGCGGCCAGGGAGAGCGCGTGCAGGGACATCAGCACCGCGCCCGTGATTCCGCCCGCGATGGCGCCGATGAGGGCGCCGAGGGCGGTGTAGAGCGGCGTGCCGAAATTCCAATATCCGCCGCCTCCTCCGTCGCGGCTGGCCAGGCCCTTTTTCCGCCCGATGTAGCCGCCCACGAGCATGCCGGCGACGACGGCGCCCGCGACGATGCCTACGTGCAGGAAGCCGGCGCCGATGGAAATCGCGGCCAGCGCGGGAAGGGCGCCGCTCTTGGCGGCCAGCGGCAGGGACAAGACGCCCAAGCCGAGGAGGCCGCGGGACTTGGCCGGAGCGGCCGCGGGGGCCAGGGGAACGGCGCCGTTGACGTAGACGACGTATCCCGCCGGGTAGCGGAAGAGCCACGGCGCGGCGCGCAAAAGCTCGCGCTTGACCAGGGCCTCGGGGACCGTGCCCGCGAGGGTGATGACGACGGCGTTGTCGGACCAGGCCGAGGTCTTTAGTTCGACGCTTTGCACGCCGGGAACCGAGAGGATGCGCGCCTTGCCGGAGTGGAGCTCCAGGTACATCTTGAGCTCGCCCATCATCGGCGGGGCGACCGGCACGGGCTCCACGCTCTGCACGATGCCGCCCAGCTTGGCGGAGCGCTTGAAGATGTCCCGCCGGGCCTCGTCGAACCGGTAGTAGAGCTCGGGCGTCAGCAGGGCCAGCGCGGTCTGGGTGCGCGGGTTGAAATTGAAGTAGATGATGCCGCGGGAGTCTTCCTTGGCCGCGGCGGGGCCAAGCAGCTTCCAGGCCTCGACCAGCTGATCGGAGCCGCCGTGGAACTTGACTCGGACCATGTCCGGCCGGTAGGGCGGGTAGACGTCCGCGGAGAGATCGGCGGCCAGGGCCGCGGGGGTGCCGTTGCGCGCCCAAGCGGCGGCGGAGCCCTCTGCCGGCTCGGGCGCGGCCGCTTCGGAAGACGCCGCCGCGCCGGCTAGGCCGTCGAAGGTCCGCTCGCCCGCGGCAACCGCCGCGGCGCCGCTCCGGGCTTGGTTTTTTCCGGATAAAACGGCTTTGACCGTAGAGACGATACGGTTCAAAATAGTTTTGCGCGCGCGGGGCGCCGGCGTCGTGGCCTGGATGGCCGTCTCGGCTTCGGGCTCCGCGGCGGATATGCCGGATGCCTCCGCGGCCTCAGGCGCGGCGCTCACGGCGGATTTTGCGGCGCGCATTGCCGCGGCTTGGGGCAAGGCCGCCGGGGCCGTTTCGGATTTCAAGATTTGGGCTTGGGAAAGCGAGCCGAGATTGGGCATCTGCGCGTCCGCGCCCAGGTTTTCAAAAGGGAGAGCCTCGCCGGAGGGCATCTGGCCCATGTTCATGCCCGGCACGGCCGTCACGCCTCCCGCGGGCAGGGCGGCGTCCGGCGCGGCGAAGTCTCCGGCCAGCGCGGTCCAGCAGCCGGTTCCCGGGGCGAGCAAAATCAAGGCGGCGCAGGAGACGGCGGCGGCTTTGGCGAGAATTTTCATTGAACCCTCCGAAAATCCGGTCTTGGAGCTATTATAAAGGAAGGGGCGTCGGGACGCCTGAGGCTTCGGGGCCTTAAAAACGCGGTTTTGGGCCTAGGCCCGGCTAGGCCCTTAAGCCCGGCGCGAGAAAAGCGCCAGAAGCTCGGGTTTGGGGAGCACGCCGATGCCCGCTTTGACCGGGGCCAAATCGTAGAGCCCGCCGCGGCCCAGGATGAGCCCGCGCATGGGGTTGCGGGAAAACCACAGCGGCGTGTCCAAGTCCACGAAAGAGAATCCGCCCAGGCCCGCGGCGAAATGCGCGCCCGCGCCCATGGCCAGCGGGGACTCCACCATCCCGCCGATCATGAGGCCGATGCCCGCGGCCTTGGCGATGCGCGCGATGTCCCAGCCCTCGGTAAAGCCGCTTTTCATGAGCTTGATGTTGACCACGTTGATGGCCTTCAAGCCCGCGGCCTTGATCATGTCTCGCGGGCCCTGCACCGACTCGTCCGCGGCCACGGGCACGCCGCCGCCGCGCGTCAGCACGTCCTTCAAGCCTTGCCAGTCGGCCTTGGGCGCGGGCTGCTCGAACAAGACCGGCTTGATGCCGCGTTTTTTGAGGCGCGCCAGGAATTGCAGCGACTGCCGCGCGGAGTAGCCGCAGTTGGCGTCGAGCATGAGCTTCAAGCCCCGGCCCGCGGCGTTGACCGCGCGCACGCGCGCCTCGTCCTGGTCCATGTCGCCGCCGATTTTGATCTTGATGACCTTGACGCCCAAGGCCACGATGCGCTTGGCCGCGCGCGCGGACGCCTCCGGCGGGGCCATGGTCACGGTGACGTCCGTGTAGACCCGGTTTTGGGCGCCGCCGAAGACGGCGCCAAGGGGAATTTTGACGTGCCGCGCCCAGGCGTCCAAAATCGCCATGCCCACCGCCGCCTTGGCCGGGCCCGTGCCGGGGCCCAAGCTCTCGTCGAGCGTTTCCAAGAGCGCCCGCCAGGACGCGATGGGCCGGCCCTCGAGCTTGGAAAAAACTTTTTTCGCCGCGGGAACGAGCTTCTCGCGCGAGCCGTCGTTGATGGAGGGCGCGCCCTCGCCCCAGCCCGCGGTGCCGTCGGAAAGCGTCGCGCGCACCAAAAGGTTCTTGGCCTCGGTCTTGGCCCCGCCTGCGATGGCGAAGGGCTCGTTTAGGGGGATGTCGAAGGGCTCGACCTGGAGCTGGGCGAGGGAGGCTGGTTTCACCGGGGCGGTTCCAGCAAAGGGGGGCCGGAGGTCAGGAAGATTTCGGCTAGGCCCGAGAGCATATCCTCGGTGTCCTCGTCCCCGGTTTTCTGGTGGATGGAGATGAGGTTGCGCAGCATGCGCAGGAGCATGTCGCGCGCGGTGGCGGGCTCCAAGTGCTGGGGCTTAAGCTCGTAGCCGTTTCTGAGCAAGAGCCGCTGGGCCTCGCCCACGTCCAGAAGCCGGCCGCCGCCGAAGACGTCCAAAAGCCGCAGGCCGAAGGCGCCGCGCAGGCCCAGCATGAAGTGCCCGGGCAGGCCCGCGCCGAAGACCGGCAGGCCCACGCGCTTGGCGACGAGAAGATAGAGCACGGAAAGGCTCAAAGGGATGCCGCGCCGGGTCTCGATGACGCGG
>DATLSD010000010.1:0-51975 GCA_035534315.1 Elusimicrobiota bacterium
TATCTTTCGCTTCAACCGCCGCAAGTCTGCGACCCGAGGGCAGCTTTTTTACCGATTGGTCCAACAATGCGTTGGAAATCCTCCGAGTCCGTACCGAGGCATGATTAGAGCATGACTGCGCTCAATAGGATATCCCTTAGCCCTTTATAGCCAAATCATAGCGGGGCTATAGCCAAACGCCAGCTATAAACGCTCCGTTTATAGGTCCAGTACCGCTCGGCTCCGCCGAAGAAGCGGTATAATCTGGGGCGTCCAATGAAGGCTATCCTTTATAATGATCCCGCGGGGCCCGCGCTGCGGGAAATTCCCGTCCCCGCGCCCGCGGCGGGCGGCGCGCTCATCGAGGTCGAGGCCTGCGGGCTCTGCGGCACGGACCTGCTCAAGCTCCGGGAAAAGAAAACCGGCTCGGTGCTCGGCCACGAGGTGGTGGGCCGCGTCCAGGAATTGGGCGGAGGCAACGGCGGCGCGCAAGACGGCGCCGCATTGCGCCCGGGCGACCGCGTCATCCTGGGCCATCACGTCCCCTGCGGCCGCTGCCACTACTGCCTGCGGGACAGCCCGTCCATGTGCGCCCAATTCAAGGCCACCAACATCAACCCCGGCGGCTTCGCGCAATTCTTGAGCGTCTCGCCGCTGCACCTGGCCCGCACGGTGTTCAAGATTCCGGAAGATTTGCCGGCCTCATCCGCCTGCCACATCGAGCCCCTGGCCTGCTGCGTGCGGAACGCGCGACGCTTGGGCTTGAAAACAGGCGACCGCGCGGCCGTGGTGGGGCTTGGCTCCATCGGCCTTTTGACCGCGCAGCTGCTGCGCTTGGACGGCGCCGAAGTCCTCGGCCTGGACTTGGACTCGGCCCGCCTCAAGGCCGCCGCGCCCTGGGCCGAAGGATTTTCCAACGCGGAAGACTTGCGCCAAAAAGCCCTGGCCTTGACCGACGGCCGCGGCTTGGACGCCGTCGTCGTCACGGCCGGGCCCGCGGCGCTCTCCGTGCAGAGCCTTTCCTGGCTGCGCCACGGCGGCACGCTCAATATTTTCGCGGCGCCCCACCCTTCGCCCGCGCCCGTCGATTTCGCGGACCTCTACCATCGCGAGCTGCGCATATTCTCCAGCTACTCCGCCGCGCCAGAAGATTTGCGCCGCGCCTTGGAGCTCATCGTCTCCGGGACCGTGGCGCTCGACGCCCTCGCGGCCAAGCCCTATCCTCTGGAAAGTTTCGCCCAAGCCGTGGACGACGCCTTGAACCGCCGCGTAATGAAGGCGCTGCTGGTGCCATGACCGCGACAATGCAGGCCGTCCATTTCTACGCGCCCAAGGACATCCGCCTCGTGGAAGTTCCCGTGCCCGAGCCCGGCCCCGGCGAGGCCCTGCTTAAAATCGAGGCGGCGCTGACCTGCGGAACGGATTTCAAGGCCTTTCGCCGCGGGCACGCCGTCATGCTGCCGCATCCGCCGTGCCCGTTCGGCCACGAGGCGGCGGGCGTCATTGCCAAGCTCGGGCGCGGCGCGGAGAAGCTCTTTTCGGAAGGCCAGCGCGTGACGGTCGGGGACTCCGCCCCCTGCGAGACCTGCTTTTTTTGCCGCAACGGCCAAAGCCCGCTCTGCGACAACTTGAAGATTCTCTGCGGCGCTTACGCTCAATATCTCCTGGTTCCGGCCGGAGTTCTCAAGCACAAGACGGCCGCCATTCCCGACACCCTGGATTTTTCCGCCGCGGCGCTGGCCGAGCCCCTGGCCTGCGCGGTTCACGCAGTCCAAGCCCTCGCCGTCTCGCGCGGAGAAACCGCCGCCGTGGTCGGCGCGGGGCCCATGGCGCTCATGCTCATCCAGGTCTTGAAGGCCGCAGGCGCGCGGGTCTTGGTCCTGGGCCGAAGCCCGGAGAATTTGGCGCGCGCCCAAGCCGCCGGCGCGGACCAGGCCTTTAGCGCGCTTGCCCAGAACGGCGTTTTGTCCGCGCGCCAAGCCGCCGATGGACGCGGAGCCGACGCGGTCTTTGAAGCGGCGGGCTCGCCCGAGGCCTGGCAAAACGCCTTCGCCCTGGCCCGCAAGGGCGGCCGGGTCTGTTTTTTCGGCGGCTGCGCGCCCAACACGCAGGTGCCCTTGGACGCCCACCGCGTGCACTACGAGGAGCTCTCCCTGCGCGGAGTTTTTCACCACGCGCCCGAACATTTCCACGCGGCCGCCGCGCTCCTGGCCCAAGGCAAAATCAAGACGGAGCTCCTCATCTCCGGCCGCGTCGCCTTAAGCGAACTGCCGAAATTCTTCCAAGACAACGCGGAGCGCTCCATCCCCAAGGCGGCGGTCATCCCGTGACGGTCTCCCCCTTCGATCGCCGCATGATGCGCCGCGCGCTCGCGTTGGCCCGGCGCGGAGGCGCGGCGGTGTTTCCCAACCCCATGGTCGGCTGCGTGCTGGCCAAAAACGGGCGCGTCATCGCGGAGGGCTGGCACCAAAAATTCGGCGGGCCGCACGCCGAGGCCGTCGCGCTTAAAAAAGCCGGGCGGCGCGCCCAAGGCACCACGGCCTACGTCACGCTGGAGCCCTGCATGGCGCACCCCGGCAAGAAGAATCCCTCCTGCGCCGAGGCCCTGGCCGCCGCGAAAGTTTCCCGCGTGGTCGCGGCCGTTTTGGATCCCAATCCCGCCGTCTCGGGCCGCGGGATTGCCCTTCTGCGCCGGGCCAAAATCGCCGCGGCCCTAGGCCCGCATGCCGCTCAGGCGCGGGCGCTGAGCCCCCATTTTTTCTCGCGCATGAAGCGGCGGCGTCCCTACGTCACCTTGAAGATGGCCTTGAGCCTGGACGGCCGCGCCTACGCTCCGGGCGGGGCCTCGCGCTGGATTACGGACGCGCCCGCGCGCCGGCTGGTCCACGCCCTGCGCGCGAAGAGCCAAGCCGTGATGGTGGGCATCGGCACGGCGCTGGCGGACGACCCGGCGCTGACCTGCCACGGCGCGGGCAAAAATCCGGTGCGCGTCGTGCTCGACAGCCGCCTGCGCCTGCCCAAGAACCGCCGGTTGACGGACGGCTCGGCGCCGACGTTTGTTTTCACCGCGTCAAAATCCAGGCGGAAAATTCCCGGCGCCGAAATCATCCGCGTTCCCGCGGCCGAGGGCGGGCTTAACCTGCGCGCGGTCTTAAAGGAGCTCTGCCGGCAAGGCATCGGCACGCTTCTGGTCGAGGGCGGCCCCACGCTCCACGCCGCCTTCCTGGCCCAAGGCCTGGCCGACGAAGCCCGCGTGTTCATCGCGCCCAAGCTCATCTCGGGGAGCAAAAACCCCAACGCCGCGCCGAAAATTTTGTCGCCGCGCCTGCGAAAAATAGGGCCGGATTTTCTCTTCGCGGGAAAGCTCTCATGACCAGAGGCAAATCATGTTCACGGGAATAATCCAAGACGTCGGGCGCGTAGCCGCCAAGTCCGCCAAGCGGCTGGCCGTCCGAGCCTCGCTCGGACGGCGCGCGCCGGGCGAGAGCGTCTCGGTCAACGGCGCGTGCCTGACCGTGGTCCGCTCGCGCGGGAAAATCCTGGAGTTCGACGTGAGCCCGGAAACCTGGCGGCGGACGGCCTTGGGCGAGCTGCGGCCCGGCAGCCCGGTCAACCTCGAACCCGCGCTCAAAGCCGGAGATTCCCTGGGCGGGCACTTCGTCACGGGCCACGTGGACGCCGCCGCCAAAATCCTGGCCCTGGACAAACTCCCGGACGGCTTCGCGCTCCTGCGAGTGGAAATTCCCCGCGCCCTCGCGGGCCTCATCGCCGAAAAGGGCTCCATCGCCGTCGACGGCATCAGCCTGACCGTCTCCAAGGCCGCGCCGAAATCCTTCGAAGTGGCGCTCATCCCGCACACGCTCTCCAACACCAACCTCGCCGGCCTTCGCGCGGGCCGGCGCGTGAACCTCGAAGCCGACGTCCTGGCGCGCTATGTCCTCGCCGCGCTCGGCGCGAAAAAGCAGCCGGTTTGCCTTGCGTGAAATGGACTTTATGGCTATACTAACGCCGACTCGTAAAATCTAAATCAAGGAGAAACGCATGAGAAAAACAGCAATATTGGCCGCGAGCGCGATGCTCATTGGCTCTCTCACCTTCGCCGGAACCCAAAACGACGCGGGCTGCGGCGTGGGAAGCCTCATCTTCAAGAACAACGAGATGGGCGCGCAGATCCTGGCCGCCACCACCAACGGAACGTTCGGCAACCAGACCTTCGGCATCACGACCGGGACTCTGGGCTGCACGGCCGCCGGAAATCTGAGTCAGTCCACCCGCGCCGACGTGGAGCGGGCGCAGAAAAATTTCGTGGCCGCCAATTATCGCGACCTCTCGCGCGAAATGGCGCAAGGCCAAGGCGAATATCTTAATTCCCTGGCTGATTTGCTCGGCTGCTCTCCGAGCGCGGCGCCTTCGTTCGGCAAGATGACCCAGAAAAATTACGGTCAAATCTTCCCGAGCAAGAACACGACGCCGGATGACGTGCTGGGCGCCCTGAAGCTTGACGCCAAGAAGGACGCCGCCCTCGCCCGGTCCTGCACGCTGATATAAAAAACGCGAAGGCGCATCGCGCGCGGACGCGGGCCGCCGGCCTGCGTCCGCGCCTTTTTGTCCTGGCGCTTCTGGCCGCGTCTTTCTCCGCCCGAAGCGCTCCGTCAGCCCGCGCGGCCTCAGACTATCCCGCCGCTCTCCAAGCGCGGGCCAAAGAACTTCACCTCGCTCGCGACCGGGAATGGCTCAACCTCCTTCATTACGGCTGGACCCTGACCGGATTTCACAGCGAGGCCAGCTCCGGGCCGTTTTTTCTTGCCCCCCAAGGGCGGACCAACCCCACCGCGGAAATGGATGCTGATTTGGCCGCTTTTTCCGAGGAGGCCAAAAATCCCGATGAGCAGGCGCAATGCCGCTTTCCGGCGCGCTACGCGTGGCTTGACTCTAAACTCCATTTTGATCCGGCGAATCTCGCGCCGCGCGCCTGCCCGCTTTTAGACCGCTGGAAACAAAAGCTTTCGGCCCAATCGGTTTCCGTGGTCTTCGCCTCGGCCTATCTGGATAATCCCTCGTCCATGTATGGGCACACGTTCCTGCTGATTCACCATGCCGGGCGTCCGGCGGACGAACGCCTGCTCGATTACGCCGTCAACTACGCGGCGCGCGCGGACACCGCCAACGGCGTCTTGTTCGCCATAGACGGACTGGCCGGCGTCTTTCCCGGGCGCTATTCCGCGATGCCCTACTACCTCAAGGTGCAGGAATATTCCAATCTGGAAAGCCGCGACCTCTGGGAATACCGCTTAAACCTCTCCTCGGCAACGCTCGGCCGGTTGATAAACCACATTTGGGAAATGCGCTCCGCCTCATTCCCTTATTACTTCTTTAACCGAAACTGCTCCTACGAGCTTCTGCCTCTTTTAGACGCCGCCGACCCCCGGCCTGAATTTGGCGCGAGGATGGCCGCTCTACGTCATCCCGCCGGACACCGTGCGCACCCTCGAATCACGTCCGGGCCTCGTGGCCGAAAGAACTTACCGGCCCTCCCATCTAAGCCGGATGATTTTCGACAGAAGCCTTTTAACTCCGATGGAAACCGCGATCGCGGGGAACTTGGCCCGGCGCGGCAGCGGCTGGAAGCGGCTTGAGGCCCTGCCCGCGGCGGAAGAGGCCCGGACGCTCTTGGCGTCGAGCGAATACCTCGAGTACCTCATCGACTACCGAAAAAACGCCGCCCCCGCTCTTTTGGATCGCCAGCTCAAGACCTATGATGCCCTGGCCAAAACCGGCATCGTCCTGCCCGAGAGCGCCGTGCCGCCGCCGGCGCCGCCGGAAAGCGGGCACTTGAGCGGGCGCCTGAGCCTCGGCTACGGCGCCCTAAACGGCCGCGGCTTCGAGGACTTCTCGGTGCGGCCGGCGCTGCACTCCCCGCTCGATCCCCCGCAGGGCTACGCGCCTTGGAGCGCGCTGGAAATGCTCGGCCTGGACCTCCGCCATGAGAATAGGACCGGCCGGACCTACATCAATTCCCTCGATCTCATTCACATCCTCTCTCTGGCGCCCCTGGATCCTTGGATTAAGAAACCGTCCTGGGAAGCGGCGGCCGGGCTGCGCCAAGCCGAAGATCTGGGCAAGGCGCCTTGGGCGTCCCAATATTTCGGCGCGACCGTCGGCAGCGGCGCGGCGGTGAAGATTTCCGGCCTGCCCGCGGTCCTCTACGCCCTGGGCGAAATCGACGGCGGGGCGGGCGCCGTGTTCCGGGACGACTGCCGGCTGGGCCCGGGCGCCACGGGCGGCGTCATCATCAGCCCGATAAATCGCTGGCGGCTTTGGGCGGAAGCTTCCTATTGGCGCTACGTCCTGGGCGAGACGGGCGGCCAAGTCCGCCTGCGCGCGGGCGCGGCGCTGGATTTATCCCGGAATTGGTCCGTCCAACTCCACGCCGAGCGCTATGGGCTGGCCCATGAGCTCTCCGCGGATATGGTCCGTTATTTTTAGCAGATCGGGATGCGGCTGTGGCCCTTGACAAAAGACGAAGGCTCATGTAAAATTAATTGACCGACCGGTTGATAAATAAAATGGGCAGAAAAGCTGATCCCGCGGCGCGAGAGCGCGTCCTGGCCGAGGCGGAACACATTATCCATCTGCGCGGCTACCATCGCACCTCTATGGATGAAATCGCCGAATCCTGCGGGATGTCCAAAGCGAATCTATTCCACTATTACAAATCCAAGGAAGATCTGGGCCTGGCGGTACTGGACGCCAAGATTTCCGATTATCAGAAGCGGCGCGTGTCGCCCCTGTGCGACTGCCTGGACCCCGTCTCCGCGGTTGAACAAATGTTCCAGAATGCCGCCAAGCTTTTCCGCGCCAACGGCTGCAAGGCCGGGTGCTTCGTGGCCAACATCGCGCTGGAGATGGCCGACGTCAACGACTTGTTCCGCAAGCGGGCGGGCCTGTTTTTCAAGGAGTGGGCCGGCCGCATGGCCGAACGCCTGGGCGCGGCGCAAAAATCGGGCTTCTTCGACGCGGCGCTCGATCCCCAGGCCGCGGCCGAGTCCGTCGTGTCCCTTTACGAGGGCGCGGTCATGCTCGCGCGGACCCAGCGGGATTCCTCCATTTTCGCCCGGGTCGGGCGCGCGGCCGCGTCGCTTTTGGAGCAGCACAAGTCAGGAACAAGGAGGCATAAGGCCATGGGACCCAAGACCCCCTGCGGGTGCTAGCACCCCAGTCATGCCCCGCTCCGCTCTTTCCTTAATATATAATGGGAAAGACGGAGCGGGGTTTCGTTTTGCTTCGCCGGCCGCGCCAAACCAATGAGCCAGAAAAAAATATTCATCCTGCTTTTTGCCGCCGCGCTCCTTGCGGGCGCCTTCTGGCTGCATCGGCGAACCTCAGGAGCCATGTCAGACATGGCTCCCGGCTTCCAACTCTCCGACACGGCCGGCCAGACCGTTTCCCTCTCTCAGTTCCGCGGCCGCCCAGTCTTGGTGAATTTCTGGGCCACGTGGTGCCCGGACTGCCAGGAAGAGATTCCGGGGCTGGAGTCGGTTTACCGGCATTATCGAGGTTCGGGCTTCACCATCCTGGGCGTCTCGGTCGATGAAGGCGGAAAAAACGCCGTGCTCCCCTTCCTGGCGAGCTCTCCCATCACCTACCCCGTGCTCCTCTGCGATCCCGAGACGGCGTCCGCCTACCACGTTTACGAGATTCCGGCCAGCTACCTCATCGCCCCCGATGGGAAAATCGTCAAGCGCTACCTGGGCCCGATTGATCCGACAAGCCTGGAAAATGATATTCTCAAGCTCGTGTCGCAGCCCTTGCCTTCTAAAAAGACATGAAAAAGATACAAAAACTCGCCAAACTAGATCGCGCCGCCCATCCCGAGGCAGGCCCCATCTTCAAGGAGAAAATCATGAAAAAATTCGCCGTCGCCGTGGCCGCCGTCGCCCTCTTCGCCCCGAACCTGCGGGCCGAATCGGCCAAGAACCAAGGGCCGAGCGCCGCGCAGATAAAAGCCGTGCTGGAGGCCAACCCCGACATCGTTCTCGACGTGCTGAGCCAGAACAAGGAAAAGTTTTTCGACATCGTGAAGCAGGCGGCCCAGGAAGACCAGCAGCAGCAGGAAAAAAAGCAGGCCGAAGAGGACCAAAAGCGGATCGCGGAGGCTATTAAGCACCCCTTAAAGCCGGACATCGGCCCCGGCGATCTCGTCCGGGGAAGCAAGCACGCCAAATACACTTTGGTCGAGTACGCCGATTTCCAATGCCCTTACTGCGCGCAGTCGGTGCCCACCGTGCAAGCGCTGCGCAGCCAGTATGGCGATAACATGCGCTTCGTCTTCAAGGTCATGCCCCTGGTCAACATCCACCCCTACGCGCTCGTCGCCGCGCAATACTTCGAGGCCATTTCGCTTCAGTCGCACAAAAAAGCCTGGGAGTACCACGATAAGGTGTTCGCGAACCAAGCGCAGCTGGACAGCCAGGGCGAGGCCTTCTGCAAGAAGACGGCACAGAGCCTGGGCGTCGACATGAACCGCCTGGCCAAGGACATCAAGAGCCCCAAGGTCGCCAAGCTCATCAGCGACAACACGGCGGAGTTCAAGGATCTCGGATTCCAGGGAACTCCGGGATTCCTCATCAACGGCGTGCCCGTCTTCGGGGCCTATCCGCTGGATTATTTCCAGAACATCATTCAAAAAATCGACGCCGCCAGAAAGGGGTAGCGATTGAGCGCGCCTGAGCGCGCGGCGAAAGAAGGGCGCCGTGCCTGATCCTCTGCCGCTGATCGTGGGCGTCTACGGCCGGAAAGCGAACCGGCCGATGCTGGCGCACCTGCGCCGAACCAACCCCGCCGGCATCCTGCTTCTCTCGCGCAACATCGAGAGCGCGGGACAGGTCCGCGCGCTCATCGAGGAAATCAACCAGAGCCTGGGGCGGCGGCTCATCGCCTCCATCGATCACGAGGGCGGCTGGGTCGTGCGCTTCAAGGACGGCGTCACGGCTTTCCCAGGAAACGCGGCCTTGGGGCGCGCGGGCGACCCGGCCCTGGCCCGCGCGGTCGGCCGGCGCATGGCCGAGGAGCTGCGCACGCTCGGCATCACGCTCAACTTGGCGCCCGTGCTCGACGTCCTCGGGGCCAAGTACAACCCCGGCATCCTTATCCGCTCCTTCGGACGCGACGCGGGGCGCTGCGCGCGGATGGGCGCCGCTTTTGTCCGCGGGCTCCAGGACAACGGCGTCTGGGCCTGCGCCAAGCACTTCCCGGGAAAAGGCGAGGCGCGAAAGGACGCCCATTACGCTCTTCCCGTCATCCGCACTTCTCGCGCGCAAATCGCGCGCCATTTAAAACCCTTCGAGGCGGCAATACGGGCAGGCGTTTCCTGCGTCATGAGCTCCCACATCGTCCTGCCCGCTCTCGATTCCCAGCCCGCCACTTTTTCCGAGCCCATCATCCGGGGAATCCTGCGGCAAAAAATGGGCTACTCCGGCGTCATCGTCTCGGACGATTTGGGCATGGCCGGCGCCACCACCAAGCGCAGCGTGCCCCAGGCGGCCCAAGACGCGCTCAAAGCCGGGCACGATCTCCTCATCGTCTCCCATGATAAAACCGTCCAGGCCCGGACGGCCGAGGCGCTTGAAGAAGCCTTGGACAAACCGGAAGCCCGGGCCGCGGCCCAGGAATCCCTGGGCCGCTTTCAAGTCCTGTCGCGCCCGCGGAGCGCTACAGCGGAAAAGCCCCGCGGCCCGTCCGCAAACCAGGATTTAGATCTGCGCATCGCCCGCCGGGCCGCAAGAATCGCGCGAACGGGCGCGCTGCGCTTGCCGCTTAAAAATATTTCCGGCCCTCCGCTGCTCATTCTTCCCGACTTCACGGAAGTCGCCAATCTCTTCTGCATGGAAAACGGCCCGGGCGGGCCGGCCCAATTCGTCAAAAACCTGCTGCGCCGCGTTGATTTCACGCTCGCGCAGGCGCCCGTGGCTTCCGCGGCGCCGGAGAAGCTCGCCCTGCTGCAGAATAAGATCAAGCAGGCCCCGGCCGTGGTTTTTTTCTGCTTCGAGGCGATGCGCTTTGCCGGCCAGCTCGCCGCGCTCGATCTCACGGGCCGGACGGCGCCGAAAAAAACCGTTGTCTGCCTTATCCGCAATCCCTGGGACTTGGATTTGGCGCCCGCCGCCGCCACGGTCATCGACGCCCTTGGGTTCCGCAATTGCCAGCTGCGGGCGGCTTTGGAAATCATTTTCGGACGAGGGAGGCTCTCATGATCATCGCCGCAATCCTAGGCATCGCCCTGCTTCAGGCCCGGGCGCAATCCACCGCCTCGACGGACGAGAGCCTGTGGCAGCTCCACGACGATTTCGTCTCCAGCACCAATCACGCGGACCAGGTCAGGCTCTTGTCGGAAATTTCCCAAATCAAGCCCGCCTCGCCCCGGGATTTGTCAGACCTCTTCGATCTCTTCGCGCGCTACCCTCAGAACGCGACGCGCGCCGCGGCCGTCGCGTCGGTCAACCGCCTGGGGCCGGACGACTACGCCTTCGCGCCCATGCTTCGGGATTATCTCGCCCAGCCCGATCCCAAGACCCAGTTCTTCGCCATCCTCGCCGAGCTGCGCCTGCGCGACCCCAAGGCCCTCCCTCTCATCGAAAAAATGGCCGCGCAAAAATTCTCCCTAAAATCGGCCGAGAACACCCCTTTCCCCGGCCAACAGGACGCCTGGTGGACCCAGTATGAAGCCTTGAACGCCTTGGCCGCCTGGAAAGGCGACGCCGCCTTCAAGCTCATCAAAAAACAGGCCCTTCACGCGCCCGACGTCGCCCGCATTCTCGCCGCGCATTTCTGGCCCAAGGCCCTGCCGCTTTTTGTCGATTGGGCCCATTCCGACCGGCAGAATCGGAAGGACGCGGCCCACCAGGGCCTGTCCGCGGACGTCCCGCTTTCGGATTTGAGCCCGACCCGCAAAACCATGCTGGCCCTGGCGCTCGACCCCAAGCAGCCGGATGACGTGCGCCACTACCTGGCCATCAAGGCCGGGCTCTGCTCGGACGACGCGCAGGTCGCGGACCTCGTCCAAAAGCGCGAAAAGGCGCCGGATCCGCAAACCAAGCTTTATCTGCTGGGCGCGATTTACGCCTCCCGCAACCCCCGGGCGATTCCTCTGCTCGAGAAGGATTTAAAGACCAACCCCGATCCCGAGGCGCGGCGCGGCGCCTTGATTGAGCTCAAAGAAATCATGCCGCCGGCGGACTACCGCCCGCTCGCGCTCTGGACGTCTCAAAACGACGCGGACCCGTCCTTGCGGGATTTCGCCCAAAACTCCATCGCCGTGTCTTCCGCGACGGCCGCAATTCCGGACGGCGTGCGGATTTCGACTGCGTCCGCGACCCAGCCGCAAAATCCAGCGCCTGCGCGTTAAGACGGGTATGGGCGACCGCGTCGTCTATTCGACCGATCCGGATTGGGGCAAGAAAGGCACTCCCAAGCAGCCCGAGCCCGTGCGGCTCTCCTTCCGGCGCGGCGCCAAGGGCAGCGGCGTCACGCGTTTAGAGCGCCTCGTCATGCACCCAACCCTGAAGGATCATCTCCTCTCCGAGCTTAAGAGGCGGTTGGGCTGCGGCGGCGCCATCAAGGACGGCGTCCTTGAATTCCAGGGCGATCACCGCGATGTTTTGGCCGCGGATCTGCAGGCACGCGGCTACCGAATCCGCCTCATCGGCTAGAGACCCGGGAAGCTCCCCATGAGCCGGGCGGCGGCAACCCAAAATTTGCTAATCTACCGCGAGCTGGGAGGCAAGCAGTACTGGGCCGCTCAAGGAAAATGCTCGCGGCCCGGTAGAGCCGTCGCTCTCTCGATAAAATAGGTTTTTAAAATGCCGATATCCTTACTTATTGCCGGTTCCGTTTTCCTCATCTTGGCCGCGGCCTTGGCCTGGGCTCTGACCCGCATCTCAACGCTCAAAAAGAGCCAGTCCTGGACCGCCCCCGAGCCGGATTCCGAGAAGCTCGATCTCCTGCTCTCAAGCCTGCTTTCCCTCCAGCAAAAAGGCATCTCCCGCTCGGGAACCGTCTCCAAGGAAGATTTCGGCCAAGCGGTGCTCGAAAACGCCTGCGCGCTCATGGGCTGCGAGCGCGGCACCATCATGCTCTGGGACGAGAAGGAAGGCTGCCTCAAAACCGTGGCGGCCAAGAACCCGGCGCGCGAATGGACTAAAGCTCTCTCCTTGAAGCCCGGAGAAGGCGTCGCGGGCAAGTCCTTCGTCACCGGCCAGCCCATCTTCATCGAGGATCCCAAGAACGACCCGCGCTACGTCAAGGGGACGGCCGACAGCGAGCCTTTCTTGTCCATGCCGCTTCTGGTCAAGTCCAAGCCCGTGGGCGTCCTGAACCTCAACTCCCGCGAAGGCCACAGACCCTTTAGCGACTACAACGTCAAGTTCCTGACGCTCCTGGCCGGAGAAGCCGCGGTCATGCTGCACAACATCGATCTGTTCGACAGCCTGGAGACCTTCTATCTGGAGATGGTGCGCACATTGGCCCGCGCCGTCGACTCCAAGGACGCCTACACCCACGAGCACTCCGAACGGGCCAGCAACATCGCCCGGCGCCTCGCCCAGGAGTTGGGCTTGCCCACGCCCATGGTCCGCTACGTCGAATACGCCGCGCTTCTCCACGACATCGGCAAAATCGGCATCGACGAGGCCATTTTGCTCAAGCCCGGCAAGCTCACCGCCGAGGAATACGAGATCATGAAGAAGCACCCCATGATCGGCCATCAGATTCTCTCGCCGGTCAAATTCCTGGGCCCCGTGGCGCAGATGGTGCTCCACCACCAGGAGTGGTACAACGGCCAGGGCTATCCCGAAGGCTTGAAGGGCGAGGACATTCCGCTGGGCGCGCGCATCGTGGCCATCATCGACGCCTGGGACGCCATGACCTCGGACAGGCCCTACCGCAAGGCCCTGCCGCGCGAGGTCGCGGTCGGCGAGCTCAAGCGCGGCGCGGGGACCCAGTTCGACCCGAAGATCGTGGAAATTTTCCTCAGCCTTGAAGCGGAGGCCCCGAGCCAGGGAGCGACCAACTCCGCGACCGCGCGCTGATGCTCTCACTGGTGCCGACGCCCATCGGAAACTTGGAGGACATGACCACGCGCGCCTTGGCGGCCCTAAAATCCGCCGACGCCATCTACTGCGAAGACACGCGCCGCACACGGGCGCTGATGTCCCACTTCGGCCTCTCGAAAGAACTGGTGCGCTACGACGAGCACGACCCGCGCTGCCTGGATAAGATGCTCTCGCGCTTAAAGGGCGGCGAATCCCTGGCCCTGGTCTCGGACGCGGGCTTGCCCGGGATTTCCGACCCGGGCGTCTCCATCGTGGGATTGGCCCGCCAAGCGGGCGTCGGCGTCACGGCGCTGCCCGGCCCCAGCGCCCTGACCGCGGCCCTGGCCGGCTCCGGCCTTCCCGCGGACTCCTTCGTGTTCCTGGGATTTTTGCCGCGCTCGGCGGGAAAACGCAAACGGCTCCTGGCCCAAGCCGCGGCTCTGGGAAAAACCGTCGCCGTCTACGAATCCCCCTTCCGCGTCGCCGCGCTCTTGTCCGAGGCGGCCGAAGTCTTCGGCCCGGACGCTCCGGCTTGCGCCGCGCGGGAAATATCCAAGGTTTATGAAGAATGGGTCTCGGGAAGCCTCCGCGAAGTCCAAGAAGCTCTCGCACGCAAAACCGAAATCCTAGGCGAATTCGTCGTCCTCTTTCACCCCGGAAAGGAGCGCTCCAATGGCCGTCATCATCAGGCTTAAAGCCGGAGAATTTCCCCCGCCGCAGACGCTCGCGGAGCTGGCCGCGGCGGCAAAATCCTGCAAAATCATCGCCTTTCCCACCGACACCGTCTACGGCCTGGGCTCGACCGCGCTCATCAAGGCCGCCGGGCGCCGCATCTACCAAATCAAGGGCCGGCCCGCGGCCAAGCCCCTGCCCTCCTTCATCAAGTCCGCCGAGGCGGCCAAGCGCTGGGTGGAATGGACGCCGCTGGCCGACGTCCTGGCTAAGAAATTCTGGCCCGGCATGCTCACCTTGGTCCTGCGGCCCACGAAAGAAGGGCGCCTCCTGACCTTCGGCGAGTACCAGACCGTGGCCGTGCGCGTGCCCAATCACCCGCTGCTGCTCAAGCTTTTGGAGCTCTCCGACGTTCCCTGGGCCCAGACCAGCGCGAACATCTCCGGTTCGCCCGCGCTCAAGGACGGCGAGGCCGTCGCGGAGCAGTTCAAGGATTTGGTGGACTACGTCGTCTCGGCCGAAACAACGCCGGGCGCCGAGTCAACCGTAGTGGACGCGACCGAGGCCGCGCCGCGCGTCATCCGGGAGGGCGCCATCCCGGCCGCAGCCATCAAGGAGGCCGCCGGGTCGGCCGCATGCTAAAGACGCTCAAGTCCCAGGACCCCGAGGTCTACCGCGCCGTCGCCCGCGAGGCGCGGCGCCAAGCCGAGAATTTGGAACTCATCGCCTCCGAGAACTACGCCTCCATGGCCATATTGGAGGCGCAGGGCTCGGTGCTCACCAACAAGTACGCCGAAGGCTATCCCGGCAAGCGCTACTACGGCGGCTGCGAGTTCGTGGACGTGGCGGAGACCTTGGCCATCGAGCGGGCCAAAAAGCTCTTCGGCGCCGAGCACGCCAATGTTCAGCCCCATTCCGGCACCCAGGCCAACATCGCGATGTATCTCTCGGTCCTGTCCCCCGGCGACACGGTGATGGGCCTAAACCTCGCCCACGGCGGGCACCTCTCGCACGGGCATCCCCTAAATTTTTCGGGCAAGTTCTTCAAAATCGCGCCCATCAACGTCTCGCGGGAGACCGAGCTTATCGATTACGACGAAGCCGAGCGCACGGCGCACGAGCACAAGCCCAAGATGATTTTCGCCGGCGCCTCGAACTACTCCCGCGTCTTCGACTGGGCGCGCTTAAAGGCCATCGCGGACTCGGTGGGCGCCTATTTCGCGGCGGACATCGCCCACTACGCGGGCTTAGTCGCCGCCGGGCTCTACCCCTCGCCCGTGCCCCTGACGGATTTCACGACCTCGACCACGCACAAGACCCTGCGCGGGCCGCGCGGGGGCCTCATTCTCTGCAAGGCCAAGCACGCGGCGGCCGTGGATAAAATCAATTTTCCCGGCACCCAGGGCGGGCCCTTGATGCACGCCGTCGCGGCCAAGGCCGTGTGCTTCGGCGAGGCCCTCAAGCCCGAGTTCAAGGACTACCAAGCGCGCGTGCTGGCCAACGCACGGGCGCTCGCGCGCTTCTTGAAGGACAAGGGTTTCCGCATCGTGGCGGGCGGGACCGACTGCCATCTCTTTTCCCTCGATTTGCGGCCCAAGAGCGTCACCGGCAAGGAAGCCGAGGCTGCCCTGGACGCGGCCGGCATCACCGTCAACAAAAACGCCATCCCCTACGATCCGCAAAAGCCCTTCATCGCCTCGGGCGTGCGCCTCGGAACGCCGGCCGTCACCACGCGGGGCATGGGCGAGAAGGAGATGGAGGCCGTGGCGCACTTTATCGACGAAGCCGTGGCCGCGCGGGGAAACCCCGCCAAGCTCGCGGCCCTGCGCGCGGAAGTCCGCGCCCTGTGCGCGCGCTTTCCCATCTACCCCGAGCTTATCGCGGAAATCGGCGGCGACGCGGCATGATCGCCCAGATTTTAATCGGCGAGGACAGTCCCGACATCGCCACTCTGCTCCATGAATTTCTCGCGGCCCGCAAGCACTTCGTCGTCGTCGCCACGGACGGCTTTGATTTGCGGCAAAAAGCCTCCGAGCATCGGCCGCACCTCATCATCACCGACGTGCAGATGCCGGGCGCCTACGGCTCCTCGGTCTATCAGTCGCTCCAGAATGATCCGAAAACGGCGTCCATCCCCGTCATTTTCATCTCCGCCCACCCCTACGAAAAAATCAAAACGATCGTCCCCGAGGGCCCCAAAATTCGGTTCGTCCAGAAGCCCATCGATTTCAAGAAGCTCGATTCGATGATCCAGGAACTCCTGCCCCTGGGAGGGTTCGTGCCGTGACGCGCGCCAAGACGGCCGCTCCGCGAGCCCCTCTGGGATTTATCGGCGGCAGCGGGCTCTACCGCATGACGGGACTCTTGGGCGCCCGAGAAATCCGGGTCAAAACGCCCTACGGCGCGCCCTCGGGGCCCGTGGTCGTGGGCGAGCTTTCCGGAACGCCCTGCGCCTTTTTAGCCCGGCACGGGCAGGATCACGTGTTTTTGCCCTCCGAAATCAACTACCGGGCCAACATCTACGCGCTCAAGTCCTTGGGCGTCGAGCGCCTCATCGGCGTCGCGGCCGTGGGGTCCCTTAAAGAGGAGCTCGCCCCCAAACGCTTCGTGTTCCCG
The DNA here is from genome assembly GCA_035534315.1 of Elusimicrobiota bacterium. Classification (GTDB taxonomy): domain Bacteria; phylum Elusimicrobiota; class Elusimicrobia; order UBA1565; family UBA9628; genus JAGWJU01. The sequence continues at coordinate 16,356 of DATLSD010000010.1, forward strand.
GATCAGCTCGTTGATGAGACCAAAGGCCGTCCCTCCACGTTCTTCGGCGGCGGCGTGGTCGCGCACGTGGCCTTCGCCCATCCTTTCTGCGCGGCGCAGAGCGAACTCCTGGCCAGCGCGGCCGCCGAGTTGGGACTCGATTTTAGCCGCGGCGGAACCTACGTCTGCATGGAGGGCCCGCAGTTCTCCACACGGGCCGAATCCGACTACCACCGCCGGCAAGGCTACGACGTCATCGGCATGACCGCGGCGCAGGAGGCCAAGCTCGCGCGCGAGGCCGAGATTTGCTACTCCTTGATGGCCATGGTGACGGACTACGACTGCTGGAAAGAGGACGACGAGGTGACCAGCGACAAGGTCATGGCGACCTTGTCCGCCAATGCGCAGAACGCGCAGAAAATCCTCCAGGCCGGCGTCGGCGCCCTGGCCGCGCGGACCCGCATCTGCGCCTGCCAACACGCCCTGGCCGGCGCCCTGGTGACCGACGCGCGCAAGGTCAAGGCCGCCGCGGACAAGAAACTCGCGCTCATCGCGGGGAAATACCTCCAAGGAAAAAAATGAGCGATATCCTGCGCCGCCTTCCCAAGGCCGAACTGCACTGCCATTTGGACGGCGCCCTGCGGCCCCGCACTATTTTGGAGTTAGGCCGGGAATCAGGCGCCAAGCTCCCGGCCGATACGGTCGAAGACCTCATCCCGTTCGTGCAGACCTCTCCGTCTTGCGGCTCCTTGGCGGAATGCTTGAAGGCTTTCGACATCATCTGCCCTCTTCTGCGCCGCCCGCAGGCCCTTGAGCGGGCCGCGTACGAGCTCGTGGAGGACTCGGCCGCGGACAACATCCGGCACGTCGAGGTCCGCTTCGCGCCGGAGCTCCTGTGCTCTTCGTCCATGAGCTCCGAAGAGGCCGTTGCGGCCGTTCTGCGCGGCCTCAAAAAGGGCTTAAAGGACTTCAAGACCAGCAGTTCCGTCATCATCTGCCTGTTCCGCGCGCACGGCGCCGCGGAAAACCGCCGGGCGTTTTCTCTCCTCAAGAAAATATTCAACCCCAAGCTCACCTTGAAGGAGCCAGCGGTCGCGGCCCTCGATTTGGCCGGAGACGAAGCCCGGCACCCCACGCGAGAGTTCGCGGACTACTACGCCGAGGCTAAGGCTCTGGGCATCCACACGACCTGCCACGCCGGGGAGACCAGCGGCACGGAGAACCTGCGCTCGGCCCTGGAGTTCTCGGTCGACCGCATCGGCCACGGCGTGCACCTGATGGAGGACGACAAGCTCTTGGCCGAGGTGGTGCGCCGCAAAATCCCGCTTGAAATCGGCATCACCTCCAACGTGCGCACCAAGGCGGTGCCCAGCTTGAAGGACCACCCGGTCCGGCGATTTTACCAAGCCGGCGTGCGGCTGACGCTCAACACCGACGACCGCGGCGTCTTCGCCATCGATTTGACCCATGAGTACGCGCAGGCGCAGGAGTTGGGCTTCTCTCTTCGCGAGTTGGCAGCTTTAAGCGTCGGCTCGGTCGACCATCTCTTCCTGCCGGCCGCGGAACGCGCGGCCTTGAAAATCCGCTTCGAACAAGAGGCCGCGGACGCCCTCAAGGAGATTCATGAAACCGTCTAAGATCATTTCGCGCCTCATCGCGACGGCCGTCTCCGCGCAGAAAAACGCCTACTGTCCCTATTCGCGCTACCCCGTGGGCGCGGCGATTCTAACCGAATCCGGCCGCATCTTCGCCGGCTGCAACGTGGAGAACGCCTCCTACGGGCTTTCCCTGTGCGCCGAGCGCGTCGCCATCTTCAACGCCGTCACCCGCAGGCAGCTGGGAATTCGGGCCGTCTGCGTGGTGGCCAACTCGGCCAAACCCTGCGGCGCCTGCCGGCAGGTGATGTTCGAATTCTCGACCCGCGAGACGGAGCTCTACCTCGTCGATTTAAACCCCCGCACCCGGCGCCAGAAAGTGCGGCGCACCTACGTCCACAAGATGCTGCCCGACGCCTTCGATCCCTTGAGCTCCGGGCTTCTGCCCGCCCACCCTCAAAACCTGATCAAGGCCAGAAGCTCGCTTTCGGCCCAGCACCGGACGGGAAAAGCCAGGAGGAAGCGATGAACGCCGAAGATTTGAAGGACGTCCTGTCCTGGATCAAGACCACGGATTTGACGGAAGTCGCGCTCAAAAAAGGCGAAGACGGGTTTTCTTTTTCCCTGCCCGGTTCGGCACCCGCCATCCCGGAACCGGATCTTTCCAGCCGCTACGCGGCGGTGGTCTCTCCCGGCGTGGGGATTTTCCAATGGGGCGAACCTGGCCGCGCGGCGACTCTGGAAGAGGGCGCCGCGGTCAAGGAAGGCGCGGTGCTGGGCCGCGTGGAGCAGGGGCCTAAAGCGTCTTTGCCGGTTAAAGCGCCCGTCTCCGGCCGCCTGGCCAAAATTTTCATCGAGGAGGGCAAGCCCGCGGACTACGGGCGTCTTCTGTTCTTCATCGAAACCTGACATGTTTAAAAAAATCCTCGTCGCCAACCGGGGCGAAATCGCGGTGCGCGTGCTGCGCGCCTGCCGCGAGATGGGCATAAAATCCGTCGCGGTCTACTCCGAGGCCGACCGCGAATCCCTGCACGTTCGCTCGGCCGATGAGGCCGTCTGCATCGGGCCGGCGCCCTCGCGGCAGAGCTACCTGGACATGAACGCGGTCCTGGCCGCGGCCAAAATCACCGGCGCCCAGGCCGTCCATCCGGGCTACGGATTTTTGTCCGAGAACGAGGATTTCGCCGAGGCCTGCGCCGCGGCAGGCTTGGTCTTCATCGGCCCAAAGCCCGAAGCCATCCGCATGCTGGGTTACAAGAGCGAGGCCAAAGCCCTGGCCAGGAAAGCCCAAGTTCCGGTCGTGCCTGGCACCACGGGCCTAGTCAAGGGCGATGTGATGAAAGAAGCCCGCGCCATCGGGCTGCCGGTCATGATCAAAGCCGCGGCCGGCGGCGGCGGCAAGGGCCTGCGCCTGGCGCGCACCGAAGAAGAACTCAATACCCAGCTTTTGACCGCGCAGAGCGAAGCCAAGGCCGCTTTCGGCGACGACGCGGTCTACCTGGAAAAATACCTGGGCCATCCGCGCCACGTGGAAATCCAGATCGCGGCCGACGGACGCGGCAACGCGGTCGCTTTTCCTGAGCGGGACTGCACGGTCCAGCGCCGCAACCAAAAGCTCATCGAGGAATCCCCTTCGCCGGCCCTGGATGAAAAAATGCGCCGGGAGATGCAGGAGGCCGCCGTGCGTTTGGCGCGGGAGAGCGGCTATTCCAACGTGGGCACGGTCGAGTTCCTGGTGCAGGACGGCAAGTTTTACTTCATCGAGGTCAACACCCGCCTACAAGTCGAGCATCCGGTGACGGAGTCGGTGACCGGCTTGGATTTGGTCCAGACCCAGATCCTCATCGCGGCCGGCGAGAAGCTTCCCTTCGACCAAGCCCGCGCCGCTCAAATCCGCGCCTGGTCCGTGGAGCACCGCATCAACGCGGAAGACCCCGACAACAATTTCGCTCCCTGCCCCGGCAAAATCGAAGCCCTGCGCCTGCCCGGCGGCCCCGGCGTGCGCTTGGAGACCCACCTCTACGCGGGCTACACCGTGCCCAGCCACTACGACAGCCTCCTGGCCAAGCTCGTGGTCTTCGCGCCCACGCGCCCCGAGGCCCTGGCCCGCTCGCGCCGCGCCTTGTCCGAGTTCGAGATCTCCGGCATCCGCACCACCATCGGCTTCCACCAAAAGGTGCTCGCGCACCCCGACTTCATCGGCGGCGATTTCGACACGCATTTGAGCGAAAAAATTTTAAATAACGGCTCCTCTCATTCTCGCCTGGCTGTTAAATAAGACCGCGTCCCTTCAAACGCCTAAGGACAAAGCCTCAATGACTCGCGCCGGCTCGATTCTAAAAAAAATTCTGCTTCTGTTTCTTGCGGCATTCCTAGCATTGCTTCTTTGCGAAATTATTCTTGAACATCTTGCCGAACGGTCCCATTCTTTGCCCGAACGGACAAAATCCTACTACAGCTGGTCTTTCTACACATATTCGGGGATTAGATTATCCGCAAGCAAAGGACTATTAAAACTTCGGCTGAGCCCCGGCGTCGTTTATGAGAATGCGCCCAGCCAAAAAACACCGTTCTTCTCCATTAACAGCTCCGGATATCGCGGGCCGGAAATCTCGCCGCTGCGTCCGGGGCAAAAGAGGATCATCGTCGTGGGCGGATCCACGGCCTTTGGAACGGGGCTAAACAGCGACGGCGAGACCTTCGCCGTGCATTTGGAGAAGCTATTGCCCGGGACGCAGGTCATTAATGCCGCCGTCATTGGCTATGAATCGGGAAACGAATTGGCCCTCGTCGCGCGAAGCCTGATCAATCTCAACCCCAACCTAATCATCGCGCTTGATGGCTTCAATGATTTTGCTGAATTCCATAATCCGGACTGGGATCCGCACGTGGCCGGATTTAATTGCTTCGGCGTATTCGATCTTGCCGCGAATCAAATAGCATTTACCTGGGAGCCCCTCGGAGTCAGGCTGGAGAAGATTCCGCATATTATCTTCCCGCAGCTAATCAACTTCTCATTGAACATGGAAAACCGCGCCTCACTTCCATTGAACGCCATAAGATCCGGCAATACGCTTCTTGCGACTTCGGATGTTTTTGCCGGCAATGTGTCAAAAATGGCGATTTTGTCCCGCGGCAGCGGCATTGCCTTCCTGGATATTCTGCAGCCGATTGCTCCCCTAAAGCCGAAGTCAAAGTCAGGGCTTTCCGGAAACTATGCGAATTTCCGCAGTGAAGTGAAAAGAAGTTTGTTACGAAAAGACGTGCCTTTGCTGGATATTAACGCACACATGAGATCTTTCCGTGTGCAGGATTTCATGGATGTTGTGCACCTTGACGGCCACGGCAATTATCTTATGGCGCACCTCGCGGCCGAATACATACGAACACACAATCTTCTTGTGAAAAGACCGGTCCCAAGCCGGAATTGCCGCCGCCAGCTCTAGCGGGAACAAGATTCCGCCATGCCTACAGAAAAGATATAATTCGCCACATAGGATTTATTCTTGACCTCAAGGGAAGACCTCATGTCAATGAGCCACATGATCCGCGAGCAGCTGCTTGACTCAAGCCGCGCGCTCGCGGAGACCGCGCAAAGCCAGCTTCCGGCGCTGGAAAAAGCCGCCGAGGCCTTGATCGCGACTTTCCGCGCCGGCAACAAGATCATGACCTTCGGCAACGGCGGATCCGCCTGCGACGCGCAGAACTTCGCGGACGAGCTGGTGGGACGCTTCGAGCGCAACCGCCCGCCCTTGCCGGCGATTTCATTGACGGTCAACACCTCGGATTTGACCTCGATTGCCAACGACTTCGGCTACGAAAACGTGTTTTCGCGCCAACTCGAAGCCCACGCCAAGCCGGGCGATATCGCGGTGGCCATCTCAACCTCGGGAAACTCGGCCAACGTGATTAAGGCGGTCGAAGCCGCCAAAAAGAAAAATCTCCTGGTCATCGGCCTGACCGGCCGCAAAGGCGGCAAGCTCAAGGACATGGCCGACATCTGCGTGCAGGTCCCTTCGGACGCGGTCGCGCGCATCCAGGAGGCGCACATCGCGATCATCCAGATTTGGTGCGGCCTCATCGAGGACGCGCTATTCCCCAACGCGCCCAAGGCGCACTAGGCCGCCACCCGCCAAGAGGCGTCCTGGTAGACCACGATGCGCGCAGGATCGGCGGGGTCCGCGACGATGGTAACCACTTGGCCTTCCTGAAGCGGCACTCTCGCGCTCACCATCGCCCATGCCGCCAGCTTCCGCCCGTCTAATTCGTAGGAGAATCCGACGCGCCGCATGCCGCGATACGGGGATTTAAGCGCCGAGACCACGGCTCCGACGGCGCGACCCCAACGCAGGATTCTTCGTGATTTATTAATTTTCCACGCGGCTATCCCTAAGATAAAGCAAAAAGTAAGCAGAATGGCTGCCGCGAGGCCTAAATCCTTGCGCTCCTGCCCGTAGTCGTCGTCCAGCGCCGCCCAGCCGGGCCTCTCGGCAATATAGTGGACAGAAAACTTCGCGCCCGGAGAGACGGAATTTCTCCCTCCGACCGCCGCGTCGAAGACTTGCGGCCGCTCGCCCGGGGGTTCGTAGGCGAGCACCCAATGGAATTGGTAGATCCTGCCCACGCGATAACCCTGCCGGCTCGTCCAATAGGCCCGCTGCAGCACGGCGACGCCGGCGACGCCGTGCCGAAGGATGTACCAGCGCCGCATTTCGTAGCGTCCATTGGCGGCAAACAAGGCGAGCAGGATGCCGAACGCCAGCACCACGGGCGCCGCGAACACGTTTCTCCAGCCGCGAAATTCAAGCCGCCTGGGCGGTTGCGCCGTCAGAAGCTCCGGCTCCATCTGCCAAGAGCCCGTCTCTTGAATCACGGGGGGCGCAGCGGGGGGCGCGGCAGCTTGCTTGCGCCTCGCTTTGACGAGAACAAAGCCGGCAAGTCCAATGCCGGCTACAATCAGCGCGAAATCAAGGAAACGCAGCCAATACGGGAGAGGCGGGCCGCGGCCTGGTGAAGACGTTGGCGCAGGAGGCGCCGGGGGCGATGCCGCGTTCGGATGCGGCGGTAAGACGAGAGGACGAGAGGCGAACGCGGGATTCAGCGCGACCGCCGCGCGGTACTGGCCTTGCGCCGCGGCGTTTTGGCCGTTCTTCAAATATTCGACGCCCAAATCGTAGTGCATGACGGCCGACAAGTTCGTGTCCGCGGTCTCGGCCAACGCTTGGCGGAAGGATTCAATGGCATCGGAGTCCGCGCCCCCCTGCTCGGCGCAGATGCCCAGCCAAAAATAAGCTAGCCCGAATTTAGGATTGAGCCGGACGGCAGCCTTGAAATACGGCTCCGCATCCGCATAGTCCCTGCGCGCGGCCAAGGCATAGCCTTCCCGAAAGGAAGCGGCAGCCTGAGCATAAGCAGACCCGGCTTGAGGCGGCAATTCATTTCCAAAAACCGGGCGAGAAACGGAGCATCCCAGAGCTGCGGCCAAGAGCGCGCCGAGCTCCGACAAACGGCGCTCGCGTTTTCGGAAGATCATGAAAAAATGGCAGTTTCGAACTTGCGCAGAGGGAACTATAGCCCTAATCTCTCCATCTTTCAAGAGCTATTGACCCGGCACCGGCAAATCTTTAGAATCCCCCTATGATGAAAACTATTTTTTCCTCCGTCCTCATCGCGAGCTTGTGCGCCGCGGCCCGCGCCGCGGTCCCCGCCGGCTTTGCGCCTGACCTTAACCGCGGCGAAGCCGGGGTCCTGGCCTTTCAAGCGCGCCTGGCAAAAGCGCAGGACGCCGCGCTGCCGCAGGACATCTCGGCCGCCGATCAAAACGTCGGAATCCTCGTCCAGCAAGCCGCGCAGCTCCGCCAGGATTTGGCGCAAATCAAGAGCCAGCTTGTCGGCGCGCCGCCCGTTCCCAATGCTTCCATCCGGGCGGAACTCGATCAGACGGCGTCGAACCTCAATATTTTCGTCGGCAATATTCAATACGTCGAATCTCAGGTCCAGACGCTGAACTCCCGGGCCAAGGCCCAGCCCGACGCCGTCGCGCCCGCGCAAAACCTGCAAAGCGACGCCCTAACCTTCTCCTCCTACGCGCAGTGGCTCTACAATGAGGCGCTCATGGACGCGCCCAGCTTCGACGGCGCGGGCTACGCGCTGGAAGGCCAGCAGATTCAATTCTACGCTCAGCAGACCCCGAGCCGGGCGCAAGAGTTGCAAGAACTCTGCGCGCAGTTGCTCAACATCGTCAGGTAAGCGCCGTTTTTCCGGGTCCTACGCCGGCCCCGCGGCGCGAAAGGAGATCTTTTATGGCCGCCCTCTATTCCCGCGACAAAATAAAGACCTTGAAGCGCCTTCTGGAGCTGCGGGAAGCTTGGCGCTGGGAAGGCAAGAGCGTGGTTTTCACCAACGGCGTCTTTGACCTACTCCACGCAGGACACGTGCAAAGCCTGGAAAAGGCCCGGAGCCTGGGCGACGTCCTGGTCGTGGGCTTGAACTCGGACGCCTCGGCCCGGCGATTGGGAAAGGGACCCGGCCGGCCGATCAATCCTTGGAAAGACCGCGCCTTGGTGCTCGCGGCCCTGGCCTGCGTGGACGCCGTGGTGGAGTTTGGAGAGGACACGCCGGCCGAACTCCTGAGCCGGCTCAAGCCCGACGTGTTGGCTAAGGGCGCGGACTACCGCAAAAGACAGGTGGCGGGGCGAGAGTACGCGGGCAAGGTTGCCTTGATTCCTCTGGCCAAGGGCCGCTCGACGACCGCGCTTATCGGGAAGATTTCGCGGCTGGCGCGGCTGAAGCCGGCGGCGCGTCGGTCTTAGGGGCCGCCGGCCGCTGAAGGACCGCCTCGGAAGCGGTTTTCCTCAGCGCCTCCTCGGCCGCGCCGCGCAGCCTGCTGCGCGGATACTGCTTCTCGAAGGCGAGAATTTGGGCCCGGCCCTCGGCCAGGCGGCCCTGCAAGAGAAGATCCACCCCCTGCGCCAAGGCCGCGCGCTCCTTTTTAAGCTCGACGCGGGCTTGATCCGAAAATCCTCCCTTCCAGACCGGCTTGTCGGCGCTGGGAACCTGCTGCCGCGCGCCGCGGACCGCGGCCACCTGCGCCACGTCCCCTTTTTGATACTCGCCCGAAAGCGTCGTCTGGGTCAAGGCATCCTTGAGGTGAGTAAGCCACGTCTCGGCCGGAATGGAAAGCGCCTCGGTCTTGGCCGGAGCCTTCGTCGCCGTCTTGACCGTGTCCGAAGAGGCGCTTTTGGCCAAGGAAGCGCCCAGGGCTAGAATCAAAGCCGCCGCGGCTGCCGTTTTCTTCATGACGAACCTCCTATTGGGCCTGAGACCCGGAACCTTCCAGCAGGGCCTGCACGGCCGGGGTCAAGTCGGCATCAAGCGCCGTAGCCGCGTCGCCGGCTTTCTTGGCCGAGGCGACGTCCTTCAACTCAAGCTCGGCCTTGAGCAAGTTCATGGAATAATCCGGGTCCGGCGCGGCCGCGGCGGCGGCCGCGGCCGCCGCCTTGCCGTACATTTTGGCCGCCTGGGCGTAATCTCCGGCAAAAAAAGCGATGTTCCCCAAATCATTCAGGGCCGCGGCATTGGCCGGATCGTTCTTCAAGACTTTCTCGAAAGCCTGGCGCGAAGCTTCGGGCCGGCCGGCCTGGTACTCCAAAATCCCCAATTCAATCCGGCTGACCTCGTCTTTGGAATCGGCGGCCAGGGCGGCCTTCAATTGCCCCTTCAAGGACGCGTACTCCGCGTCGAACAGGGTTTTGATCGCCGCGGAAAAATCCTGGGCCGCGGCTTTGGCGTCGGCCGTTGGAAGAGGCGCCGACGCGGCCGGCAGGGTCGCGGGCTCGAAGTCGGCCCAGGCCTTTTGCAGATCCACGACATGGGCCGCTTTCTGGGCCGACAAGGCCTTGTAGTCGTAGACGGCTTTTTGCACCGCCTGGACGAAGCCCTGTCCCAGCAGAGTGGCCTCCACCGGCACCCAATAGCGGCCGTCGTACTTGACCAGCCAGTCCGAAGGCACGCCCGCGCGCTCGGCCGATTGGCTTTCCGTGTCGAACATGAGCGCCATGTGGCCCGGGTAGTCCAGAATGGCGGAGGGAATCTCCGCGCTCTCCAGCAGCGAGACCATCAGCGTCGTCAAATCGTCGCATTGGCCGCTTTTTCTCTCCAGGGTCTCGCGGGGGAACTGGGTGTAGTCCACGGGAAAAGTCTTGTCCTGGGACACCGTCTCGTAAGGATCGCTGGGCTTGGCGAAGAACCGCACGCCCGCGGCGGAGAGCGCGTCCCAAATATCGAGCGCGGCCACCGCGTTGGGGTTCAAGGCCGCGGTCTTGGGGCTTTGGGGCGCGGACAAAAGCGCTTGGCGCGCGAAATCCACCACGGGCGGATCCTGCGGCGTGACAAAGTCCGCGATGCGCCGCGGGTCGCTCCAGACAATCGCGTTGCGGGAATAGACGCGCAGGGGCTTGGTCAGCGTGACCGTGCGCTCGCGGCCGGCATCGAAGTAGGTCAGGGAGAACTCCGCCTGGATGGGGGTGTCCTCCGTGACGTCGAGAATTTTGTTGTTGAGCGTGGCGATGAGCGGGATGACGGCGCTGCCTCGGCGCGCCAGGCTCTTAATCGTCGTGTCGTAGCCGAAATCCATGAAGTCCTTCAGGCGAAAGCTAAAGGTCAGGTCGCGAAATGGGACGTTGAGGTTGTTGACCACGACGGCCTGGCCCACGGGATTTTTCAGGTACCACTTGTAGTTGGCGGGAAAAATGTCGCCCAGGGTCACCGAGGAAATCTCCACGGGCGGCAGGTTCGCCGCCCCCGCGATGGAGACCTCGACCGGAGGGCCCATAATTCCAACATCGTGAGTTTTGGCCTCGGCGGAGACGCGATAGAAATACCGCTCCCCGGGGTTGACGCCGATATCCTCGAACATGGGCGCGCCCGACTCGCCGACTTCCTGGTAGGGACCTTCGATTTTATCCGCGCGAAAGATGCGGTAGCCGTAGAACCATGGATCCTCCGACGGCGGCCAAGAAAGCTCCGCCATGCCGTCCTTGACCGACGTGCTCACCGCGACGGGCGGCGCCAAGGACGGGCGCAGATCAAAGGACAAAACCTTGCCGCGCCCCGGATCGGAGACCACCAGGCTCTGATCCACGATCGCTACCGATGCCGGCCGGGAGAGTTCGCCCGGAGCATCTCCCGGCGAGAACAAATCCGTCATCCAGTTCCCATCCTTGTCGTAGACGGACACGCGCTTTAGCTCGTTGTCCAAAATATACAGGTAATCATGCCCGTCGTAGGCCATGGCCGCGGGCGCCTCGAACTCTCCGGGCGCGTCCCCGGACTTTCCCCAAACGGCCACCAAGGCCCCCGAAGGCTCGCACTTAAAGATTTTATCCAGGCCCTGGTCCGCGAAATAGACGAAGCCTTCCTTGTCCCAGACCACGGCCGAGGGCGCCTCGAGTTCATAGGTCTGCGTGCTCTCTTGAAGCGTCAGCCGCGGCCCGATGGTGAAGAGAAACGTCCCGTCCGGGCTGAAGGCCTCGATGCGGTGATTGCCGGCGTCCGCCACGTAGACGGTTCCCTGCTCGTTGACCGCGACGCCGCGCGGGTCGTCCACGCGGCCTTCTTTCGAGCGGCCCATGAAGCCGAACATCCCGCGGCCGCCGGCGAAATCGGCCTTCCAGGCGCCGGAGGAGTCAAACTGCACGACGCGGTCTCCCGGCGTGTCAGAGACGTAGAAGCCGAGCGAGCTGGCGGCAAAGCCATCGGAGCCGTCTATCGCCCCCGGACCACGGCTTGCGCCGAAGCTCTGCGGCAGCGTCCCGGAAGACAACGCGACGAAGCGGCGCTTGTCGGGAATATAGGCGTAGAGGCTTTTCCCATCCGCGGCCAGGGCGCCGGCGGAAACGCTCCAGCTCTGCGTGGAGGCTTTGACAAAAATCTTGGTCTCCAAATCGGGCGCGATGGGAATGGTCTTCAAGCTGTTGGTCAGCTCAACTTCCTGCACGCGCTTGTTCTCGCTGTCCAAGACCAGGATGCGCCCGGCGGGCCCTATCGCCAGGGCCTGCGGGTCGCGGAACTCTCCGGCGCCCCGCCCCCAGGTTCCGAAGACGCCCAGCACAGAGCCCCGCGGATCGACTTCACTGACCTTGCCGTCGCCCGAATCAAGCACGTAGGAGAACCCGTAGGGGTCCACGGCGAAGTCGCGCCCGCCGATAGGGAAGGATTCGACGAAGCGGGCTTTATCGTCGAATTTCTGGATGCGGCCGTTGTCCGAATCAAGCACATAGACGGCATCGGCCGCGTCCACTTGGATTTTTGTCGGCTTCCGAAACTGGCCTTGCAGCTTGCCGTCGCGGCCGAACCAAAAAAGCAGGATGCCCCCGGGCGTGAATACCTGGACCCGATCGTTGCCCGTGTCGGCCACGTAGACCCGGCCGTCCTGGCCGACCGCGACGCCTTGGGGCGAATCAAAACGTCCCGGCCCCGAGCCGTCTGCGCCAAACGCGCCTAAAAAACCGCCGTCCGCGTTCAGAATAACAATGCGGTCGTTGCCCGTGTCCGCCACGTAAACCTTGCCGTCCGGGCCCACCGCGATGCCCTCGGGATCGTCGAACTTTTGCTCCCCGCGGCCGCGCGCCGCCTCGAGAAGCTTGCCGTCCGCCAGAGAATAGACGTCCACCTGGGCCTTCTTGCGATCGAGGACGTAGAAGCGGCTTGTTCCCGCGGCCATGGCCACAGGCCAGCGGGCCTCGGGCAGGGGAACCGGCGGCAGGAAGCGGATGGTGTCGTAAGCCGAGGCAGCGAGCGCCGAAAAGGACAGCGCGGCGGCAAGCAAAAAAACGGGGCGGGAGAGCCTCACGATTTGACCGCTTCCTTAATAAGACGGTTGACTAGGGCCGGGTTGGCCTTGCCTTTGGAGAGCTTCATGACCGCGCCCACAATCGATCCCGCGGCGCGCTCCTTACCGCCTCGCAAATCCTCTGCCGCTTTGGGGTTGGCGGCCAGCGCTTCTTTAACCCAGGCCTTGATTTGCCCCTCATCGGAAACCTGCGCCAATCCCAACTCCTTGATGAGCTCGTCAGGAGCCCGACCGCTCTCCCACATCCGGGCGAAGAGTTCCTTGGCGATTTTGCTTGAAATCTCGCCGCCCGCGAAAAGAGCCGCAAGTCGGCCCAAATTCTTGGGCGCCACGCGGGAGCCGGAAGCGGAAAGCCCCTCGGCGTTGAGCTTGGCCAAGAGCTCCGTGGTCATTAAATTGGAAAGAGCCTTGGAGAAACCGTTCTGCGGGCCGGCGGCCAGGAAATAGTCCCCCAGTTCCTTGTCCCCGCTTAACACCTCGGCGTCGTAGTCCGAGAGATTAAACTCGGCGGCGAGCCGCGCGCGGCGCTGCGCGGGAAGCTCGGGCAGCTCCGCTTGAATGCGCCCAATCCAATCCGAGGGCGCTTCAAGCGGCAGCAAATCGGGATCCGGGAAATAGCGGTAATCGTGGGCTTCTTCCTTGGAGCGCATGGAAGCGGTCATGCCCCGCTCCGCGTCCCAAAGCCTGGTTTCCTGGACCACGCGGCCGCCGGAATCCAGGATTTCCGCCTGGCGGACGAACTCGTGCTCCAAGGCCAGCTTGACGTTGTGAAACGAGTTGAGGTTCTTGATTTCCGCGCGGGTGCCGAATTTTTCCGAGCCTGCGGGCCGCAGGGAAACGTTCGCGTCGCAGCGCATCTCGCCCTTCTCCATGTTGCAGCCGGAGACGCCGGCGTACTGCAGAATTTCCTTCAAGGCCGTCAGGTAGGCATAGGCCTCGTCGGAGGAGCGAATATCGGGCTCGGACACGATTTCGACCAAGGGCGTTCCGCCCCGGTTGAAATCCACCAGCGAGTAATCCAGCTTCTCCGCACCGATAGCGTGAAGCAGCTTGCCGGCGTCCTCTTCCATATGGATGCGGTGGATGCGCACCCGCTGAGTATGGCCGTCTTTCGTTCTGATTTCAAGCCCTCCGTGCTCGGAGAAGGGAAGCTCGTACTGGGAAATCTGATAGGCCTTGGGCAGGTCCGGATAAAAATAGTTCTTGCGCGCGAAGATGGAGACCGGAGCGATGCGGCAGCCCAGGGCCAGCGCCGCGCGGAAAGCCAGCTCCGCGGCCCTGCGGTTCAAGACCGGCAGGACGCCCGGCTGCCCGGTGCAGACCGGGCAAATCCGGCTGTTGGGCGGGGCGCCAAAGCCGTCCGTAGGGCAGCCGCAGAAAAGCTTGCTTTGCGTGGCCAGCTGCGCATGGACTTCCAGGCCCACGACCATCTCGTATTTTGCCGCCATCGCCTAAGCCTCGGCCCCGACCAGGCCCAAAAGCTCGATATCCGAGGGATAACGCACGAGCCCGCGCGCGGCCTCGGCCGTGGCCCAACGGCAAGACAAAATTTCCCCTTCGGCCGGCTCGCCGACTTTTTCCAGCGGCTCCATCAAAAACCATTCCACGCTCTTGGAAACCGGCGTCCCGTGACGGGAGAACTCATAGCGAACGGTGGTTAGGGGCTTAAGCGTCTTGCAGCGCCAGCCGGTCTCTTCCTCGACCTCGCGCAAGGCGGCCTGTTGCGCCGATTCGCCGGGCTCGATGTGCCCTTTGGGGAAAGTCCAAACCTTTTCTTTTTTCAGGTTGACGACCTGCACCAGCGCCATTTGCCCGTCCTTCAGAACCACGCCGCCGGCGGAAAATTCCTGATTCATCCTCAATTGAGCCTCGGGAAGGGCCTTTCCCGCTCGAACGCCGCGGCCGCGGCCAAAAGCCGGCCCTCGGCGAAACGATCGGCGATGAGCTGCACGCCGATGGGAAGCCCCGCGCGCGTCAGGCCGCAGGGAACCGACACCGCGGCGTTGCCGGCCAGGTTCGAGGGGATGGTGAACACGTCGGATAGGTACATCGAGAGCGGATCCTTGGTCTTCTCGCCGAACTTGAAGGCCGGCGAGGGCGCGGTGGGCGTCAGCAGCAAATCGACCGACGCGAAGGCCTCCTCGAAATCTTTTTTGATGAGCGTCCTGACCCGCTGAGCCTTGGCGTAGTAGGCGTCGTAATAGCCGGAGGACAGGGCGTAGGTTCCCAGCATGATGCGGCGCTTGACCTCGGGGCCGAAGCCCTCGCCGCGCGAGCGCTCGTAGACTTCTTCGAGCGTGGCGGCTTCCTGCGCCCGCCGCCCGTAGCGGATGCCGTCGAAACGCGCCAGGTTCGAGCTGGCCTCCGAGGGCGCGATGAGATAGTAGGTGCTGATCGCGTAGGGCGTGTGCGGCAAAGACACTTCGCTGGCCTTGGCGCCCAACTTCTCGAAAACCTTGAGCGCGGCGCGCACCGCCGCCTCCACCTCGGGGTCGATGCCCTTGATGAAATACTCCTTGGGGATGCCGATGCGCAGGCCGGCCAGGTTTTGCGACAGCTCATCCAAAATCTTGCCCGGAGCGAACTCCGGCGAGGACGTGGAATCAAGCGGGTCGTGGCCGCCGATGACGCAAAGCGCCAGGGCCGCGTCGGCCGAGGTCCGCGTGATGGGGCCGATTTGATCCAGGGACGAGGCAAAGGCGATGAGGCCGCGCCGAGAGACCGCGCCGTAGGTGGGCTTCAAGCCCACCGCGCCGCACAATGCCGCCGGCTGGCGGATGGACCCGCCGGTGTCCGAGCCCAAGGCCAATGGGCAAAAGCCCGCGGCCACGGCCGCGGCCGAGCCGCCCGAGGAACCGCCGGGGACGTAGTCCGGATTCCACGGGTTGGCGGTCTTGAAGAACGCCGAGTTCTCGGTCGAGGAGCCCATGGCGAACTCATCCAAGTTGGTCTTGCCGATGAACACGGCGTCGGCCTTGCGGAGCCGTTCTATGACGTCGGCGTCGTAAGGCGCGACATAGCCTTTCAAAATTTTTGACGAGCAGGTAGTCTCCACGCCCTCGATGAGGATATTGTCCTTGACGGCGACGGGCACGCCGCAGAGCGGCCCCAGCTTCTCGCCGCGCTTTTTCTTGGCGTCCACCGCGCGCGCCTGGGCCAGGGCCTGTTCCTCAAGCACCGAGACAAAGGCCCTCACGCGGGCGTCCTTTTCCTTTACGCGGGCCAAGTGCTCGCGCGCGGCTTCCTCGGCGGAAAACTTGCCGCCGGCCACGCCCGCGGCGATGTCGCCGGCCGACAATCCGATGGTCGTCATCCCTCGATGACCTTCCTCACCTTGAAATAGGAGCCTTCCCGCTCCGGAGCCAGCGAGAGAATCTTTTCCGCGCCGGAAAACGCCCGGGCCTCATCCTCGCGCCAGGCGCCGGAAGCGCCGGAAACCGACGTTGTCGGCGCCACTTTCGAAGTGTCCACGCGGGAGAGCTCGGCGACCGAGTCCAATATCTTGCCCATCTGCTCGCGGTAGAGGCTCTCCTCCTCGGAAGAAAGCCTCAGGCGGGCCAGCTTGGCGATTTTTCGAACGTCTTCAAGGCCGAGGCTCATAGGCGGTGGTGGCGCGCGGGCATTATATCAAATCGCCGCGAAACCACGCCTCGCGCGGGGCCTGCGTCCTGGGCCTTTGGGACCCAAAAAACGGGGCCCTATTGGCCCATCCTTTAGGGACCAATGGCTTCAGGCCTCAGCAATCATCGCAAGCTACAATGAGCGTATGACCGGGAGCGAGGGACGCGTCTCCAGACTCATCCGCAAAACCCTCAGCATCCTTATATCGTTCCTCATCCTGGGAGTCGGCCCGCAAGCGGCGGGATACCGCTTAGCCGCGCAGGAAATAGACGGGCCTGATTTGGCGGCGGGCGCCTCCGCTTCCGGCATCGCGGCGGGCGTTCCGGTCTCGGAAAATGCCCTTTCCCCGGCCGCCCTAGACATCGAGACGAATATTCCCCTCAACGCCGCCCTGCCGAACTTGCCTGCTCCGATGCCCGCCGCCGCGCTGAGCCGGCAGGAAATGCTGCCGCCCTCGGCCCAAACCGGAACTCTGACCCAGGCGCCGCGGGAAGAAGCGCCCGCGGCAGCGAGCTCGGAGCTCGCCACCGCGCCGCAACCCGCGGAGAACGCCCAAAAGCACGCTCCGACAGCCGTCACGATCCTCTCCCATCAGGCATCCGTGCACCCGCTGGCATACCTGCAGCTGCTCAAGGACAAAAAATTCCTGCGTTTCCTAGCCGGGGCCAAAAATCCTTCCGCTTCCGAGGAAGCTCTGAGCCACGACGCCCAATTGGCTCTGGCCGCTTCCGATGAAGCTACGCCCGACTCTCAACTCCCGGCCCCGCCTCTCTCCCGGCGCGCGGACCTCTTGCGCGCCGTTTTAAGCCGCGGAACCAAAACCAACCAGGGCCAGCGCGTCAATCCCTTCGTTTTCCACGTCGCGGGACGGCAGGACGAGATGTTCTCGGCCAGGAACGCGGGCCTGGAAGGCTTTGCTTACTCCAAGCGTGAAATCGAATCCGATCTGGGGCCCTCGTCCATTCTCCATCACCTGGGGCAGTATTTCGAGTACTTGGACGCTTTGCTTTCCCCGGCGCGAGAAATCCCATCCGTTGCCGGGCTGCAAGCCCGCGTCAACGCCCTGCGCGGCGCGAAATTAAACGCAGCCGCGAAAAACACCCAACTTCAAAATCTGCTGGAGGACGGCATCAAGACGCTGCAGGAGGAATTCCGCGCGGCCCGGCCCTCCTCCTGGATGCAAAAGGCCCGCGTCTACGAAATCTTCCCGCGCGCCTTCAACCTGGAAGGCTGGCGCGCTTGGCGCGGGCGGCCGCAGAGTTCGTCGAGCAAGAAATTCTTCGCCGATTTTTCCTCGGAGGACTTGGCCGACTTGAAGTCCATGGGCTACGACGCCGTCTGGACCATGGGCATCTTCCCCATCGGCCTGCGCGACCGAGTGGGCGACGCCGGCGGCTCTCCGTACTCCATCCAAGATCACACGGCGGTCAATCCGGAGCTGGGAACGCTGGAAGACTTCAAGGGCTTCGTCGAGCGGGCCCACGCCGCGGGCTTGAAGGTCGTGCTCGATTTCGTGCCCAACCATACCTCGCAGGACTCGCGCCTTTTGGCCGAGCATCCGGAGTTCTTCATCCATCGGGAAGTCGAAGGCGACGCGCAAAAGCCTCCCGAAGGATATTTCTCCTATTTCAGCCAAAAACTCAACCGCTGGATTTGGGTCAGTTACGGCGGCTACAACTCCTTCGGCTCGCGGGCCTACTGGAAGGACACGGCCCAAATCGACTATTCGCGCCAGGACACGCGCGACGCCATGTCGGCCATCGCCGCCGAGTGGGTCGGCCGCGGCGTCGACGGCCTGCGCGTGGACATGGCCTACCAGCTCGTCAACGCGGCCTTCTCCGGGCTCTGGGGCCGCCAGACGCCTCATCAAGAATTTCTCGCCCAGTTGATGGAAACCGGGCGGAAAGGAAATCCCTCCGCGGCCTATGTCGCGGAAGCTTATGCCCTGCGCGACGCGCTCTCGGACATCGGATTTGACTCCATCTACAACAAGAACGACATGGATACCAGCGAGGGCCAGTACGGCTGGTACGACGCCTGGATGAACGGCGTCTCAAGCGACATCCGGCAGGCCATCCGGGAAGCCTCTTTCCTCACCTGGCAGAAAGGCGGCGCGACCGGCCTGCAGTTCATCGGCAACCACGACGAGGCCGCGCCCCAGCGCCAAGCCGCCATCGGCCGCCGGCCCATAAGCGGGCTGGGCCGGCTTTGGAAGGCGGCGGCGCTCATGACGCTGCTCGTTCCAGGCAACCTGCTCTTCTACGCGTCGCAGGAAATCGGCTTCGACCATTCCGACCCCAGCGACTTCCCCAAGGCCGTCCCCTTTTCCGTGCCCGTCAGCGTGGACTGGTCCGCCTGGGCCGCCCAGCATCCGGACATCGCGCCGTTTTTCCAGTCTCTCTTCGCTCAAGCCAAGGAAATAAAAAAAGAATTGGGCGACGCCGTTTTAGAGCCCTTGGAGCCCGCCGATCAAAGCGCCGCCTGGGTCGGCTACCTGCTCAAGTCCGCCGGCAATCCGAATGCCCCAGCTTATGCCGTTCTGGCCAATCCGACCGACGCCGGCCTTAGCGCCAACGTTCATATTCCCGCTTTAGGCGTCCAAACAACCGCCGAGCTGCCGCCCGGCGAGGGCGCTGTCCTGCGCCTGGACAAGGGGCCGACGGCCGCCGCCAAGACGGCCAAGGAATCCGGCTATGGCTCGCTGGGCGCCGTCGCCTTCACCGCCGCCGTCGCGGCCGTCGCCGTCGCCGCCGCCCTGGGCGCGCCTTGGGTCATCGCGCACTACGCGCTGCTCTCTTCCATCGCCGGCTGGGCCGCCAACGTGACGTTCTTCTTCTTTCCCTGGGTGCAAATCGCCGCCAACCGCAAGAACCTGCGGCTCTTGAAGAGCGGCGGGACCGAGGCCGCGCTCGCCCGGCAGCGGCTCTCCGGCGTGAGCGCCCTCTCGCAGATGACGCTTATCGCGGGCAACCTGCTCAACTTCCCGACGTTTTTAGCCAGCGGCAGCGCCGCGCTCATCGGCAACGCGCTCATCGGCGCGGCCGGCTCCATCTACATTCTCTCGCAGCTGGCCTCCGGGAAAACATTCCCGCGCTGGAAATGGACATTGATCAGCCTGGGCTCCGCGGCCGCCGTCGCCGCCGCGTGGCCCATCCTGGCCCACGCCTGGCTCGTGCAGGCCATGGGCATCGCGGCCACCGCGGTCTTCACCGGCTTCACGCTTCCGCAAATCCTGGCCAACCGCCAGGCCCTGCGCCAAATGAAGGACCCGCGGTCCGAGCCCGCGGCGCGCGCCAAGGCCCTTGAGAACCTCAAAGGCATCCGCCCGCTCTACCTCCTGGTCGGAATGATCGGCAACCTGTTCCTGGTGCCCATCTTCATGTCCGCGGGACGCTGGTACAACGTGACGGGAAACGCCGTCGGCATCCTGGGCCCCCTGCTCATCCTGGGTCCGCAGCTCGTCGCCGCGAAGCTCTACCCCAAGAACCGCTTCGCCGCCGTCGCCGCCGCCGCCGCGCTCTGGGCCGCCTTCTTCGTCGCCACCTCCATCGCCGCGCACACGGGATTCTGGAAGTAGCCGGTGAGCACCAAGCGCCCCAATCTTTCCCTGCTCGCGCTGGTCAACATGAGCGTGGGCTTCTTCGGCATCCAGCACGGCTTCGAAATCCAGTTCGCGCGCATGAGCTCCATCTACGAGAAGCTCGGCGCCAAGCCGGATCAGATTCCGCTGCTGTGGCTGGCCGCGCCCGCGACCGGGCTCATCATCCAGCCCATCATCGGCTACCTGAGCGACAAGACCTGGATCGCGCCGCTCCGGATGCGCCGCCGCCCCTACTTCATGGCCGGCGCGGCGCTGGCCTCGATGGCGCTGTGCTTCATGCCCGACGCCTCCTCCCTCTGGATGGCGGCGGGACTCCTGTGGATTTTAGACGCGTCCTTAAACGTCACCATGGAGCCCTTCCGAGCCTTAGTCGCGGACACGCAGAACTCGGAGCAGCGGCCCACGGGCTACGCGCTGCAGAGCCTCATGATCGGCCTGGGCACCATCTTGGGCAACTTCATCGCGTCGGTGGACTTGAACCAGGTCTTTCCCTTCTTGTCCCGCTTCGGAAAGGACGCGGCGCACCTCTCCTTCTACGCCTGCGCCGTCATTCTTTTCCTCTCGGTGTTCTTCAGCGTGGCGACCACGCCGGAATACCCGCCGGACGAGCCCTTCGCCCGCCCCCACGAGGCGGAAAAGCTCTGGCCGGCGCTCAAGAAGTGGTTCGCGGAAACGAAGGACTGCTATTTCCATATGCCCTCGGCCATGAAGCGGCTGGCCGTCATCCAGTTCTTCACTTGGATGGGGCTTTTCTGCATGTGGATCTACTACTCCATCGCCGTGGCCCAGGTCGTCTTCGGCGCGACCAACCCGCACAGCGCCCTTTACGAGCAGGGCATCCGCTGGGCGGCGCGGACCATGATGGTCAAAGGCTTGGCCGCGCCCCTCTTCGCCCTGTGCCTGCCGTTTCTGGTGCGCTACATCGGACGCGCCTACACTCACGGCCTGGCGCTCCTGGCCTGCGGCGCCGGGCTCTTCGCCGTTCCCTGGATCCGCAATCCCGAGCTTCTCTATCTTCCCATGATCGCGGCGGGCATCGGCTGGGCCTCCATCGTCTCCATGCCTTACGTCATCCTCGTCGAGCAGCTGCCGGCCGAGCAGTACGGAATCTTCATGGGCATCTTCAACATGTTCATCGTTATCCCAGAAATCCTGGTGTCCTTGGGCCTGGGCGGCGTGATGGAGGCGTTTTTGCACAACAACGACGCGGCGGTAGTCGCCTTGGGCGGCGTGCTCATCTTGATCGCGGCGGCGTTGACGCCCAGCCTGCGGCGCTTCGAGCCGGAACCGGCGCCGGCGCCGGAAGCATCGCCGGCCGCCGCAGTCTAAGCTAAGGCTTCGGCCAGCGGCCGCATTCCTTAATAAGCCCGGAGAGGCGGGCGCGAATATCCGGCGTCAACGCGCCTTCCTTCATGCGCCAGCGCCAGTTGCCCTCGGCCGTGCCGGGAAGATTCATCCGGTCCTGCGAGCCGAGGCCCAGGATATCCTGCATGGGCACGACGGCCGTATTTGCCTTCGAGGAAAAGATCAGTCGAATGAAATCCCAGTTGATTTCCCGGCCGTCCGTGCCCACGTAGCGCAGGACCGCGGCGCGCTCTTTCTCGATTTGGATTTTAGTGCGCGTGCTGCTCTCGCCGCCCGAGTCATTAAACCAGCCCAAGGTCGTATCGTTGTCGTGCGTGCCCGTGTAGGCCACGCAGTTCTCGGGGTAATTGTGGGGAAGGTAGCTGTCGGCTTCCAAGTCGGTGCCGAAGGCCATCTGCAGCACTCGGATGCCGGGCAACCCGAGCCTGTCGCGCAGGGCCTTGACGCCGTCCGTCACCACGCCCAAATCCTCCGCGATGAACTGCAGCGGCCCCAAAGCCTCTTTCGCGCGCAGAAACAATTCATCGTTGGGACCCGGAACCCAGCGGCCCGTCTCCGCGGTCTTAGAGCCCTCCGGAATCTCCCAGTAATTATGGAAGCCGATGAAGTGATCGAGGCGCACCGCGTCGAAGCGCTCGAAGGCGCGGCCAAAGCGCTCTATCCACCACGCGTAGCCGCGCCGGCGCATCTCGTCCCAACGGTAGAGCGGATTGCCCCAAAGCTGGCCCGTGCGGCTGAAGTAATCGGGCGGCACTCCGGCCACGGCCGCCGGCATTCCCTTGCCGTCTAGCTGAAAAATGTCCTGGTGGGCCCAGACCTCCGCGCTGTCGTGCGCGGCGAAAATCGGGATGTCGCCGATAAAACCCATGCCCAACCCTTGGGCGCGGGCGCGCAGCTTGCCCCATTGCTGGAAAAACTGGTGCTGCACGAACATCTCGATAAGAAGCGGACGCGCCAAGTCCCGGCGCGCCTTATCCAGGGCTTCGGGCTCACGCCGGCGCAGGCCGTCTTCCCACCTAGTCCACGCGGCGCCGCCGTTGGCCTCGCGCAGGACGGAGAAAAGAGCCCAGTCGTCGAGCCAGGCCTTGTTGGCGGAGCGGAAAGACTCAAAATCGCGGCGCGCGGCATCGGAAGCGCCGCGCTCGAAAGACTCGTAAGCCCGCTCAAACAACGGTCGTTTGGCGCGCCAAGCGGCCTCGAAATCGGCGCGGTCCTCCGGAAGATGCGGCGGATTCAAGTCGCCCGGGCTTAAATATCCGGCCTCGGCCAGGAGCTCGGGGCTGATGAGCAGCGGTTCGCCCGCGAAGACCGAGCGGGCGCTGTACGGCGACGAGCCGGCGCCGGCCGGAACCACGGGCAGCATCTGCCACCAGGATTGCCCGCAAGCCGCCAAGGAATCCAGGAAGGAATGCGCGGCGGGACCCAGGTCGCCGACGCCCCAAGGCCCGGGCAGGGACGTCGGGTGCAGCAGGATGCCCGATCCGCGGCGGGAGAGGGAGGCCCTCGGCCGCGTCAATGAGGGGCCGCCGCCAACCATGATTCATAGCGACCCATCAGTTCTTGCTCGCAACGCTCCCATTCGGAGAGAGACGAAATGCCCCAACAGCCAGCATAAATCCCAGCCTCGGCGGCGGCTTCAAAAGTCCGCCGCATCCTTTTAAGCCGGACGGGGAAGGTATTCTTGCCGTCCTTGGTATTCCAGAACAAATCATGCTGGCCCGGCGCGAAATTAAAGCGTTCAGATATATCTTGCATTTCTTGGATGGAAAAAAGAGACATCCCTAACATGCCTATATTCTTCGCATTGGCCCTTAAAAAATCCAAGGACTCCTCGAAAAATTCTTCGGTCTCCGTGGGAAATCCCACCATCCAAGTCACCACGCTGCTGATTCCCGCTTCGGTTGTCCGGCGCAAAATTTCGGCGTTTAGCGCCGCCGGCACTCCTTTGCCCATGTCGCGCAAAAGCCGGCTGGATCCCGTCTCGACTCCGTAATAAAGCCCGCGGCAGCCGGAACGGCGCATCGCTTCCATGGCCCGAGGGGGCATATCCGGACGGACAATCGCGTAGCCTTCCCAGGAGATTTTCAGCCCGCGCCCCAGGACAAGATCGCAAAATTCCAAAAGGTCCGGCATCGAACTGTTTAAAATCGAATCGCCGAAAATAAAACGATTCATTTTTGGATGGCTCGAAAGTTGATGGGCCACTTCATCGAAAATGCGCCGGCCGCCCATGCGCCGAAAACTCATTTGGCGCCAGTCGGAGCAAAAAACGCATTTTCGGATGCAGCCGCGCGCCGTGTGAATCATTTTTGCTTCGTAGGTATCCAGCATGGCAAAGCCCGAGTAGTCGGCATAGGGCAAACGATTCAAATCATCCACGATCTCCTGCTCATTCTTCCAAGTCGTCTCGTCATCCTTCAAGAGGATTCCAGGTCCCGCCTGCAGGCGCCCAGTCGCTTCAAAGCCGTCCACCAGCCCGGGGAATGAAATGTCTCCCTCGCCGAAAACGACCCCGTCCACGCAGTCCTCCCGGACGCAGCTCAAGCAGAATGAGAAACGCAGGCAATTCGGCCCTCCAAACACGATCTTAATGTCGGGCGCCGTTTTCTTTAAAATTTTTGCGAATTCCAACGATGCGAGATGATTGGAATAATAGCTCGAGAAACCGAACAGTCGGCAGCCGTTAGAAACCAACTTCCGAGCGTAGCTTTCAAGCCAGCCTCTATAGTTAAAAAACAGGCTCCGGACAAATTCCGGAGACGTTCCCGCGTCGCCAGTCCCCAAGTGTCCCCAAGACTTGTATCCGCTAGCCACGTCCAACATCGTCATCACGCGGTTTAAATCGGCGATTTCCACGTCATGGCCCCTCATTTTGAGCTGCGAGGATAAAAGACCAAAGGAAGCCACCGGGCAACACGGATCCCAGCGCGGACACAGCACCAGGGTGACCTTCATCGCGTCTCTACGCGGGTTCCAGCGGCGCGTAGCGGACCAGCAGCTTGGCGGTGCGGCCGTTGTCGAAGCGGACCGTCAGCTTCAGGCCGTCTCCGGATCCGGATTTTTCCAGCACCAGCCCCAAGCCGAAGTCGGGATGGCGCACGCGCATGCCCACGCGGGCCGAGGAGATGCGCCGCCGCGGCGCGTCGCTCGGCGCCGGAAGGTGCGTGGTCCCTGGCGCCCTATCGGGAAAAGCGCCGTCGCCCGCAATCGCGGCTTTGGGCGCCGACGTTCCGCCCAAGAGCCCGGCCTCGAGCAGAAAGCGCGACGGCAAATTAGCGTAGACGTGGCCGAAAAGCCGCCGCGTGGCGGCGTAAATCATAAACAGGCGCTCCTTGGCCCGGGTCATGCCCACGTAGCAGAGCCGCCGCTCCTCCTCTAAATCATCCTGCGTCAGGCTTTGTCCGATGGGAAAAAGCCCTTCCTCGAGGCCGGTCAGAAAAACCACGGGGAACTCCAGGCCCTTGGCCAGATGAACCGTCATTAGAGTCACCGCGGCCTGGTTAAAGTCGGCGCGGTCCAGGTCGCTCTGCAAGGACACCGCCTCCAAATAGCGCGACAAGGACGCGTCCTCGCCCGCGGCCAGGGCCTTTTCCTGGTACTCCTGCACGGCGTTCAAGAGCTCCTGCAGGTTGTTCATGCGGGTCTTGGCTTCCGGATCTTTTTCGGCCTCGATCTCAAGCCATTGCCAGTAGCCCGTGTCCGCCAACAGGCGGGTCATGGCCTGGCCCACGGGAAGCGACGCGACCGCGGCGCGCAGCTTCTCCAACGTCGCGACGATAGAAAAAGCCGCTTTGCGGGCGTGAGCGGTCAAGGCGGGAATTTGATCCGCGCGGCGCAGGGCCTCCCACAGCGTCAAGCCCTGTCCCTGCGCGTAGCTCTTGACCCGATCGAGACTAGTCTGCCCGAATCCCCGCGGCGGCACGTTGATGACGCGCTCCAGGCTCGCGGAGTCGTTCTCGTTGAGCATCAGCCGCGCGTAGGCCAGGGCGTCCTTGACCTCCTTGCGCTCGTAGAAGCGCATCGCGCCCACGATGCGGTAGGCGATGCCCGAGCGCAAAAGGGCTTCCTCGAAGGAGCGGCTCTGCGCGTTGGTGCGGTAGAAAATCGCTATCTCGGAAGGCTTGCGGCCGCGCGCGAACTGATCCCGGATGGCGTGGACCGTCCAGCGCGCCTCCTCCATCTCGTTGGGCAGCTCCAGGACGCCCACGTTCTCGCCCGCCGCGGCCTGCGTCCAAAGGCTCTTGCTCTTTCGCCGGGCGTTGTTGCGGATGACTTGGCCCGCGGCCTCCAGAATCTTGGCGCTCGAACGGTAGTTCTGCTCCAGGGCCACCACCTTGGCGTCCTTGAAGCCGCGCTCGAACTCGAGGATGTTGCGGATGTCCGCACCGCGGAAGGAGTACACGCTCTGGTCGTCGTCGCCCACCACGCAGAGATTGCGGCGCTTGGCCGCCAGGGTCTTGGTCAGGATGTACTGCGCGTGGTTGGTGTCCTGGTACTCGTCGACCAGGATATGCAGGAAGTATTCCTGGTAGTACTCGCGCACGGCTTGGTGCTCCTTTAAAAGGTGGCAGGCCTTGAGCAGCAAGTCTCCGAAGTCGAGCGCGCCCGAGGCGTCCAAGCCGCGCTGGTAGATTTCATAGATGCGCGCGGCCGTCTGCCGGGCCAGGTCCGAGGATGCCGCGGCGTAGATGGAGTAGGATTTGGCGTCGAGCAAATCGTCCTTGGCTCGGGAAATCAAGCTCAAGTACATCGAGGCTTTGGCCGTCTGGCCCTCAAGTCCGATTTGCTTCATGGCCTCGGCCACGAGGCGCTTTTGATCCGACGAATCGTAGATGGTGAAGTAGCGGCCCAGGCCCAGAAGCTGGTGGTGCTGGCGCAGAAGCCTGGCGGCGAAGGCGTGGAAGGTGTGCGCCCAAACCTGCGCGCCCGCGCCGGGCGCGAGTTCTTCGATGCGGCGGCGCATTTCCTCCGCCGCCTTGTTGGTGAAGGTGACGGCCAGGATGCGCGACGCGGGCACGCCCTCGCCGATAATCTTTGCGATGCGGTGCGTGATGACGCGGGTCTTTCCGGTGCCCGCGCCGGCCAGGATGAGAAGCGGGCCTTCTCCGTGGACGACGGCCTCTTTCTGCCGGGGGTTGAGATTTTCCAAATCGAGGGGCATGGGCTGAGTCATTATACCAAAAGCCGTTGTTTGACACTCGCGCTCGGGA
Source organism: Elusimicrobiota bacterium (assembly GCA_035534315.1). Taxonomy (GTDB): domain Bacteria; phylum Elusimicrobiota; class Elusimicrobia; order UBA1565; family UBA9628; genus JAGWJU01. The sequence continues at coordinate 42,579 of DATLSD010000010.1, forward strand.
ATTGATATGGTCTTCGCGCATGGCCAAAAAAGTCCTCGTCGTGGACGACGAGCCGGAGATGGTCAACCTCATCAAATACACTCTCGAGCAGGGCGGCTTCGAGGTTTTCTCCTGCGACAACGGGCGCGTGGCCATGGACGAGATCGGACGGGTCTCGCCCGATCTGCTGGTCCTAGACGTCATGCTCCCGGGCATCGACGGCTACTCCCTGCAAAACGCCGTGGCCCAGGACGAGAAGACCAAGGACATTCCCGTCGTCGTGTTGACGGCTCTTGAGCCCTCGCGCGCCTTGTTCCAAAAATTTCCTCAAGTCGCGTGCTTCATGACCAAGCCCTTCAAGCCCGAGGATCTTCTGGAAGCGGCCAACAGCGCCACGAGCCGCCCCACCCAGAGCTCGTAACTCCGTGTCCGACGACGCCTACGACGCCATCGTCGTTGGAGCCGGCCCGGCCGGCACCTCCGCCGCCATCACCATGGCCAAGGCGGGCTTGAAAGTGGCTCTCCTGGAGCGCGGCGAATACCCCGGCGCCAAGAACGTGCAGGGCGCGGTGCTCTATTCCCGCATGCTCCACGACATCGTCCCCGATTTTTGGAAGGAGCCCGACGCCCCGGTCGAACGGCCGGTGGTCGAGCAGAAAACCTGCATCACCACCGACGACTCCTGGATCACCGTCGGCTACAAGTCCCTCAAATTCCTGGAGGGCGTGCCCAACTGCTTTACCATCATCCGGGTCAAGTTCGACCGCTGGTACGCGCAAAAGGCAGAGGCCGCGGGCGCGGAGGTCTTCACGGGCGTCACGGTGCGCGACGTGGTCAAGAAGGACGGCAAAATCGTCGGCATCAAGACCTCGGAGGGCGACGAACTCCTGGCCTCGGTGGTCCTGGCCTGCGACGGCGTCAACTCGCTTTTGGCGCAGAAGGCGGGCTTTCGCGCCGAGCTTAAATCCACCGAGGTCGCCCTGGGCGCCAAGGAAGTCATCGCGCTCGATTCCAAGACCATCGAGGACCGCTTCTGCTTGAACCCCGGCGAGGGCGCCACCATGGAGCTTTTCGGCTCGGTGACGCTGGGCATGCTGGGCTACGGTTTTATCTATACCAACAAGGACAGCGTGTCCTTGGGCGTGGGCTGCAAGCTCTCCGAATACCAGAAAAAAGGCATCCGCCCTTCCGATCACCTGGAAATTTTAAAGGCGCACCCGCTCATCAAGAAGCTCATCTCGGGCGGCAAGACGCTGGAGTATTCCGCGCACTTGATTCCCGAGGGCGGCATCCGCTCCATGCCGCCCTTGGCCGCGGACGGATTCTTGATCGCGGGCGACGCCGCGCAGATGACCAACCCCGCGTTCCGCGAGGGCTCGAACCTGGCCATGACCTCGGGCAAGCTCGCCGGCGAGACCGTCATCGAGGCCAAGGCCAAGAACGATTTTTCCAAGGCCGCGCTGTCCGCCTACGTGCAAAAGCTCCAGGACAGCTACGTCTTGAAGGACATGGAGGAGACCATGTACCTGGAGGAAGCGGTCGAAAAGAGCCCCGGCTTTCTGGAGTTCTACCCCAAGCTCGCCTGCGACTTGGCGCACATGCGCTTCTCCGCGGACGGCGAACCCAAGAAGGATCACTTGAAGAAGGCCCTGGGCTTGATCAAGAAGCGCGGGTTCCTGCGCATGGCGCGCGATCTTTGGCCTTTGCGCAAGGCCGCCGTCTAAATTTATGGCCGAACCGAAAATCGAATTCACCGTCGAGGCGAAATTGGGCACGCTGGAATGGAAAAAGTCGCCCAACGCGCACATCACCTTGAAGGACGCCTCCGCCAATTCCCCCTGCGCCGGGGCCTGCAAAACCAAGCCCTGCACGACCGTCTGCCCGGCCAAGGTCTACGAGTGGCACGAGGACGGCCGCAAAGTCATCGTCAACTACGAGAACTGCATCGAGTGCGGCGCCTGCCGCATGCTCTGCCCCTTCGACAACATCGTCTGCGACTGGCCCGAGGGCGGCATGGGCGTCAAGTACAAGCTGGGCTAAAAAGCCCTTTTCCCGCAATATTTTATTCACGAGCCTTGGCTATATTTTAGGCGTGGCAGCCCGCTGGCTCGTGCTCTCCCTGTGCCTGGCTTTCCTCGCCCCGCCCGCGCGCGCGGCGGACTTCTACGACGCCGAGCCGGGCGCGGCGGCCATGGGCATGGGCATGGCCTACACCGCCATCGCGGCCGATCCCTTCGGCATGTTTTTCAACCCGGCCGGCGAGGCCAACACGCCCTACACCCAGGCCGCCGGAAACCTGGGGCGCCTTGATTCTCCCGACGGGCCGCTCACCCTGGTCTCCGCGGCCTATGTCCGCCCCTTCGACCCCATCAACACCGCCACGGTGGGCCTGGGCTATTTCGGCGAGCGCCAAGGCAACGGCGACGCCGCGGACAACGTCCTCTTCAACTACGGCCAGCTCCTCAGCGTCCCTCAACTCGATCTCTCGCGGCCCTTGAAGGTGGGCGGCAACTTCAGGATATTAAGCGTCTCCCCCCACCCGGGCGCGAAGAGCCACATCGGCCTGGGATTTGACGGCGGCGTGATGGCCGAATCCAATTACGGATTGAAGGGCGGACTCTCCGTCATGAATTTCGCCACCGGCGTGGGCCTGCCCTATCCCGTGGTCAACCTGGGCGCGGCCTACACCTGGCGCAACCTGACCTTCGCGAGCGACCTGCGCATGCGCAGCGGCCTCTTGGAGTTCGATCCGGGCGTGGAGGCCTCCCTGGACCAGGGGCTCTTGAAGCTGCGCCTGGGCCGCGGCTTCGAACTCTACGGCGTCAACACCGTGGCCTTCGGCTTCGGGGTCGACTTCTCGCCGCTGGTCATCGACGCGGCCATGACCGTCCCTTGGGACGGAACCAACCGCCCCGGCGGCGGCTACGAGGTCAGCGTCAACTACAAGTTCGGCGCGCCGTCGTTCGCGGGCAACTTCGTGGGCCAGGCCGCAGCGGACGCGGCGAGCCTGACGAGCGCGATCGCCGGCCTGACCCAGCAGAAAAAAGATCTCGAAAGCCAGGTTCAGTCGGAGGGCACCAACAAGCAAATCCTCAGCGGCGACTTGGAGGTGCTGCAAAAGCGCATCAGCGAGCTCAAGGACGAGTACCGCCTCATGAACCGGGAAAAAGACGTCATGGACTACGAGATAGAGCAGTCCCAACTCCAGCTTCAGTCGCTCATGCCCAAGCCCGCGCCCAAGCCCACGCCCAAGCGCCGGCCCGCGCCGCCGCACTGGCCCAAAACGCGCGTGGTCCAAGACGGCGACACCCTGCGCTCATTGGCCCAGCGCTACTACGGCGATCCCGATCAATGGGAGAAAATCTATCGGGCCAACGAAAGCAAGTTCAGCCAAGGCCTGCCGGTTCCCGGCGCCGTGCTGGTCATCCCCGCGCCCAGCCCGGGAGAATAGCCATGGCTCCCACCCTGGGCCTTTTGTGCGCGGACCCCGAAGCGCGGCAGGAGCTTTCGCTCTTGGCCGGGGAAGCCGGCTACGGCGTCTTGCCCGCGGGCCGCGTGGAGGACATGCTTGAAATTCTGCGCGAGCGGCGCCCTGACGCCGTGCTCATCGCCGACGCGGAAAACGACGACGCGGCGCAAAACGCGCGCGAAGTCCTGCGCGCGGCGCCCACGCTCCCAATAGTAGCGGCCGCCAGGCGCCGCGACGCCTCGCGCGCGGTTCTTCTCATGCGCCTGGGCGTCTGCGAGGTCATCCCCCCGCCCTGGACGAGGGAAAATGCCCAGTCCTGCCTGGACAAGGCGCTGGCCTCCGCCGGCACGGTCGTCTCGCTCAGGCCCAGACCCCGGCCGCGCCGTCTGCCCCTTTACTTTCTCGCGCTGGCCGGCTTCTTGGCCCTGTGCTTTGGCATTCTTTCCGCGCGCCATGCCGCGCGCGAGCGGGCGCTAAAAGCCGCCCAGGTAAATTTCTGGGACGTTCCCTATCGCCATCCCGCGGGCCTGGCCTTCGACGGCAAGGATCTCTGGGCCGCGGACTGGTTCGCCCAGTCCTACTACGTCCATTCCCCGCCCGATCTTAAAATCGCCCGCACCGTCCACTTCACCAACCAGACGCCCCTGGGCATCCTCTTCGCCCAGGGCGAGGCCTGGCGGCTTTCCGCCTCCGGCCTCATCACGCGCGGCGTCGACGACGACAATCTGACCCCGCTGCAGAAATACCGCACGGACCCGGGCACCGTCGGCATGGCCTTCGACGGCCTCTATTTGTGGACGCTGGACAACCGGCACGTCCTGCACCAGCACATCATGGACGTGGACTTGACCGAAATCGCGTCCTACCATTGCCCGGATCCCGATCCGACGGCCGTGGTTTACGACGGCAAGACGCTCTGGCTGCTCGATTCCTCCGACCGCGAGCTGGTGCGCCTGAACCTGGAACGGCCCGACGAGGCCGTGGGCTTTGTGCCCCTGACCGAATACGCCGACGGCCGCTACCGCCCGACGGGACTGGCCTGGGACGGCCGCGCCTTTTGGACCATCGGCGAAAAAATACCGCACGGCTCGGGCCCGGCGCGGATTTTCAGGCACCCCGTGGGGAGCGCGCGCCCGTGAGGCCCCGCCTGCCGCGCAAAATTCCGGCGTCGTTCTCCTTCGCGCCCGAGCTCGCGCGCCAGGACGCCTGGGGCTGGCTCGAGGAACTCTCGGCCTCGCGGGCTCGGCTTTCGACCCTGTGCGTCCTGCGCCGGGACGAGCGGCTTTCCCTCGATTTTTTCCTGGGGGACCGTCGCCTGGGCCAAGGCGCGGCGCGGGTCATCGGCGCGAAGAAAGGCGAGGACGGGTTTTTCCGCGCGGAGTTGGCCTTCACGGACGAGGTCTTCAAGCGCGATCTTTCCCGCGCGATTTTGCGGATGCTGGCCGCGGCGGCCTGAAGAATTTCTAGGCCGGACGGGCGGAAGTCGGGCAGGCCTCGGCGTCGACGACCTGGGTGCCGGCGATCAAATCGTGCCAGCCGCGGCCGTCCTTCTCCCACAGGGCCCACAAGAATCCCAGCATGAGGAAATAGAGCGAAAGCAGCGAGGCCGCCGCGCGCGCGAAGCGCTCGTGCCGGGTCATGGGCTTGCCGTCTTTGCGGACCACGGCCAGCTTGAAGATGCAGCCGCCGGGCGTGGAATCCCAGCGCTTGAAGAAAACGATCAGGTAGACGAACCAGATGAGCGCGAAATGCCAGTGCGCGGCGACGACCTTGCGATGGGACGGCCAGATAAACCCCGCGATCATGCCGCAGAGAATCAAATCGAAAAGGAGCGCGCCCGCGCGGCGCCAAAAACTCGGCCGGGCGGACGGGATGGCGGCCGCCGCAGAGGAGGGCAAAGCGCCCGCGGCGGGCCGGGGCGCCTGCGCCGGCGAGAAGACCGGAGCGCCCTCCGCCGCGGAGCGCTCTTCGACCGGATGCTCGCGCTTGACCTTGTAGACGCGTATTTTCTCCGGGATGCCCTTTAACTGCAGCAGGCCGATCTCGCTGGAGGGCACCTCGTTCTTGTTCATGGCGAGGTAGACCGCCTCGGTGAAGAACACCTCGCCCGCCTCGGCCACGCCCTCGATGCGCGCCGTGATGTTGACCGGATCGCCGAAGATGTCGTTGTCGGCCAGCGTCACCTCGCCGCTGTTGATGGCGACGCGCACGTCGATGCGATCGTCGGCCGCGCGGCCCGAATTGTAGCCGCGCAGGGCGTCTTGCACCGCCACGCCGGCCAGGACGGCGTCGGTGGGGCTCTCGAAGGTCATCAAGAACGCGTCCCCGATGGTCTTGACCAGGCGCCCGCCGCGGCCGGTCAAGACCGGCAGCACCAATTCCTTGTGCTTTTCCAGCATGGCCAGAATCTCCGCGCGCGACTTGCGCGAGGTCTTGTCGGTGAACCCCTTGATGTCGGTGAGCAAAACGGTCAAATGGCTGGTCTTGGGGTGCTCCATCGCGAGATTCTACGATTTTTCGCGCCTTCCGGCTTGACAGGGCCGCGCGGATGACGCACAATCGTGCATCATGGGCGACGAGATTTTCATGGAGGCCGCGCTGGAGCAGGCGCGACAAGGCTTGGCCGAGGGCGGCATTCCCATCGGCTCGGTCCTGGTCAAGGACGGCGCCATCGTCGGCCGGGGGCGCAACCGCCGCGTGCAGGACGGCGACCCCACGGCCCACGCGGAAATCGACTGCCTGCGCCGCGCCGGGCGCGTGGGCTCGTACCGCGGCGCGGTTCTTTACTCGACCCTGAGCCCGTGCTACCTGTGCTCGGGCGCCGTCGCGCAGTTCGGCATCCCGGAAGTCGTGGCCGGCGAGGCCCAAAATTTTCCCGGCGCGCCGGATTTTTTGCGCTCCCGCGGCGTCCAGATCAGGATTTTGGCCAATGACGAATGCATCCGGCTCATGCGCGAGTTCATCGCCCAAAACCCCAAGCTCTGGAACGAGGACATCGGGCGCTGACGTGCGGCGCCGCGCCCTTTGCCTCTGCGCCCTGGCCGTGCTCCTGGCCGGCTGCACGCGCTATTTCTTCTATCCCGACAGCCGCGTCTACGAGGAACCCCAGCGCCTGGGCCTGGCCTTCGACACGCCGACCTTCAAGTCCCAAGACGGGACAAAGCTGACCGGCATCTTCTTTCATTCCGCCCTGAAGCCCGCCCTGGGCACGGTGGTCCACTTCCACGGCAACGGCGGCAACATCACCTCGCAATGGGGATTTTCCGCCTGGCTGGCCAAGAAGGGCTTCAACGTGTTCATCCCCGACTACCGCGGCTTCGGCGCCTCGGCGGGGCGGCCCACGGAATCGGGCGCGGTTAAGGACGCCGTCGCGGCCTTGGACTACGCGCGCACGCGCCCGGACGTTAACCCGGACAAGCTTCTGGTCTTCGGGCAAAGCCTGGGCGGCGCCGTGGCCGTGGCCGCGGTCGCGCTTTCCCCCCAGGGCGTGCGCGCCCTGGCCCTGGAGTCCCCCTTCTCGTCCTGGCGGGCCATCGCGCGCGACAAGCTCTCCCAGTTCTGGCTGACCTGGCCCTTTAAGTGGCCGCTGACGCTCTTGCTGGTCTCCGACCGCTACGAGCCGCTCAAGATGATCCGGCGGCTGCCGCCGATTCCGGTGCTCGTCGTCTGCGGCACCGCGGATAGGACTGTTCCTTATAAGGAAGGCTTGGCGCTCTACCGCGCCGCGAAGAAACCTAAAGAATTGTGGACCGTCGCGGGAGGAGATCACGTCCAGGCCTTCACTTTGTTCGGCGTGGAATACCGGCCGCGGCTGGTGCGCTTCTTCAAGCAGGCGCTCTCGGCCGCGCGGCCGGACAAATCTACTGGTAGATGACGACGCTGGGGCGCGGCTCAAGACCCAGCACTTGGGCGGGCGTCAGCATCGGCTTGTCGTTCTTGTAGAAGAGCTTGATGCCGGCGTACTCCACGGGCCGGCGCTCGATTTCCCGACGGTAGATGGCCTTCTTCAAGCCCGGGGTCCCGAAGCCGTCCATGACCATCGCCACCTGCACGCGGGGGTCCAAGCGGATGCGGTCGCGGCGGCGCAGCATGCCGTCCGTGAAGCGGTGCACCAGAAGAAGCTTCGGCGGCAGCCTGCGCTCGGCCACAATCTTGGCGAGCTCGATGATGGCGACATTCACGTCCTCGGCGTCGCTGCGTCCGATGCGCGCTCCCGGACGCGCGCCCCGCGGCATTTCAAATTCCGGGTCCAGCGCGAGCTCGACGTCCGGCCGCTCCAAGTACGGGCGCAGGTAGTCGATTTGCGAGAGCACCGTGCTGCGTCCGGGCTGGATGTCGAGCACGACGAGCCAGCCGCGGCGCCGCGCCCAGCCGATGACCTCTTCGATGACCGGCCGCGGCGTGCGCAGGCAGTACGAGCCGCCCTCCGGCTTGTTCGAGGCGACCACCGCGATGAGCTCCAGGCCCGGCCGCACGACCGCCGACGGATCGGCCGCCTGCCACGCCCGCGCCGTGTCGGCCAGGCGGTTGGTCATCTCCCGCGGCGGCAGCGCTCCCAGAATCCCCATCTGCCGGGAGAGCGGATTGCCGTAGTAGGTGACCACGAGGCTGCCCGGCAAAAGCGCCTTGGGCGCCTTGGGCCGGGCGCACGACGACAAGAGGCCCAGGGCCGCCGCCAGTTCCGCGACGCGTTTGATTCCCACCGCGTTCCATTTTACTTTTTTGCCGCCGCGCGCGCCGCCTAGTTGATCGTCGGACGCCGAGATAGCTAAAATACCCGTCCGAGCCCAGTTGGCGCAGCGGTAGCGCGTTCCCTTGACATGGGAAAGGTCACAGGTTCAAATCCTGTACTGGGCACCATTTTTCGCGGACCCCGGATCGCCGGACGAATCAAGCACAGCGGAGGCTCCGCCCGATTATGCGCATCACGGCCAGACTCATCGTCGCCTTGGCTATTTCCGCCACGCTCGTGGCGGCGGGCTCGACCTTTTTCCAGGCCCGCCAGGAGCGGCGCTCGCTCTTAAACGATCTCAACCGCCGCGGCGAAATTTTATCCGAAACCTTCGGGGCCATCGTCCAATCCGCCGTCGAGTCGAAGAGCCCGCGCCGCCTGGCGGAAATCGTGGCCAAATACGGCGACCACGGAAGCTTGAGCGGCATCGCGGTCTTCGACGCGCAGGGCAAGCCCTTGGCCTTCACCCACGCCCTCTCGGACGAGGTCCCGGCCCTGGCCGGAACCGTGCGCGAGGCCCTGGCCCAGCAGAGCCCCGCCGACACGCTCATCAGCGCGCCCTCGGGCGAGATGCACGCCTACGTCGCGCCCCTTCTGGAACCCAAAGGCGGCGCGGCGGGCGCCCTGGCCGTGGTCCACGACGCGTCCTACGTCCAGGTCCGCATCGAAGAGCTCTGGAAAAACAATTTCCTGCGCCTTCTCATCGAGGTCTTCATCATTTCCCTGGTCACGCTTTGGATCGTGCGCTGGAACGTCATGAGCCCCTTGGATCAGCTCACCGACTGGATGCGCAAGACCCGCGCGGGCGAGACCGCCGACGCGCCCCCGCTGCCCAAAGGGCTTTTCCAGCCCTTGGCGGCCGAGGCTTCCTTTTTGGCGGAAAGCCTGGCCGAGGCGCGCGCGGTGGCCGAGGAAGAGGCGCACCTGCGCCACAAGGCCGCGTCCTTGTGGACCTCGGAGCGCTTGAAGGAGCACGTCAAGATCACGCTGGAGGGCCGGCCCCTCTTCGTGGTGGCCAACCGCGAGCCCTACATGCACGTGCGCAAGAACGGCAAGATAGAAGTGCTCACGCCCGCCAGCGGCCTGGTCACCGGCGTCGAGCCGATTTTGCTGGCCTGCGGCGGCGTGTGGGTGGCCCACGGCGCGGGCGACGCGGACCAGGAGACGGCCGACGCCCGGGGCCGCCTCGCGGTGCCGCCCGAGAATCCGCAGTACAC